>JAPLED010000111.1 GCA_026391475.1 Bacteroidia bacterium | reverse complement strand
AAAACAATAATGGGAACTATTCGCTAGGATTAGTTCCCACTCATCGTTTTCAGCCGAGGCTGCTAACGATGTCAGATTACTGTTATTCTGACCGGCTGCTTAATCGGATACAAGATCTGTTTATGCAACCCATGGCTTTCGGGTTTTGCCTGTTACAGCAGAACCTTCCGGCTGTCCTTTTGTCCGTTTTAAGGCGGACTTCCGGGACGAATTGTCTTTCAGGCTCTGTTGCACATTTCCCGAAGGATATGACATCAGTTTCAGTTAACCCGGGGCCGAAGCCCTTCATATTCTGAAGCCCTGTGACTCAATCGCTGAAAGAACGTTTCCGGTTTTCGTTGACTTACTGAACATCCGGGACGCGAAGTCCTTTTAGTCCAGGTTTCGGCTCGCCTGATGCGCAGACCCGAGGGTCTGACCGAAACGGATCTTGCTTCATTTAAGTAACCTTTTCCGTTTCCACATCTTTTGAGCAGTCTTTTATCGCTCACCTGATGAATCAAATTTATACTAAGAAAATTGAAAAACAATAAAATTATCGTCGTTGTTATAAACCCGATTTTAACATAAGTTATCAACATTTGTTAATAACGTCGGAAAGTGAGACTGGATGGGTAATTTAAGATTATTTTTTATAACCGTAAACAGCTAAGCCGCCAAGTGTCTCTTCAATTCTGAGCAACTGATTGTACTTAGCAATCCTATCGGTCCTGCTAGCTGATCCGGTTTTGATCTGGCCTGAATTAGTTGCAACTGCTATATCTGCAATTGTTGTATCTTCAGTTTCACCAGAGCGGTGCGATGTAACAGTTGTATAGCCAGCCCTGTGAGCCATCTCAATTGCATTGAGAGTTTCGGTAAGGGTTCCGATCTGGTTAACCTTAATAAGGATTGAATTTGCGCAACCCATCTCAATACCTTTTTTCAGGTAATCCACATTGGTAACGAATACATCATCACCAACTATCTGGCAGCGTCTACCAATCCTGTCTGTGAGCATCTTCCAGCCGTCCCAATCATTTTCTGCCATTCCATCCTCGATAGAATCTATCGGGTATTTATTTATCAGTTGTTCAAAATAATCCACTTGCTCTTTAGAAGTTTTTCTTGCCCCTTTTGGTCCTTCAAATTTCGAATAATTATACATCCCATCCTTATAGAATTCTGATGCTGCAGGATCGAGAGCGATAGTAATATCAGAGCCCGGTTTGTAACCTGCTACGCTTATTGCCTTAAGAATTGTTTCAAGAGCATCTTCTGTACCATCAAGTTTGGGAGCAAATCCACCCTCATCACCAACAGCAGTGCTTAATCCACGCTCTTTAAGAACCTTTTTCAATGAATGGAATACCTCTGCTCCCATACGTAATCCTTCTCTGAATGATGGAGCTCCTACCGGTCTGATCATAAATTCCTGGAAAGCGATCGGAGCATCTGAATGAGATCCTCCGTTAATGATATTCATCATCGGAACAGGAAGTGTAACTGCATTTACCCCTCCGATATAACGGAACAAGGGTAATCCATGGTAGGAAGCAGCAGCTTTGGCAACAGCCAGAGAGACTCCGAGGATTGCGTTGGCTCCCAGGCTACTTTTTGTCTTTGTACCATCGAGGTCGATCATTTTTTTATCAATTTCGGCCTGGTCGGTAACATCCATTCCGATTACCTCTTCGGCAATAACATTATTAACATTATGAACAGCTTTCAGAACACCTTTACCCAGATAACGATTTTTGTCACCGTCCCTGAGTTCAAGTGCTTCGTTTTCTCCGGTCGATGCACCTGATGGCACTGCTGCCCTGCCGAAATGACCACTGGTTGTCATAACATCAACTTCAATTGTTGGATTGCCGCGGGAATCGAGAATCTCGCGAGCGTGTATACTAACTATCTGACCCATAGATTTTTATTTTAATATTAAACAATTATGTAATATACAAAAAAAGGGATTAAGTCTTTACTGAACCATCCCTTTCTTTTTAAATATTTATTTAAACATTTTTTTATTTTTCTGGAACTGATTCTCCGTTGGTTTCTTCAACCTTTGCAATAGGTTTTTCAGTCTTTTCAGCTTTTGCTTTAACAGCTTTAGGAGCTTTTGTCTCAGCTACTGTCTTCTCTTTTTTCCTGGGTGCTCTTCTTCTTCTTGTTGTTTTAGTTTTTGCAGTTTCTCCACCGAGCATAGCTTCGTTGTAATCAACAAGTTCGAGAATGCACATATCTGCATTATCACCTATTCTGTTGCCGATTTTCAATATACGTGTATATCCACCCGGGCGCTCAGCTATTTTTGGGGATACCTCTCTGAACAATTCAGCAACTGCAGTCTTATCTTTCAGATAACTGAATACCACTCTCCTTGAGTGTGTTGAATCTTCTTTCGATTTAGTTATAAGAGGTTCAACAAAGGTACGAAGTGCTTTCGCTTTGGCTGTTGTGGTAGTAATCCTTTTATGAAGGATAAGTGATGTAGCCATGTTTGCAAGCATCGCCTTCCTGTGTGAACTTGTTCTTCCTAAATGGTTAATAACTCTTGAATGTCGCATTTCTCTATTTCCTTAACCAGTTCTCAAATTAATCTTTCTCTAACTTATACTTGCTTACATCCATTCCAAAAGAAAGGCTCATGGATTCTAACAACTCATCAAGCTCGGTGAGAGATTTCTTGCCAAAGTTTCTGAATTTAAGAAGGTCATTCTTATTAAACTTCACCAGGTCACCAAGTGTTTCAACTTCTGCAGCTTTAAGACAGTTAAGTGCTCTTACAGAAAGGTCAAGGTCGACCAGTTTTGTCTTCAGCAACTGTCTCATATGCAATACTTCCTCATCAAACTCCTCATTTGCCATTTTATCATCCGAATCGAGGGTAATCTTCTCATCGGAGAAGAGCATAAAGTGATAAATGAGAATTTTTGCCGCTTCTTTAAGAGCATCTTTCGGGTGAATTGATCCGTCGGTTTCGATCTCAAAAAAAAGTTTCTCATAGTCAGTTTTTTGCTCAACACGGTAATTTTCAACCGTATATTTTACGTTCCGGATAGGAGTAAAAATAGCATCAATAGCGATAAGTCCAAACTCACTGTCAACCGGTTGGTTTTCTTCAGCCGGGACATAACCTCTGCCTTTATTAACAGTAAGTTCTATTTGCATTTTAACATCCGGTTCCATTCTGAAGATAACCAGTTCGGTATTTAACACCTCGAAGTTGCTCAGAGCATTATTAAGGTTACCAGCTTTAAAAATCTCCTGACCACTGATTTTAATTATGATTTTCTCATGATCAACATCGTCAACTGTCCTCTTAAAACGCACCTGTTTCAAGTTCAGTATAATCTCGGTTACGTCCTCCATTACACCGGTTATGGTAGAGAACTCATGGTCTATGCCCTCAATCTTAACCGTTGTGATGGCAAAACCCTCAAGCGAAGAGAGAAGTATTCTTCTCAGTGCATTGCCGACAGTAATACCATAGCCAGGTTCAAGCGGACGGAATTCGAATTTTCCGTGTTTGTTGTCCGCTTCCAGCATTATTACTTTATCAGGCTTCTGGAATGATAAAATGGCCATAGAATTTATCTTAGGTTATTATTTAGAATACAATTCAACTATCAGTTGTTCCTTAATGTTTTCAGGAATATCAGTACGTTCAGGCATGTTCATAAATTTACCTGCCATTTGTGTGTCATCCCACTCGAGCCATGAAAGTTTTGTATACTTCCTGGTTGTAAGTGAATCAGCGATCGACTCAAGAGATTTTGATTTCTCGCGAACGCCGATAATATCACCTGGTTTTAGCTGGCATGAAGGAATGTTTACTACGGTTCCGTTAACGGTTATGTGCCTGTGTGAAACGAGCTGACGTGCGCTTGCTCTTGTCGGAGCAACACCCAGACGGTAAACTACGTTATCGAGTCTAGCTTCAAGCAGTTGCAGCAGCACTTCGCCTGTAACGCCTTTACTTCTTGAGGCTTTCTCAAAAGTATTGCGGAATTGACGCTCGAGCATACCATATGTATATTTTGCTTTCTGCTTTTCCCTGAGCTGAACACCATATTCTGAAGTCTTCTTCCTCTTTTTGTTCATTCCATGCTGCCCCGGGGGGAAATTTTTCCTTTCCAGGTGCTTGTCGGGACCGAAAATAGGTTCGCCGAATTTTCTTGCTATTCTTGTTTTGGGGCCAGTATATCTTGCCATTGTGCTATAAATTTATAACTTACAAATAATCAATTCTATAATTTCTTATACTCTTCTTCTTCCGGGAGCACGGCAACCGTTATGAGGCATTGGTGTTACGTCAACGATTTCAGTAACTTCGATGCCGGTATTGCTTATTGACCTGATTGCTGATTCACGACCAGCACCCGGACCTTTAACAAACACCTTCACTTTTCTTAATCCAAGATCATAAGCCACTTTGCCACATTCCTCAGATGCCATTTGAGCAGCATAGGGTGTGTTTTTCTTGGAACCTTTGAATCCCATCTTCCCTGCTGATGCCCATGAAATTACCTGACCTGAATTATTTGTCAGAGTAACAATAATATTATTAAATGATGAATGAACATGTGCATGGCCTGAAGGTTCAACCTTAACGACCCTCTTCTTTAATGCTCCAGTCTTCTTTGCCATAATCTATTTATTTAGTAGCTTTTTTCTTATTTGCAACAGTTTTCTTTCTCCCTTTCCGGGTTCTGGCGTTATTCTTAGTGCTCTGTCCTCTTACAGGAAGACCTATTCTGTGACGAACACCCCGGTAGCAGCCAATATCCATAAGCCTCTTTATGTTCATTTGTGTCTCCGAGCGGAGTTCACCTTCAAGCTTATAATTATCGTTCAGAATCCTCCGGATGGAATTGATCTGTTCATCATTCCACTCTTCGACCTTAGCATTCCTGTCAACGCCAGCCTCATCGAGTACTTTTTGAGCAATGCTTCTGCCTACTCCGTAGATGTAAGTCAGTCCAACTTCGCCTCTTTTATTTCTTGGTAAATCTACACCAACAATACGTGCCATATAAAACTTTTCTTAAATGATGTGCAAAATTAGTTAAAATTATCCCTGTCTCTGTTTGAACTTGGGATTTTTCTTATTAATAACGTAAATGCGACCTTTTCGTTTGACTATCTTACAATCAGAACTGCGCTTTTTTACAGATGCTCTTACTTTCATTACCTTAATATTTCTTATTTATACCTGAATGTTATTCTTCCTTTTGTTAAATCATATGGTGACATTTCCACCTTTACTTTATCGCCCGGCAAGATCTTTATGTAATGCATTCTCATCTTTCCCGAGATATGTGCAGTAATAACGTGACCATTTTCGAGTTCCACCCTGAACATTGCATTAGAAAGGGCTTCGATGATAGTACCGTCCTGCTCAATTGATGGTTGTTTAGCCATACGATTACATTTTATTTAAAACTTTTTCTATAAATTCAAAAGTTGTTAATACATCTGCATTCCCCTTATCAACAGCAACAGCATATTCAAAATGCGCCGAAGGCTTACTGTCAGCTGTCTTAATGGTCCACCCGTCTTTCATCTGCAATGTCTCTTTTTTCCCGGCATTAATCATAGGTTCGATGCAAATAACAAGTCCTTTTTCCATCTTTGGTCCGGTTCCCTGCTTACCGTAATTAGGTACTTCAGGTTGTTCATGCAATTTCCTGCCAATTCCATGTCCTACGAGTTCTCTGACAACAGAATAACCTCCGCTTTCTGCTTTGGTTTGTACTGCGAAAGAGATATCTCCAACCCTGTTTCCGGCAACAGCTTCTTTAACCCCTTCCTCAAGTGCGGCTCTGGTATAATCGAGCAGGCGCCTTACCTCTTCCTTTATCTCACCGACGGGGAAAGTATATGCACTGTCGCCATACCACCCGTTTAATATCACTCCGCAATCGATTGATATTATATCGCCCTCTTTAAGGATATAGTCCGATGGGATACCGTGAACCACTTCATCGTTTACAGATGTGCAGAGTACATTCGGAAAACCACCATATCCCTTGAAAGCCGGAGTTGCACCATTATCGCGGATAAACGATTCGGCTATGCTATCGAGATAAAGTGTAGTGATCCCGGGTCTGATTATTGAAGCAATCTCCGCGAGTGTCCGTGACACCAGCATATTGCTCTCTTTTAACAACCCTACCTCTTCATCAGTCTTTAAATACAACATCAAAGAACGCTAAACTAATTATATCGATGTAACAGAACCTGATCTTCCTTTAATACGACCTGATTTCATCAAGCCGTCGTAATGACGCATAAGCAAATGACTTTCAATCTGTTGAAGGGTGTCAAGAATAACCCCGACAAGAATGAGAAGTGATGTGCCTCCATAAAATTGTGCAAATTGTGGCGTTACATGTGCTTTCACTGCTATAGAGGGCAGGATAGCAACAATTGCCAGGAAAACAGAACCGGGGAATGTGATCCTCGACATAATTGTGTCGAGAAATTCCACCGTTTTCCTTCCTGGTTTGATACCCGGAATAAACCCTCCGTTTTTCTTCATATCTTCTGCCATCTGCACAGGATTAATGGTAATTGCCGTGTAGAAATAGGTAAAGACAATAATTAAAATTGCAGTTACCAGGTTATACCAGAATCCGTACATATTCGAGAAGGCAACAATAAAGCCCGAACCCGAATTTGCGTAGCCGGCGATGATCATAGGGAGCATCATGATTGCCTGGGCAAAAATGATCGGCATTACTCCGGCAGCATTTACCTTAAGTGGTATATACTGACGTACCCCTCCATATTGTTTATTTCCAACGATTCTTCTGGCGTACTGAACAGGAACCCTCCGTGTCCCCTGTACAAGAAGAATTACACCAAGAACAACAATAAACAAAAATAATATCTCAACTATAAGGGCAATGGCACCGCCTGCGCCGTTCATCCTTGTTCCTGCTTCAAAAATGAAGTTCGCCGGCATCCGGGCAACGATACCTATCATTATTATAAGTGAAATTCCGTTCCCAATACCCTTATCGGTTATCTTTTCTCCCAGCCACATTACAAACATTGTTCCTGCAGTAAGGATTACTACTGATGAAAACTTAAAGAAGAAACCCGAAAGGACAAATGCGCTGGGAGGAAGTTGGGCTGAAAGGTTTAAAAGGTATGTAGGTGCCTGTAGTATAAGTATAAGAACCGTAAGATATCTTGTATACTGATTCATTTTGCGTCTTCCGCTCTCTCCCTCTTTCTGTAATTTCTGGAAATAAGGGAAAACGATACCAAGCAACTGGACTACAATGGAAGCAGAGATGTAAGGCATAATCCCGAGGGCAAAAACCGAAGCCCGCGAAAAAGCACCCCCCGAGAACATGTCGAGCAGACCCATAATACCCGAAGAGGTCTGGTTCCTGAGGTTAGCCAGCTGTGAAGGGTCAATGCCCGGAAGGGTAACATATTTACCCAATCTGTATAATAAAATAATTCCAAAAGTATAGATTAGTCTTGCGCGAAGATCTTCTATCTTAAAGATATTTTTTATAGTCTGAAACAGTTTCATGAAATTATAGTATTACAGCGGTTCCCTTTTTGGCTTTAATTGCTTCGATAGCTGACTTGCTGAATGCATGGGCATGAACTTCAAGTTTTCTTTCAAGAGTTCCCTTGCCCAGAATTTTAACCGATGCATTTTTAGAAACCAGGCCGGCCATTACAAGTACCTCAAAATCGATTTTTTCCAAATTATTCTGTTCAGCAAGGTTTTGAAGGGTACTGATATTGATACCTTTATACTCTTTGCGGTTGATATTTTTAAAACCAAATTTTGGAACACGTCTCTGAAGAGGCATCTGGCCACCTTCAAATCCGATTTTCTTGCTATAACCAGATCTGGATTTAGCGCCTTTATGCCCCCTTGTCGATGTGCCTCCTTTTCCGGAGCCTTGACCGCGACCGAGACGCTTACTTTTTTTAATTGACCCTTTAGCCGGTCTTAAGTTACTCAAATCCATAACTTTGTATTATAAATATGTTTAATACCTTAAATATTTTCAACTTTAACCAGGTGTCTTACTTTTACCACCATTCCTAATATCTGGGGGGTAGCTTCATGTTCAACACTATGGTTTAATTTATGAATACCGAGAGCTTCAATAGTTCTTTTCTGCCTTTCGGGTTTTCCGTTTTTACTTTTTACCTGGGTTATACGAATTTTTGCCATCGTAATGTTCTTTTCTAACCGTTAAAAACTTTTTCCATTGTAATACCTCTGTGTTCAGCAACTGAGAAAGCGTCTCTCATTTCGAGAAGAGCTGCAAAAGTTGCTTTCACAAGGTTGTGAGGGTTTGATGAACCCTTTGACTTTGCGAGTACATTTTTCACACCGACGCTCTCAAGAACAGCACGCATAGCTCCCCCTGCTTTAACACCAGTACCTTCAGAAGCAGGTTTGATGAATACTTTTGCACCGCCGAATTTAGCAACCTGTTCGTGAGGTATTGTTCCATTGATAACAGGTACTTTTATCAGATTCTTTTTTGCATCTTCGATACCTTTTGCAATAGCTGTGGTAACTTCACTGGCTTTACCAAGACCATGTCCGACGATACCGTCCTCATTTCCAACTACAACAATAGCTGAAAAACTGAATGTACGTCCCCCTTTGGTAACTTTGGTTACTCTCTGGATGCTAACAAGTCTATCCTTAAGTTCGAGATCGCTGGTTTTAACTTTTCTTATACCGTTTCCCATAATTCATTAGAATTTTAATCCGCCTTCGCGGGCTGCATCAGCCAATGATTTTACTCTGCCATGATATTTATATCCGCTTCTGTCGAAAATGACTTTCTCAATGCCCTTTTCTTTGCATTTGGTAGCAAGAAGCTTTCCTACGAGTTTAGCCTGTTCAATTTTCTTTATACCTGTTTTGGCTGCAATCTCTTTTTCTTTAGAGCAGGCCGACAGAAGAGTAACACCATTCAGGTCGTCAACAACCTGAACATAAATCTGTTTATTGCTACGGTAAACTGCAAGCCTTGGAGCTTCTGCAGTACCATTTATTTTTTTTCGGATCCTCATTTTGATCCTTGTTCTTCTTTCCAACTTGGTTAAGGCCATGATTTTTTACTTTTCCAGATTAAACACTAGCAGATTTCCCAGCCTTCCTTCTAAGCTGTTCTCCAACAAACTTGATCCCTTTTCCTTTGTAAGGTTCGGGTGGACGGAGAGATCTGATCTTTGCAGCAACATGCCCGATAAGTTGCTTGTCGATGGATGTCAGGGTAATAATGGGATTACTCCTTCTTTCAGTTTTGGTTTCTACCTTAACCTCATTCGGAAGCATAATATTTACTTCGTGTGAAAAGCCAAGGCTCATCTCAAGGTTTTGCCCTTTTGCTTCTGCCCGGTAACCAACTCCGACAAGTTCAAGATACTTCCTGTATCCTTCAGAAACACCAACAACCATATTGTGGAGTAGTGCCCGGTAAAGACCATGCAACGACTTATGATTTTTTGATTCTGATGGTCTCGATAATATGATTTCGTTCCCTACCACTTCCACCTTCAGGTCTTTGTCGACCATCTGGGTCAACTCACCCAAGGGGCCTTTCACACTAACCACATTGGTGTCACTGACATTTACAGTAACGCCTTTAGGCAGGTTTACAGGTAATTTTCCTATTCGTGACATTAAGCTATCCTCCTAATTAGTAAACATAACATAATACTTCACCACCAATTTTCTCTTTTTTTGCCTCTTTGTCGGTCATTAAGCCTTTAGAGGTTGAAATAATTGCAATACCCAGTCCATTAAGCACCCTCGGCATTTCGTCAACTCCAATGTATTGACGAAGGCCCGGGCGGCTGACTCTCTGTATTTCTTTTATTGCAGGTTTTTTGCTCTTGGCATTATATTTAAGAGCAATTTTTAATACTCCCTGCGGTCCTTCACCATCAATAACCTTATAGCTGAGGATATAACCTTTTTCAAACAAAATTCTGGCAACCTCTTTCTTAAGATTGGATGCTGGTGCCTCCACGACCTTATGACCGGCCATAATGGCGTTCCTTATTCTGGTCAGTAAATCTGCAATTGGATCAGTCATCTTCTATTTTTTAATATAATTTAAATTTAGTATCAATTTACCAACTGGCCTTTTTTATACCCGGAATAAGACCGAATGATGCCATTTCCCTGAAAGTAATTCTGCTTATCCCAAATTGTCTCATATAACCTCTTGGACGGCCCGTTATTTTACAACGGTTATGCATTCTGTTAGGGTTTGAATTTCTGGGCAGGCGGCTTAATCCGATATAATCGCCATCGGCTTTCAGCTGGGCTCTTTTTGCAGCGTATTTCTGAGTCAGTCTTGCGCGTTTAACTTCGCGGGCTATCATCGATTCTTTAGCCATATTACTAGTTTTTAATATTTTTAAATGGTAAACCAAAGTGCTTAAGCAGAGCTAATGCTTCCTCATCGGTATCTGCCGAGGTTACGAATGTCACCTGAAGCCCCATGATTTTAGCAATCTTATCAAGGTCGATTTCAGGGAAAATGATCTGCTCGGTAATTCCCAGGGTGTAATTACCACGTCCGTCGAGTTTGGAACTGATTCCTTTAAAGTCGCGGATGCGCGGAAGTGCAACAGAAATCAGTCTCTCGAGAAATTCATACATCCTCTCTTTGCGTAATGTTACCATTATTCCGATAGGCATGTTTTTTCTCAGTTTAAAGTTTGAGATATCTTTTGTTGAGTTAGTCTGAACAGCTTTCTGCCCTGCAATATCAGACATCTCCTTAACACCGAATTCAAGCAGTTTCTTATCGGCAATAGCCTGACCTACTCCCTGGTTGATAACTATCTTTTCCAACCTAGGGACCTGCATTACAGTTTTGTATCCGAATTCCTTCATTAATGCAGTGACGATCTCGTCTTTATACTTGGTTTTTAGCGCAGGTATGTACATTACTTGATCTCCTCTCCTGATTTTTTTGAATAACGCACTAATTTATCTTTTTCATTAAGTTTTTTACCAATACGGGTAGGTTTACCGGATGCAGGATCGATAAGCATCAGATTTGAAATATGGACCGGTGCTTCTTTCTTTATTATACCTCCCTGTGGAGCTTTGGCATTGGGTTTGGTATGTTTCGATACCAGATTTACACCTTCAACAAGAGCTCTGTTTTTATCTCTGTCTACTTCCAGAACACGGCCTTTCTGACTTTTTGATTCACCGGTTATTACCATAACCGTGTCTCCCTTTTTAATATGTAATTTCTTCTGCATCGTTGTGTATTTAAATATATTACAACACTTCAGGTGCTAATGAAACAATCTTCATGTACTTGTCGCGGAGTTCCCTGGCAACCGGGCCGAAGATACGTGTACCACGTACTTCGTTCACATTGTTAAGAAGAACAACTGCGTTATCGTCAAATCTTATATAGGAACCATCGGCACGACGGATCTCTTTTTTTGTTCTGACGACAACTGCTTTGCTTACTGTACCTTTTTTTGCTTCACCTGAAGGAAGTGCTGATTTCACACTCACAACAATTTTATCACCTACGGTAGCATATCTTTTTTTGCTACCACCGAGTACTCTGATGCATAATACTTCTTTGGCTCCTGAGTTATCGGCTACGGTTAATCTGCTTTCCTGTTGTATCATGATTACTTAGCTCTTTCGATTATTTCAATTAATCTCCAGGTTTTATTCTTGCTCAGAGGCCTGGTCTCCGAGATACGTACAGTATCGCCAATACTGCATGAATTTGCTTCATCGTGCGCCATCAGTTTTTTTGTTCTGTTAATAAACTTGCCATAAATAGGATGTTTTACTTTCCTTTTAATGACTACGACGATGGATTTGTCCATTTTTGTACTGACAACTACACCTATACGTTCTTTTCTAAGATTCCTTTCCATTGCTGATCTAGCTATTAGATTTCTTATTCAACTCTCTTGTACGCATTTCGGTTAGCAGACGTGCAATCGTAAGTTTCACTTCTTTAACCTTTTGCGGGTTATCAAGAGGAGTGATTGCATGGTTAAGCTTCATACGAACGAGCATTGTCCTCTCCGTGTCGATTCTCTCGAGAAGATCAGAGCTGCTTAATTCCTTTATTTCTGAAGTTTTCATCTCTGTCAAAGTATTATTCCTGTACGTAATCGCGTCTTACAATAAATTTTGTTGTTATTGGAAGTTTCTGAGCTCCCAGACGGAGAGCTTCTTTTGCAACTTCATATGATACTCCATCAGCCTCAAGCAGAATCCTTCCCGGAGTTACCGGTACAACAAAACCTTCGGGGGCTCCTTTTCCTTTACCCATACGTACCTCAGCAGGTTTCTTTGTAATAGGCTTATCGGGGAAAATCCTAATCCATAACTGACCTTCACGTTTCATATGACGCGTTACGGCCTGTCGAGCTGCTTCTATCTGCCTTCCGGTGATCCAGCTCTCCTGAAGTGCTTTGATACCAAATGACCCGAATGCCAGCTGGTTGCCTCTTTGTGCATTGCCTTTCATTCTTCCCTTCTGGGCTCTCCTGAATTTGGTCCTTTTCGGTTGTAACATTGCTCAAATATTGTTATAAAATTATATACTACTAAATGTTTTACTTTTTTGCTTTCCTTTTCAGACTCTTATTCTTAGCATTTCTTGCACCGATATTCGGACTGAGATCTCTCTTACCATAAACTTCTCCGTTGCAAATCCATACTTTAACACCAAGAAGTCCAACTTTTGTATGTGCTTCAGCCAAAGCATAATCAATGTCAGCACGTAAAGTATGAAGTGGAATACGTCCCTCCTTGTAAGATTCGCTTCTGGCCATTTCAGCGCCACCAAGACGACCGGAGATCATAACTTTTATTCCTTCTGCTCCCATACGCATAGTGGAAGCAATTGACATTTTGATTGCACGACGGTACGAAATTTTACCTTCCAGCTGGCGGGCAATATTATTTCCGACTATGTTAGCATCCAGTTCAGGTCGTTTAACTTCAAAGATGTTTATCTGAACCTCTTTTTTCGTAATTTTCTTGAGTTCTTCCTTCAGCTTGTCAACTTCCTGTCCGCCTTTACCAATAATGATACCCGGACGTGCGGTATTAACTGTTACAGTAATAAGCTTCAGTGTTCTCTCAATAATAATCTTGGAGATACTTGCTTTTGCGAGCCTGGCATTCAGGTATTCCCTGATTTTAGTATCTTCAACCAGTTTACCGGAAAAATCTTTTCCACCGTACCAGTTTGAATCCCATCCTTTAATTATACCTAATCTGTTACCTATCGGATTTACTTTTTGTCCCATCTGTTCTAATTTGATGCTTTTTCAACTTCCTTAATCATACTGTCAAGCACGAGAGTTACATGGTTTGATCTTTTTCTTACCCTGTAGGCTCTACCCTGTGGTGCTGTCTGCAGTCTTTTCAATGAACGGCCTCCGTCGACATGAATCAGTTTTACAAAGAGATTGCTTTCTTCCACTCTTATACCTTCATTCTTCGACTGCCAGTTGGCAATTGCGGAGAGGAGTAGTTTCTCCAATCTGCGCGATGCCTCCTGCGAACTGAACTTGAGAACATCAAGTGCTTTGTTTACTTCCATTCCGCTTATCAGATCAGTTACCAATCTCATCTTTCGCGGAGACGTAGGACAGTTTTTGAGAATCGCCTGGTATCTGTTCTTGACGACCTCTTTTTTCTGGTCAGCTGTATTTCTTTTTCTTGCACCCATTTCTAAATGTTTTTCAATGTTTACATTACTTATTTATTACCAGAGTGACCCCTGAAAGTACGTGTAGGTGAAAATTCTCCTAACTTATGGCCTACCATATTCTCGGTAATGTAAACGGGGATAAACTTGTTCCCGTTATGAACTGCTATAGTATGTCCGACAAAATCAGGTGAGATCACTGATCTTCTTGACCATGTCTTGAGCACTGATTTCTTTTGTCCGTCATTCATTTCAAGAATTCTCTTCCCGAGTTTGAAATCAATGAAAGGGCCTTTTTTAATTGATCTACTCATATTATATCAGTTATTTTTTCCTTCTTTCAATAATAAATTTTGCAGAGTATTTCTTCTTGTCTCTGGTCTTGAAACCTTTTGCAGGAATTCCTTTGCGCGACCTTGGGTGTCCGCCGGAAGCTCTACCTTCACCACCACCCATCGGGTGATCGACAGGGTTCATAACCACGCCTCTTACTCTCGGACGTCTTCCCTGCCAGCGTGAGCGGCCTGCCTTGCCTGATCTTTCGAGGTTATGGTCGGGATTAGAGACTGTACCGATTGTTGCACGGCATGTTGAAAGGATCAATCTTGTTTCTCCCGAAGGAAGTTTGATCGTAGCATATTTCCCATCACGGGCTGACAGTTGGGCATAAGTTCCGGCACTTCGTGCGATTGCTCCGCCTTTACCCGGTTTAAGTTCAATATTATGAATGATAGTCCCCATTGGTATATCACTAAGAAACAAAGTATTTCCGATTTCCGGGGCAGCTTCTTTTCCAGACATTAATGTCTGACCGACCTGAAGCCCGACAGGTGCTACTATATATCTTTTCTCACCATCTTTATAAACAACAAGTGCAATTCTCGAAGAACGATTCGGATCGTATTCGATTGTCTTGACTGTTGAAGGCATTCCATCTTTTTCCCTGAGGAAATCGATAACTCTGTACATCTTTTTATGACCGCCTCCGATGTATCTCATAGTCATTTTGCCGTTAACATTCCTTCCTCCTGATTTTATAAGCGGACGAAGTAAGGATTTCTCCGGCGTAGCACTTGAGAGAGTTTCAAAAGTGCCTGCGATCTTGTGTCGTTGACCTGGTGTTACAGGTTTGATCTTTCTGACTGCCATATAGGTTATTAAATATTGCTATAAAAATCAATTTTATTTCCTTCTGCAAGTGTAACAACAGCTTTCTTTGTAGCTGATGTTTTTCCTGTAAGAAGTCCCGATTTGGTATTACGGGATTTTATTTTCCCGCCATAGCGCATCGTATTTACCGAATCTACTGTAACACTGTACAGTTCTTCAACGGCTTTCTTTATCTGTAACTTATTTGCGTTTCTGGCAACGAGAAAACCAAAGCGGTTAAATTTATCGCCCTGGCTTGTCATCTTTTCCGTTACAATCGGTTTAAGCAAAATATTCATCACTCAAAGTTTTCTAGTTTTCAAATGTTGCCTGTAAAACGTCAACTGCGCTCTCCACAAGTATCAATGTTGAAGCCTTCATAATCTTGTAAGTACTTAATTCACTGGCAATTACAACTTCAACCCCATGTACATTTCGGGTTGACAAATATATGTTATTATTTTGTTCTGGTAAAACAAATACTGATTTTTTATTTGAAATATTCAGGTTATTTCCCATTTTGATTATTTCCTTTGTTTTAGGAGCCTCAAATGAGAAGTCTTCCAGTACAATAATATTATTTGTTGATGCTTTATATGAGAGCGCGGATTTTCTGGCTAATTGTTTGACTTTCTTATTAAGCTTGAAGCCATAGAACCTTGGTTTTGGTCCGAACACACGTCCTCCTCCGCGGAACAGAGGGTTCCTTATGTTTCCTGCACGTGCAGTTCCGGTTCCTTTCTGCCTTTTAATCTTCCTGGTACTACCAGCTACCTCACCACGATCTTTGGAGCTATGGGTACCCTGCCTTTGATTGGCCAGGTACTGTTTTGTATCCAGATAAATAGCATGGTCGTTAGGTTCAATACCGAAAATTGAATCGTTAAGATTAACTTTTCTTCCGGTTTCTTTACCACTAGCATTAAGAATCGCTATTTCCATTATTTTGTAATTATTACGTAACCACCTTTTGGACCTGGAATAGATCCCCTGACAATTAGAATATCACTCTCGGCCATAAGTTTTACAACTTTCAGGCTTTGTGACATCACTTTATTTCCTCCTGTACGGCCTGCCATTCTCATGCCAGGGAATACTCTTGAAGGGAATGATGACGCTCCGAGTGAACCAGGGTGCCTTAGCCTGTCGCTCTGTCCGTGAGTAGTTCCGCCTACACCGCCGAAACCATAACGTTTAACGACACCCTGGAATCCTTTACCTTTTGACCAGCCTCTCACATCAACCCAGTTATCGGGTCTGAAAAGTTCGGCTGTAAGCACTTCACCTTCTTTAACCTGACCTTCATCAAAGCCTGTAAACTCGACGAGTTTCCTCTTTGGAGTTGTATTGACTTTTTTGAAATGGCCCATTTCGGCTTTAGTAGTATGCTTTTCCTTTTTATCGTCGAATCCAAGCTGTACAGCAAAGTAACCGTCCTTATCCAGTGTTTTAATCTGTGTAACAACACATGGACCGGCCTGCAGAACCGTACATGGAACATTCTTTCCATTTTCATCAAAAATGGATGTCATTCCTACCTTTTTACCAATTAATCCCTGCATTTCTTTATTACTTTACTGGTTTCACACTTTAATTTCTACTTCAACTCCGCTTGGAAGCTCAAGTTTCATCAGAGCATCGATTGTCTTTGGTGTTGAGCTGTAAATGTCGAGCAATCTTTTGTAAGAACAGAGTTGAAACTGCTCTCTTGCTTTTTTGTTTACAAACGGGGAACGAAGCACTGTATAAATCTTTTTGTGGGTTGGAAGCGGAATAGGACCGCTAACCACTGCACCAGTAGATTTTACTGTTTTTACGATCTTCTCGGCAGATTTATCCACCAGGTTATGATCGTAAGATTTCAGTTTAATACGAATTTTCTGACTCATCTCTTTAAAGAATTTTTCCTTTTGTAATTTCTACAATTCTGTTTGATATTTCCACAGGTACCTTTTCATAATGAGAGAACTCCATTGTTGAAGTTGCTCTTCCCGAGGTAAGGGTCCGAAGTACTGTAACATAACCGAATTTTTCGGCCAGAGGTACTTTTGCCTTAACGACCCTTGAGCCTGCTTTCGATTCCATACCTTCCACTCTGCCTCTTCTTCTGTTAAAATCGCCTATAACATCGCCAACATATTCTTCAGGAGTTACAACTTCTGTAGACATGATTGGTTCCAGAATTACTGGATTGCATTTCCCTGCAAATTTCCTGAAAGCCTGTTTGGCAGCAATTTCAAATGCCAGAGCATCAGAGTCAACCGGATGGTACGAACCGTCTTTGAGTACTACTTTAAGGCTATCGAGAGGGAAACCTGCGAGTGGTCCGTTTACCATTGCTTCGCGGAATCCTTTTTCAATTGATGGAATATACTCTTTCGGAATATGTCCGCCTTTAACCTCATTTACAAATTGAAGACCTCTTACATTTTCATCTGCCGGCATTAAATCAAAAGTCATATCAGCAAATTTACCCCTGCCTCCGGTCTGCTTCTTAAATACTTCACGGAATTCAGCAGTTGTTGTAATGGCCTCCTTGTATGCAACCTGGGGTGCACCCTGATTACATTCAATTTTAAACTCCCTCTTCAGACGGTCAATGAGAATTTCCAGATGCAGTTCACCCATACCATTGATAATTGTCTGCCCGCTATCGGGATCAGTTCTGACCTGGAATGTCGGATCTTCTTCGGCAAGTTTATTGAGTGCCATTGATAATTTATCAACATCGGCCTGAGTTTTAGGCTCGATTGCCACACCAATAACCGGCTCCGGAAAATCCATTGATTCAAGCAATATCGGTTTATTAATTGCGCATAATGTATCACCGGTTTTGATATCTTTAAATCCAACACCCGCACATATATCGCCGGCCGAAATACTTTCTTTAGGATTCTGTTTGTTGGCATGCATCTGGAACAGGCGGTTAATACGTTCCCTCTTCCCTGTGCGGATATTCAAAACTGTATCTCCAGCATGGAGAACACCTGAATAAACGCGTAAGAAAGCCAGACGGCCCACAAACGGATCAGTTGCTATTTTAAATGCGAGAGCGGCCAATGGTGCTTCATCGTCCGGCTCACGTGTAATTACTTTATCATTTCTTGGGTCAATTCCAGTTACAGCTCCTTTATCAACAGGGGAAGGCAGGAAAGCGATTACAGCATCGAGAAGACTCTGTATTCCTTTATTTTTGAAAGCAGCTCCGCAGATTACCGGGATTGCAAGTCCGTCAATAGTTGATTTTCTGAGAGCAACGAGAATTTCTTCTCCTGTAATTGACTCATGATCTTCAAGATATCTGGCAAGAAGAGTATCATCAACCCCAGCAACAGCTTCAATCAGTTTTCCTCTCCACTCATCAGCTTCCTCTTTCATATCCTGAGGAATCTCCTCGGTCTCAAAACGGATACCAGTTGCTTCGTCGTTATAATAAACGACTGCTTTCATATTCACCAGGTCAACAAAACCTTTGAAATTCTCCTCTGCACCAATCGGTATCTGAACTGGGACGGGATTAGCTTCGAGTTTTTCCCGGATCTGCTGAACAACGCTGAAAAAATCGGCTCCCGCACGGTCCATTTTATTAATAAAGGCAATTCTTGGTACAACATATTTATTTGCCTGTCTCCAAACAGTTTCTGACTGAGGTTCAACACCTCCTACTGCACAGAAGACAGCAACAGCACCATCAAGAACCCTTAGTGATCTTTCAACTTCAACTGTAAAATCAACGTGGCCGGGAGTATCAATAATATTAATCTTATAATCTTCTCCCCTGTATTTCCAGTAAGTAGTTGTAGCGGCAGAGGTTATTGTAATCCCTCTCTCCTGTTCCTGAACCATCCAGTCCATCTGGGCATTGCCATCATGTACCTCGCCCATGCGATGAGTACGACCTGTATAAAACAGAATACGCTCTGTTGTAGTGGTCTTCCCGGCATCGATGTGGGCCATGATTCCGATGTTTCTGGTATATTTCAGGTTTTTATCCATCTATACTTATATCCTATTGCCTCTTATAATCAATTAAAACCGGAAATGAGCAAAAGCTTTGTTTGCTTCGGCCATCCTGTGAGTATCTTCTTTCTTCTTATATGCTCCACCTTCAAGTTTATAAGCCGCCATAAGCTCTGCTGCAAGTCTTTCAGCCATTGAATGACCGGTTCTTTTCCTTGCAAAAGAGATCATGTTCTTCATGCTGATGCTTACTTTTCTGTCAGTCCTGATCTCCATAGGCACCTGGAAAGTTGCACCACCAACCCTACGGGCTTTTACTTCAACCTGAGGGGTAACATTGTCAAGAGCCTGCTTGAATATTTCGAGCGGGGACTTGCCTTCGCCTTTAAATTTATCTCCGACTATTTCAAGTGAGTCGTAGAAAATTTTAAAAGCCAGGTTCTTTTTACCATTGAACATAAGATTATTCACAAACCTCGTTACATACGAATCTTTATATTTGGGATCCGGTAACAGAATCCTCTTCTTTGGTTTTGACTTTCTCATTATCTTATTCCTTTAACTGTTACTTCTTAGGCCTTTTAGCACCATATTTTGATCTTCTCTGAGTACGACCATCAACCCCGGAGGTGTCGAGAGCACCACGAACAAGGTGATAACGCACACCCGGAAGATCTTTAACCCTGCCACCTCTGATCAGTACGATAGAGTGTTCCTGCAGATTATGACCTTCTCCCGGAATATAAGCGTTTACTTCTTTTTGGTTGGTAAGCCTTACCCTGGCCACCTTCCTCATAGCTGAATTAGGTTTCTTTGGCGTCGTGGTGTAAACACGAACACAAACACCCCTTCTCTGAGGACATGAATCCAGAGCAGGTGCTTTACTTTTATCTACCAGTTTCTTCCTGCCTTTTCTTACTAATTGCTGAATCGTCGGCATATTTCCAATTATTTTAGCATTAATTTTTACTTAAAAAAATGGTTTGCAAAGGTATTGTTTTTATTTCTTAATTCACAAACAGTATGTCATTTTTTTAGAAACAAAATAACAGACATGATTCAGATACCTGATTATTCCCAATAATCAAGCCTTAAAGCACGTTTAAAACAATATATCTTACTTAAAAAATGTAAGTTATCAACAGGTTCCTTCCCGATCTTTCCCTAGCGAAAAACGTTTTGTAAACTTACTGTGAAAGAAAAACCGGTACTCCTGTATTTCAAAAAACTGCTGCAAAGGAAATAAAAAATTTGTAATTCTCATCTCTTTCTTATGCTGTTTTTAAAAAATTATTATTTTTGTTCCCTTCTCATCAGAGTATATAGGAAATAAGTATAACATATAATATCCAGAAAAATATGAAAACATTCCAGGCGGACCAGATTAAAAACATTGCCCTTCTGGGTAACTCGGGGTCAGGAAAAACTACCCTTGCAGAGGCAATGCTTTTTAATGGCGGCATCATCGAAAGAAGAGGTACTATCGAAGGAAATAATACAGTCTCCGACTATCGTCCAATTGAGCATGAAAACGGAAACTCAATCTTTTCAACAGTACTTTATACCGAATTTCAGAATCATAAAATAAACATTTTCGATACTCCCGGTCTCGATGATTTCAGCGGTGGTATTATTTCTTCATTATTTGCTTCCGATGCTGCCGTTATGACGATCAACGTCCAGAATGGTGTTGAGGTTGGAACCGAGATACATTTCAGACACGCCGAAAAAAATCATAAGCCGCTTATTCTTGTAATAAATGGCCTTGATCACGAAAAAGCCAACTTTGAGAAGTCAATTGAAATGCTGAAGGAAAGATTAAGTAACAATATCATTCTTATTCAGTATCCTGTTAATGAAGGAGTTGGATTCAACTCTATTATTGATGTTCTTAAAATGAAAATGCTCCGCTATTCGAAAGACGGAGGAAAGGCAGAATTAGTTGATATTCCGGTTGAGCATACAGCCAAAGCTGCTGAATTGCATAGTGCACTAATTGAAAAAGCAGCTGAAAGTGATGAATCACTCATGGAACTGTTCTTCTCTAATGATACCCTGACTGAAGATGAAATAAAAAAAGGAATTGCCAAAGGAATTGTTACAAGAGGAATGTTCCCGGTATTATGCCTGTCATCAAAAAACAATATCGGTGTTGACCGTCTTCTGGAATTCATCGTTAATGAAGCACCTTCAATTTCAGATATGCCTGCTCCTGTCAACAGCAAGGGAAACGAAGTTAAACCAAATCCCACTGGACCTGCATCCGTTTATGTATTTAAATCATCAATCGAAGAACATATCGGAGAGATACATTACTTCAGAGTATATTCAGGAAAGGTTACGGAAAATCTCGATGTTGTCAATAGTAATAACAGTACAAAAGAGCGGTTGGCACAACTTTATATAAGTGCAGGAAAAAACAGAACACGGGTCCCTGAACTCCACACAGGTGATATCGGTGCTTTTGTAAAACTTAAAAACACCAAAACCGGTCATACCCTTAATGTTCCGGGTAATGACTGGAAATATGATGGTATTAAATTCCCCGAACCTAAATACCGTACAGCAATCAAAGCTCAGAGCGAAAGTGATGATGAAAAACTCGGTGAAGCTCTGAATAAAATTCATCTTGAGGACCCAACCATCATAATCGAATACTCAAAAGAATTAAAACAGATCATAGTTCATGGTCAGGGAGAATACCATCTTAATATTATGAAGTGGCATCTTGATAATATTTATAAGATCCACACTAACTTCAATCCTCCGAAAATACCTTATCGTGAGACAATTACAAAGTCAGCGCAGGCCGACTACCGACATAGGAAGCAATCAGGAGGCGCAGGCCAGTTTGGTGAGGTTCATATGATTATCGAACCTTATGAAGAGGGCTCCAAAGAAGCGACAATGCAAAAGATTAATGGAAAAGATGTAAAAATATCAGTCCGTGACAAAGAGGAGATTGAACTTCCCTGGGGTGGAAAACTTGTTTATGTAAACAGTATTGTGGGAGGGGCAATTGATGCACGCTTTTTGCCTGCAATCCTGAAAGGAATAATGGAGAAGATGGAGATTGGACCACTCACAGGATCATATGCCCGCGATATAAGGGTATATGTATATGATGGCAAGATGCACCCTGTTGACTCAAATGAAATTTCTTTCCGCCTTGCCGGAAGAAATGCTTTCAGTCAGGCATTTAAAAATGCCGGACCGAAAATTATGGAACCGGTGTATGATGTTGAAATAATGGTCCCATCCGACCGTATGGGTGATGTTATCAGCGACCTGCAGGGGAGACGTGGAATGGTTCTCGGTATGGCAAGTGAAAAACGTTTTGAGGTCATTAAAGCAAAAGTTCCTCTAGCTGAGATGAATAAATATTCTACTGCGCTTAGTTCAATAACCGGTGGCCGTGCAATGTATTCCATGAAGTTTGCTGAATATGCCCAGGTACCCGGCGATGTCCAGGATGCTGTAATCAAAGCATACTCGGAGGAAGAAGAAGAAGAATAGATGATTTGTTAAAATATCAGAAAGTATTTAAAAGTATAAAAAAAAGCTTCTGTTAATTAAATAACAGCAGCTTTTTTAATACTCCTGATATATTACACTGCCTTCAGAATATCCCAGACAAATGCGCGTATTCCTACCTCTTCATTTATGGCATCAATCCTCTTTACTTTTTCAAGGACTGTATCAACCAGTTCATCATCCATGATAGCAAGGACACTTTTATTAATTTCGGGCCAGGCGTGCGTTCCGAGGTGAGGAACACCAGTATTGGTACCCCTTCCCTGTACATTTTCCCAGAGGGTATAACCTTTAATCCCGAGTTTATCAAGAAGGTACTCTACCTTTTCGGTATGAGCCTGGTTATATATTATCATTATTGCTTTCATATTCAAATATTTATCATGTTAAAATCTATTTTTCCCCATTTCCATTGCCGTTCATAAAATCAAACTCGGAATATAAAGCAATGTTTTTGTTGCGCTCTCCGTGTTTTGAGAATATTGCATAAACAACAGGTACAAGAACAAGTGTCACAAGTGTGGAGAATACTAGTCCGCCAATTACGGCTACCCCCATCGGGCTCCAGAGTTCAGATCCTGATCCTTTGCTCATTGCGAGAGGCAACATACCCAGAATAGTAGTTGCAGAGGTCATAATAACCGGTCTCAGACGTGAACGACCGGAGATCGCTATTGCTTCATACAGTTCATGACCTCTTTCCCTCATCAAGTTAATAAAGTCGACAAGCACGATAGCATTTTTAACAACAATACCGATAAGCATCACGGCTCCAATACCTGAAATAACACTCAGAGTGGTGTTTGTTACAAAAAGTGCAATTGCAACACCCGAGAAAGCAAACGGTATTGAGAACATTATGATAAAAGGCATTTTCAGTGATTCAAACTGGGATGCCATAATAAGGTATACAAGGACAAGGCTTATCATCATCAGCATTGCAATGTCCATGAAAGCATCCATCTGCTCTTTGATAGCGCCAGAGATCTGAACCATGACACCAACAGGCATTGTAGTTTCGTCAATTGCTTTCTGAACATCAACCTGTATGTCAGTAAGTGATCGCTTATATGGTGTGAATGCAACCCTTACTATACGTTCCTTTCTTTTCCTCTCAATGCTTGGAGGCGACCAGTACTCTTTTATCTGGGCTATTTCACCAAGACGGATCACCTGTCCCGTCGGGTTTGTAATTCCTATATTTTCGATATTGGTAAGAGTGCTACGGGCACTTTTCTTATACCTCACAACTACATCGTACTCATCCCCGAACTGCCTTAGCCTGGTTGCCGTCAGACCATCCACTCTGTTCTTGACAGCAGTCGATACCATTGCCGTGTTCAGACCGTTTGCAGCCATCTTATTCTGATCAAAAACAATCTGAAGTTCAGGTTTTGATTTGGCACGACTGATATTAACATCCTTTGTGCCTGGAATCTTCTTTATTTTTGCTGCAAGTTTCTCTGCTACAAGGTTAGTTTCGGAAATATTATAGCCGTATATTTCCACATCAACAGTACTTCCTCCGAAACTTCCCATATTATCGGAAGTACTAAGGGTAAAATTGACGATCTCCGACATTTTGGAAAAATCAGTTCTCATCTCTTCAACAATATCAAATACCGATTTAGTTCTTTCCTCAATCGGTACAAGACTGAGGGTGTACGTTATCTTGTGTGTACCCCCAGCACTGAAAATAGAAGCAAATCCTCCCTGATCATCGGCGCCTGTTGAGGTTGAAATAATCTTTACCTCCGGATATTTTGCCTTTATCAGGCTGTCGATCCTGTTTGATGTAAGTATAGTCTGGTCAACACGTGTTCCTGTCTGCAGTTCTATTGTTGATGTAATTCTTGACTCATCTGCCTGTGGGAAGAATTCAGTTTTTATGATTGTGAAAAGACTCATCGATACGACGAATATAACCACTGCCAGAATTGTAACAAATGTTTTATGGCGAAGAGCCCAGCGTAGTGTCTTCTCGTAATAATGATCAAGCCAGTCAAGCCATTTCCTGATACTTCCGTCATATGTCCAGAAAGGTGCATCTTTTTTGATTGGATACCATTTCAGAATTAGTGCGCTCAAAGTCGGTGTAAGAGTAATTGCTGCAAATACCGATGTAATAATTGTGATAGTAACAATCATACCAAGTTGCTTGAAAAGCACACCGGTAAGACCTTTAACAAATGTGAGCGGGAAGAATACAGCAACAACTGTAAGAGTAGTTACAATTACAGCAAGCCAAACCTCATTGGTCGCATAAATTGCTGCTTCCCTTGGACGGCTCCCCCTTTCAATATGTCTGGTGATATTCTCCAGAACAACAATGGCATCGTCGACCACCATCCCTATCGCAATGGAGAGTGAAGTGAGCGAGATTATGTTTATAGAGGCACCCGTTACAAAAAGATAAATAAATGCCACAATCAGCGAAATCGGTATCGTAAGAATTATAATAAAGGTTGCCCTCCATCTGCCAAGGAAGAACAAGACTACCAGTATTACAAAGATTCCGGCCCACATCAGAGTCTCAGTCAGATTGCTGATAGATCCTTTGATAAATGAAGCAGAATCGAAGAGTTTTTCAATTTTTACATCCTGTGGAAGATCTTGTTTAAGAGTGCTGAGAGCTTTGTCAACCTCTTCAGTAACCTTCACAGTATTTCCTCCTGACTGTTTCTGAACATACATGCTCATTCCCCTTGCTCCGTTGATCTTTGTGTTAAGTTTTGATTCCCGGATTGTATCGCGGACTTCAGCAATATCTTTCAGGTATATATTATTGCCATTATAACTACTGACAACCAGATTTTTTACAACATCACTTTCAGGAAATTCGCCCTGTATACGTAATGGATAGTCTGTTTTGCCCATCTCTATGTAACCAGCCGGCATGTTCATATTTTCGGCTCTGAGAACATTCCCAATCTGTTCAATTGACAAGTTGTATGCCTCCATTTTACGTGGATCGACATCGATATATATCTTCCTGCCGGGAACTCCGGAAAGAGCAACTGACCCAACACCTTCAATCCTGTTTAACGGGTTAACAATCTTTTCATCAAGTATTTTCTCGAGACCTGCATAGCTCTCATTTGCTGTAATAGCATAGAAAACAATTGGCATCATGCTGGTACTGAACTTAATGATTGTCGGTTTCTCACAATCTGCAGGGAGCACCCTTTCAGTAAAACTCAGGGCACTCCTTATATCATTTGATGCCTCATCGAGATTTGTACCATATTCAAAGTTCATAAAAACAACAGATGCTCCATCACTCGAAGTGGAGGTAAGCTCTTTAAGTTTACTTATCGAGTTTAAGGCATTTTCGACCGGTCGGGTAACATTCGATTCAATATCGGATGCACTTGCGCCAGGATAGGTTGTGATAACCACAACAAAAGGCAATTCCATTTCAGGATAAAGATCCACGGGTAATTGCATCAGCGAATAGAGTCCCATAACCATCAGACCGACAAATATCAGTATGGTTGTTACAGGTCTTTTTACGGAAGCACTATATATACTCATTTCATTAAAGTTAAAATTCAGAATACTACTTAACTATTTCTATTTTGTCACCATTGATAAGCCTTGCCTGTCCTTCAGTTACAAGCCTATCTCCCTCTTTAATGCCAGTAGAAATGATCTCAAACTGGTCATCAAACCTTTTCCCTAACAATACTTCGATACGTTGTGCAACATTGTTTTTCTCAATGAATAAGAACCTTATATTTGTACCCTCCTGAACCAATATTGTATTCGCAGGCACGACAAATGTTTCAACCTCTCCAAGATCCATCGATACCCTGACAAACATGCCTGGTTTCAGAAGATCGTTTCTATTAGGCAGCTCAAGTTCAGTAATAAATGATCTTGTCGAAGAGCTAACGGTTGGAGCTATACGATAAACATTACCTGTAAAAGCCTCACCTTTATAAACATCAGCGGTAATTGACGCTTTCATTCCTTTTTTTATCAGAGGATAGTACTGCTCCGATATGTTAACATTAACTTTCAGAGGATTGACCTGCATTACTGTAACAACAGCTGATCTTCCTGACTGTGTTGTAGGAGCACCTGAATATATTTCACCGTTTTCAAAATATTTTCCAGTAACAACACCATAAAAAGGAGCTTTCAGTAATGAATTTTCTTCCATGAAGTCGA
Organism: Bacteroidia bacterium; assembly: GCA_026391475.1. Classification (GTDB taxonomy): domain Bacteria; phylum Bacteroidota; class Bacteroidia; order Bacteroidales; family VadinHA17; genus LD21. The sequence goes on along the minus strand of JAPLED010000111.1, from coordinate 32,556 downwards.
CATTTGTTTTTGTGACATCATACTGTGTTTTCATCTGATCATATTGCTGTTGTTTGGCGCTACCGGATTTAAGGAGAGTATCGATCCTGTTAAGATCCTTCTCAAGACTGCTTAACTGCAGTTTTAACTGATACAGCTGGGTACGGTCCATCAGGAAAAGATCATCACCCTTATTTACCTTATCACCAACTTCAACATATATTTTATCAATTCTTCCGGGAGTTGACGGAGCCATATTTACCTCCTCGAAAGGGAGGACAGTGGCTGTATAGTCAATTGTTCTTGAGATTTTCGTTTTTGATAAAGTCATTACTTTCACCGGTATAGCAGCTTTTTCAGTTACAGTTGCCTGATCGGAAGAAGTAGTTGTTGTATTCTTGCCTTTTGATGAACAGGCTGAAATTATCAGTCCGCTTATCACTATTGCCGAAATTGATTTGAAGTATTTCATTATTAAATGCTTTATTTTTTATTTCTATTTATACCTATTTTCTTTTTACATGTTATTCAATAACTTATCTAACGCAAGTTTTGTTTGAAGCAGATACATTAATGCTGACACGTAATTATTTTCAGCCTGCAGATAAAGGGAATTTGCCTGGGTCAGTTCAAGACTTGAAGCCATACCCTGCCTGAATTTATTTTCCATGCTGGCATAGACCCTTTTCGCTACATCAATATTATCTTTCTGGCTTTTATACTGAAGGTTAGCATTAACCAGGTTGTACCTGAGCTGCTTTTCCTGGAGAAGGAGCTGGTCGGTAACCATCTCTTTTGTTGTTCTTGCTTTTTCGAGGCTTAACTGTGCTTTTTTTATCTTACTATATCTTTGTCCGCTGGCAAATATCGGAACTGAGAGTTGCAGTCCTGTCATTGAATTCTGGAACCATCTCTGATCTCCGATTTTATCGCCCATCCCGTTCGTACCATAATTATAAAAACCTGCTAATGTGGGCAGAACTGACGCTTTCTGTGACTTAAGGGCCAGCGCCGACATCTGTTCCTGACCCTCAACCAACATGAAATTCATGTTCTGTTGATGATCGAATTGTTGAGACAGAAGTGCCTCAATATTTATTTCTGAAGTCAGGTTTTCGAGTGTCTCCTTAAGTGTTATCCTGGTTTCGGCAGGAACACCAAGCTGAAATCTCAACAGATTGTAATTCAGTTCTATTGCACGTTGCATCGAGCTTCGGGTATTTTCCACCATTGTAACATTTGATACCATCTGATCAACATCAGTTGATTCAGCCATACCTGCTGAATACATAGCCTTTGTGGACTTAAGTGTTTCGTTCAGATTTGCAATATTCCCATCGAGTATCTGAAGGGATTTTTCTGCAACCAGTATCAGGAAGTAAGCAGTACTTACAGATTCCTTTGTATCGAGTTCTGATTTTGCAAGGCTCTCTTCACTTAACTTCTGTGCAAGTTTTGTGGTCTCAATACCAATATAAAACGGGGCATTGAATAGCAGCAAACTTGCCTGAATGCTGGCACCTGAATTAAACTGTGAACCAAAAGTAACAGGTACCTTTTCGCCTGGTCTTCCAAAAAAGTCCCCTGGTAAGAGAGTGGTCATCAATTTAAGGTTATCAGTAAATGAACCGGATACACTTACCTGAGGTAAACCATTTGAAATAGTCTCCCAAAGGGCAATTTTTGATGCCTCAACATCCATTTTTGCGGAAATCACCATTTTATTATTCTGAATTGCATATTCCTGTGCCTCTTTTAAGGAAAGTGTTAACTCACTTCTGTTCTCCTGTGCCAGAATAATTCCACCGGTTAAGAAGAATAGAAGTAAAACTGTCAGAAATTCTTTGTTTTTCATCATTGTATAATTTTTTTTAATAGTATGATGGAACTCGCCCCGACATGTCGGGGTTCGGTTCATGTTTATAATTTATTTTCTAAGCGTGTTAATGTGATTTAATATTTGTCTTTTTAAAATTTAGCTTCAAGTTTGTTAATCAAATCATCACCTTCCTTTGTGGAAATACCTCTCATGTAATTGATTAATACATTTTTTACTACTTCGCGACGTGTAAACTGCTCAAACAGATATAAATCATTGTCCATTGTTGACCTTACCAATGAATAAAGGCAACGGTTAACAAGATCCGGATTTATCTCTTTTCTGAAGAGTTTTTCCTTAATCCCTCTTTCAATCAATTGCATATTATTACTATAATCAGGCATTTCACATTTATCCGTTTTCTTCATCAGAACATCGTGATGATATTTCTTCATATCAGCATGAAAAGCAGGACTCATATCCTGAAAATGAGTCATGTTAATTTCAAGCAGTTTAAATATTGCAACTATTGCATTTTCCGAATCGTCCAGTACCCTTTTTACTAATTCCCTCTGCTTCTCAGCCATCCACTTCAGCACCCCGATCAGTAGTTCATCCTTATCTGAAAAAACTTCATAAATAGTTCTCTTCGACATACCAAGATGGCTTGCCAGAGAATCCATCGTTACTGATTTTATTCCGTAAGTTTTGAATAATTCTGCTGCTCCTTCAATTATTCTGTTCTTTATATCCATTACTTTTTTATATAAACGCTGCAAAAATGAGAAAACTTTTTTAGTTTACAAAGTTTTATTAGTTAATTTCCGGTTAAATTCTGTAAAAGGAGGAAATCTACCGGTGAATGACGAAAACAACTTCCGCTCGGTTGTAACTCGTGCCAGGTTAACCATTTTCATACAATTCAAATTGATAGAATATAAATTCAACTTATCTTTACTATTAATATTATAAATGAAAAATGAAACAAGATCCTGATTTACGTATTGTTGAGTTAGGCCTCATATTACCACCGGCACCTAAACCTGCCGGAGTATATAAGCCTGTACTGGTTGTTGATAAATTCCTATATGTTTCCGGTCAGGGACCAATCAGATCTGACGGCACCCTGATGACAGGTAGACTGGGTGCAGATCTTGATAAAGAAGAAGGAAAACTGGCTGCAAGGCAGGTTGGACTTACAATGTTATCAACGATTAAGACTCATTTTGGAGAATTAAAAAAAATCAAACGGATAATAAAAGTGCTGGGAATGGTCAACAGTGCCCCTGGCTTTGAGCAACAGCCGGCTGTTATCAACGGATTCAGTGAGCTTATGGCTGAGGTTTTTGGGGAAGAGAACGGTATCGGTGTAAGAAGTGCTGTCGGTATGATACTTCCTTTAAACATATCTGTTGAAGTTGAAGCTATGTTTGAACTCTATTGAAACAAAAATGGAAAAAACTGCTTCTCAAAACAACGATTGGTATCTGGTCGACAATGTAAGTGAGGTTTGCTCACCCTCCCTGCTGGTTTATCCTGACCGTATCGAACTCAATATTCAGAAAATGATTGAGATTGCCGGAAGTGTTGATCTGTTAAGACCACATGTCAAAACTCATAAAATGTCTGAGATCATCAGATTGCAGATGAACCATGGGATTTATAAATTCAAATGTGCAACCATATCCGAAACAGAGATGGTTGCAAGGTGCGGGGTAACTGATATTTTACTGGCAATGCAGCCAGTTGGTCCTAATCTCGGAAGGTTTTTTCAATTAAAACAAGAGTTTCGCGGTACAAAAATATCCTGCATTGCTGATTCTGAAGAGGTTATCATTCAATTATCAGATATGGCCATGAGAACAGGTCTCGAAACCCATGTCTGGCTCGATATAAACAACGGGATGAACCGGACAGGCATATCCCCCGGGGAAAAGGCAGCAAGGCTTTTCAAAAAAATCATCGATTCGCCAATGCTGATCGCTGAAGGACTTCATGTATATGACGGTCATATTCACGAACCGGATTTCTTACTACGTCAAAAAATTTGTAATGACGCTTTTGCCCAGGTAATAAGTCTAATAGATGAACTTGAAGGGGAAGGTATCGGTTCAGTTAAAATTGTAGCAGGCGGAACTCCTACCTTCCCGATACATGCTTTGCGAAAAGGTGTGGAATCCAGTCCCGGCACACTTCTCTTATGGGACTATGGCTACAGCAGTTCTTTCACCGATATGGACTTTTTACATGCTGCTGTTCTGCTTACGCGGATCATAAGCAAGCCCGGAAAAGAATTGTTATGTCTCGACCTTGGACATAAAGCAGTTGCTTCAGAGATGCCTCAGCCAAGAATTAAAATCCTTGGACTGGAAAACTATACTGTAATAAGTCATAATGAAGAACATATGGTCATCCGAACAAATAAAGCTGATAATTACAAAGTCGGCGAATCTATATATGGTATCCCATGGCATATTTGTCCGACAGTTGACCGTCATGATTCTGTTTCTGTTGTTTATGACCATATGGTAAAAGAGCAATGGACTGTTGAAGCAAGAAAAAGAAAGATTACTATTTAAGCCAGGCTTGCAGAAATGGGAAATAAGACTTTAATTATCGGTACAGATACACAAACCCCTTCTGTTCTTTGCTATTATAATCAACATCATCCCATCCGTATGCCCGGATGATATAGAAGTATACCCCCGGGCTGGCTTTAATGGATGAGTTATTTACATTTCCATCCCAACCCTGCCATTCTCTGAGTCTTTCTCCCTCACCATAAAAGTTATAAACCTTCATCCCGCTACGGCTGAAAACCTCAACACTAATATACCTTAGCGATTTTGATTCAACCATGAAGTTGTCATTGAGTCCGTCACCATCGGGAGTAAAAACATTTGGTATTTTAAGCTCCGAAGGATCAACCACAATTTTATCGAACCTCATGGAATCGATACAACCGCGTTCACTTTTAATTGTCAGTTTCACCGAATACTCTCCTGGTTTATAATATTTATAAAAGATTAAGATTTGTGGTTCAGGGTTATTGAGTTCCAGGATGGTATCATTGCCAAATTCCCATTTATATTTACTTCCTCTAATCGATTTATCAGTGAAAGCCACCTCGAGCGGAGCTTCTCCTTTATCGGGATCGACTGAGAAATCTGCCTTAACATGAATAGACTCATAAGGGAATGATGATTCGCTGATACAACCAAAACTATCGCTTACCTGCAGCTTATAAGTGACATCAACCAATGGCGGATTAAAGGTTTGAGGGTTAATATACAAATCGGGAAAGGGTATCGAAGAGGTTGGATCCGATGACCATAAGAAACTGACCCTGTTCGGTAATTTAACCGGAAGCCCGTTAGATATATTTTTGTAAAAGAAAGTGTCAATTGCTGCTTTCCCTTTTAATGCAACATAGTCACATGTTCGGTTCTGAAGTTCTGCTGATGAAAAAGGTTTGTCGATAAATATCCATCCGACAAGACTCATATCAAACCCTCCACTTATAATAACCTTGTACCCCCCCTCATCAAGATTATTTGAGGAGGAAGTTGATACCCCCGATTCGGTTTTGAGAAAAATACTGAAGCTTTTTGTGATGTCATTCCATTTGTACCACGAAAAATTAAATGGACCAGTTCCTCCAGGACTACGTGCGTAGAGTGATCCCTTTTGTGTTCCCGAAGCATTACAATATATAAATATGGGATCTTTAACTGCCGGAGCAGAAGGATATGAAGTATACCTGACAGCGCTCATCCCCGGAGCAGAAAGCTGAGCTTCAGAAATAACGGGTAACAGTACTACTATAATCAAAAAAAAATAACGCACAGGTGATCAGATCTTAGTATCAAAAAAGCTAACAGAATCACTTTAATATATTCTTCTGCAAGTATAATAAAATAAGGGCAGATTTCAGGTTTAATCCATATGAAAAACCTCGTCCATATTTGCCCACCATTCACCTTTTTTGCGGGTAGCAACCGGATCCTGCATTGGCTCCATAATTGCCCACCACTCCTGTGTCTTTGGATCTGCAGCCATCTTTGCCATATCGGCAGCAAAATCATTTCCGGTATATTCAAAATATGCATACAGCATCCCGTCTTTATGGAAAATTGAATAGTTATGAATGTTACATTTTTTGATCATATCAAGAATTTCAGACCATACCGCCACATGATACTTTTTGTAACGTTCAAAGTGCTCAGGTTTTACCCCGATTATCTGCCCAAATCTTTTCATAATAGTATTGATTATTAAATATTCCTTACAATAATAATAAAATATGTGGAATCTTATGTAGAGACGTTGCCTGCAACGTCTCTACTGTTAATAAATATTCCCGTTTTAATTTTCAACATAATGTTTCACTGAATTTGTTATTGCTAAATTTGCCGGACCCGGTACGCTGTGATTCAAACAAACACATGACAACCAACTATCTGAACGATCTGAATGAGTCTCAGAGACAAGCAGTTATCAATACTGAAGGACCTGCTCTTGTAATAGCAGGTGCTGGTTCCGGTAAAACAAGGGTACTAACTTATCGCATTGTTCATCTTCTTCAGAAGGGCGTCCCTGCCGGTAAAATACTTGCATTGACCTTTACGAACAAGGCTGCAAAAGCGATGAGAGAGAGGATCACCGGGATTATCAGCCCCGAAATAGCCCGATATCTCTGGATGGGTACCTTTCACTCCATCTTTGCAAAGATACTGAGGATGGAAGGTGAAAGACTCGGGTACAAATCGAATTATACTATCTACGATTCAACCGATTCTAAAAGTCTCATCAGGACTATTATAAAAGAGCTTAATCTCAATGATAATATTTACAAACCCGGTGTTATCGCTTCAAGGATATCAACCGCAAAAAACAGCCTCGTAACCTCCGGCATGTATGCTGCAGATTCTTTGATGCAGGAAAATGACAAATCGAGCCGGATGCCTTTGCTTGCCGATGTTTACAGGACTTATGCTTCACGCTGTTTCAAGGCTAATGCGATGGATTTTGATGACCTGTTGCTAAATACAAACATACTCTTCAGAGATTTCCCGGAAGTTCTTGCAGCATATCAGGAAAGGTTCAATTATGTGCTTGTTGATGAGTATCAGGATACCAATTATTCTCAATACCTGATAGTAAAAAAACTCGCTGCTTCGCACCAGAATATCTGTGTGGTTGGCGACGACGCTCAGAGCATCTACTCATTCAGGGGTGCCCGAATTGAAAATATTCTTGAATTCAAAAACGACTACGGTGATTACCAGCTCTTTAAACTTGAGCAAAACTACAGGTCGACTCAGACAATTGTGAATGCAGCAAATACCATTATTGCAAACAATGAGGGTCAGATTCAGAAAAGGGTTTATTCAATGAATGAGGCAGGGGAAAAGATACAGGTTATGCAGGCGATGACAGATTCTGAAGAGGGGTTTAATGTTTCTTCGGATATTTTTGATAAGAGATTTTCGCTTCAGCTCAACTGGTCAGATTTTGCAATTCTTTACCGGACAAATGCCCAGTCGAGGATCTTTGAAGAGACTCTCCGCAGAAAAAACATACCATATAAAATATATGGAGGACTATCATTTTACGAACGTAAGGAGATAAAAGACATATTGGCGTACTTCAGGATGATAATCAACCCTGAAGATGAGGAAGCTCTCAAGAGGTCGATAAACTATCCAAAACGAGGTATCGGAGATACTACAATTCAAAAAACATTCGAATTGGCTTCAGCTTTTAATGTCACGCCCTGGAGTATTCTCCCTGAAGCCGGAAAATATCCGGAGCACTTTAATTCAGGGACAGTCAAAAAGTTATCGATGTATGTTGACGTCATTAATACCTTCCGGCTTAATTCCGGCACTACAGATGCTTTTGCAAAAGCGAGGGAAATTGCCCTCGGTTCAGGAATTATGAGAGAACTTAAGGAGGGGAAATCCCCCGAGGAGGTCAGCCGTTATGAAAACCTTGAAGAGTTGCTGAATGCAATAAAAGTTTTTACCGAAGCAGCTGAAACCAATGGAGAGCCTTCAACACTGGAGGCTTATATGGCCAATGTGGCATTACTGACTGATCAGGATACCGAAAAAGAGGAAGATCGCAATAAAGTCACCCTTATGACCATGCATTCAGCCAAAGGACTGGAATTTAAGCATGTTTATATTGTCGGAATGGAAGACACCTTGTTTCCATCACCAATGTCATCCGGAAGCGCCCGCGAACTTGAGGAAGAGAGACGTCTGTTCTACGTTGCAGTTACCCGTGCCGAAAAGCAGGCAACTCTGAGCTACGCACTTAACAGGTATAAATGGGGAAACCTCGAAAGATGCAGTCCCAGCCGGTTTCTTCGTGAGATTGATCAGAAATTTCTGCATTATCCCCAGACAGGAGGAAAACCGTTTAAGAATAATATTAACGCAGGCAGCAAACCATCATCTTTTCGCGAAGAGCCTCAAACCTATGTAAAGGATGACAGGTTTAAAAAGATCCGGAAAACAGAACCTGCATCTGACACTCCCTTCACCGCCAGTGATTCCTCATCATTTTCAGAGGGTGATAGAGTGCAGCATGAAAGATTTGGTAACGGCATAATAATATCAATTGAGGGTCAACAACCAAATACTACAGCTACAGTGGAATTTGAAAAAGACGGAAGAAAAAAATTACTACTCAGATTTGCTAAGTTGAAGAAGCTATAGTCTCTGATTTGCAAAAGAGGGCCAGGGGGCATGAGGCAGATAATTTTAGGTTGCTATCTGTTCACCAGGCTGCTCCTTCTCCCTAAGAACTGATTCATAAAGAGCGGCGAACGAGCTGGATATCCAGATTATTGCCGGGAAAATACCAACAATTAACATTATAAGTCCGAAGATCACAATGAAGATTGATACAAATCCCATGAAAAAGATCTTCCATCCATGACCCCTTGTAAGTTTCCAGCTTAACTCAACAGCTTCGATAGGATCGAGTTTTTTGTCCATTATTATATAGGAAACAAATATTAGCCGGCATCCAATTATAATCCCTGGGATGATCAGTGCAAATAACCCGAGAACCACTAGTGCAAAGACCAGGAGGTTTGCAAGAATGATGTGGAGGTAGTTCTCCATAAAACCTTTGATCAGGTACTCAAAATCAGGTTTTATTTTCCTTACAGCCTGGACAAAAATCATACTGCCTCCATACTGAAATACGGGTGCAACAAGAAATGCATAGAGCATAGTGAGTAATCCGAAAAATGCCGCAAATATACCAAGCGTACCTAACCTGAAAATATTATGCACCCAATCGCCTCCAAAATTCCAGGGGAATCTGTGCAAATCCGAGAGATCAAAATGGAAATTAAAGATTTTAAAAGGAGCCGTTACTATTGCTAAAACGATAATAACCAGAAATAGCCTGAGAAAATTATCAAACATGACTTTCCAGCCTGTTCCGAAACTATTCTCAAAACCCGGAACTAATTTGTATTCATTACTTGTTTCCATAATTATAATTTTTTGATTTAAAAATTTGGCGAACTTTTATGAAGCAAATGTAAGCCCCGATTTTTTCAAGGACTTCATACTAAAGTAGTGATTTTAAATTTTCCTACTTTAGTATGTAGTGCAATACTTTGGTAGTGGTTATTTTTATCCTTTCGATTTTTATAGATTTTTATACCTTTATATAATGTTGCATTATCTCGGATATTTAATTTTTATCTTATCGGTTGCCCTGGCAGCAGGAGGCGTAGTACTCTCATCACGGCTACGAAACAGATACCGTCATGATATCTTCTCAACACTGCTCTATTTTCAGGTTTTCATATTTACTTTCGGGTTCTATGGTATATGGGGACAAGTAGTTATCAAAGCTTTTCTTTCAACATACATTTCTGCAGAACTACTTGCCAGGTTTTCGGATATTGCCATGTTAATGGGGTTGCCATTCCTCGTTTTTGCATGGTTGATGCTCATACGGTTCTCATTTGGGATTTCTGGAAGGAAGAACAATAACTGGCTGGTATTCTGGTTTCTGCTGCTCAATTTCTCAATAATAATTATTGTGGGATATATTATTGCGAAAACAAGTGCAGTAAAACCTGTATCACTGATAAAGGATTACTTCATTTCAATGAACTTCCTTTATTCTCTTATTGCTTCATTACTGATATTATTTCCACTGAAAAGAAGGTCAATTATTCATGATTATGACAGGAAGATCATAGCTCCTGCAATATTTTTCGTCATGGCTTCACAGTGCACTCCGCTACTGTTTTATACCTCACAAACATATATTGCGATAATTTTCATTTTTACGTTCTTTGCCGGAAATACTTTTCTTCCTGTCTATCTGAATTATGGAACTCTGCTGTCGGCCTTTACGAGTGAAACCACAAAGGACCTGTCATTCGAAGAATTTTGTAAAAAATATGAAGTATCTCCACGTGAGACAGATATTGTGCGTGAAATTTGTAATGGATTGAGTAACAGGGAAATATCCGATAAATTATTTATCAGTCTGCAAACTGTAAAAGATCATACCCACCGTATATACATAAAAACAAATGTAAAGAGCCGTGTTCAACTCATTAATCTGGTTAAAGAGCTGAAGATATTATAAATCCTTACCTGGAAATTTCAGGTAGACGATCACCCGGCCATGGTTGAATTCAAGAGTAAAGCTATCTTCCAGCGACTCATTTAATGTTGCAACCCACCAGTTTTTTAGTTTTTTATTGTCCAGAGGATATCGCAATCCTTTTGAGGTTATTTCTGTTTCAGGATCAATTGAGAAGATTGAAACCTGCTGGCCGGGAAATGATGATATTTTAGACCCATTTAAAAAAGGTAATAAAATTCCAGTATCAGTCACCATTATCACTTTCACATCTTTTGAATATTCTGTTAAGAGTGAAATATTACCAATTGTATGGTCTTCCCGCTTTCCTGTGGCACCAACAATCACTATTTCTGTATATCCTCTTTCCGAGCACCAGCAGACCGCTTTTGTAAGGTCGTTGGTTTCCTGGTTTGAGTCACGGAATATGTGATCGCTGAATCTGTCTGCAGTCTCTTTACTGAGTGAATCCATATCACCAACTATTGCCTCAGGTACAAACCCAGCTTTCAGAAGATTTTCCGCACTTCCATCGCAACAGATTATCCTGCCGGCTTCCTTAAGATAACCGAGTGGGATATGATGTTCAGGGAAGGAACCGTCGGCGACTATTACGGTAATGGAATTAATCGGATTATCTTTCATTTTTCACTTATTGATAAATCAGTTCTGATTGTTTTTTTCCAGGCAACTAGACCCACAAAAGACATAATTCCATAAATCACATAAAGAATTACTGTCGGATAGAGCCCCCGGGATAAAAATAGTACCACCGCTACTGAATTAACAACAATCCATAACAGCCAGTGTTCATAAATTTTACGGGCAAGCATCCAGGTCGCTACTATTGACAATGATGTTATAAATGAATCCCATCCAGGCACAGGTGAATCAGTCAACCTGTCAAGAATGAACCACATCACTATAAACAAAACAGATAATACTGCTGCCAGTACAAGTCCGGTTTTCAAGTCCAGCCGGGTGACAAACAACTCTCCTTCTTCTTCCTGTTGCCCTGTGCCCTTTACCCACCAATACCACCCCAGGCAGCTGATTACAAGATAATACACTTGCAGGCTCATATCTGCATAGAGTTTGCCAGTGAAAAAAACCCAGATATAAACAGCGGATGTGATGATCCCTATGGGCCATAGCCAAATGGTTTGCCTGATCTCCAGAAATACATATATTAACCCGGTAATTGCTCCGAAGACTTCAATGTAATTATCTGATAACCAGCTATATACAATCATTGTAATAAATTGATTCTCAGAACTTTACGCCAATTTTAAACATGTAATTTATGCCAGCCTGTGGAAAATATCCGTCCATTATATGTTGCGAACCACCTTCATTATATTTATAAACCCATGCATTTGTTTCGTATTTCTTATCAAATAGATTATTTACTGCAAATTGGCATGTGAGTTCTTTAAATATCTTATTTTTAATTGTATACAAGAAAGATAGATTTTGAACTAAATATGCATTTAACATTCTTTCTGAGTTTTGTGTATTATCAATATATTGTTTTCCAACATATTTAGTATTAAAACTTAAATGAAAATTTTTAAGCGGATCATAATCTAAAACTGAGCTTGCAATTATTGAGGGCGAGAAAGATATTGTTTTGTTTTTTAATGTCTCTTTATCCTGACTCCATGTATCCCAATTATCTGTATAGTCTACAAAAACCGGAATAACATTCCTGCTAAATGTCATATTTCCATACCAGTTTAAATTTTTAAGAATTTGGATTCCCGCTTCGATCTCAATCCCTTGTCTGTAACTTTTTGATACATTTGTTAATACCGGGGCACCAACGTTGTTTATTTCACCGGTTAAAATTAACTGGTCAATATAATTCATATAATATAAATTTCCTCTAAGCATAAATTTTGATAAGCGAAATTCGTAACCTGCTTCGTAATCAAATAATTTCTCAGGGTTGGGTGTTTTTCCGGGGTCTGCATCAGTGAAATTTCCACGATCGGGTTCTCTTTGCGAAATTCCAAATGAAGCGTATACTTTTTGTTTCTCATTTAAATTGTATAATAGTCCGGCTTTGGGATTAAAAAAGTTATATTTATGATTCTGTGTTACATCTTTCAGATTATCGTCAAACCCACCAATTGAGTAATTAATATTTCGTAATTGTAGATCGGCATACAAGTTTAAACTATTTGTTAACAAATAGTTTATTTTTATGAATGTATTTAAATCTTTTTTGTCCCCGGTGCCTTTGTACCAACGATATTTTTCGCTATCAAAAGTTATAATTTTAGCCCATATTATATCTCCAAAATGATTTCCTGAATATTGATTCCATCCGCCACCAATTACAGTATTAATTTTATTTTTCTTGTAATTTAAAGAGTATGTAAAACCATAAAAATCATTATCTAACCATTTTTGTGTAATAAAATCGGAGCTGGCAATGGTATCAGTATTAAAAATTGCATTTGGTAAATTAAATGAACTAAATTTTGAGTCTGGTTTAAAGTTTTCGTAGTATCCTTTCCCCTTTGTATAATGCAATGCAACATTTGCATGCAAATTACTGTTTATTTCTTTTGAATAATGAAGTTGGTAATTATCCTGCCAGTAATTATCTGTTTCGTTTTTATAACTATATGGGTTAAATGTTCTATTTGTTGTTAATGAATCTTTGGGAACTCCATACCATGCCTGATAAGTGTGTTCTACTCCCGAAAAAATCATTAGTTTTAAAATACTTGTTCCCCCATACATTGTTCCTGAAACATAAAATGATTTTAAATCGCTGAAAGCCCGGTCGATATATCCGTCGGACCAGATTTTTGATAAACGTGCATCAACAGCAAACTTATTATTAATTAATCCGGTACCAATATTTATAGTGTTTTTTGAAGTGTTATACGAGCCATAAGATGAATTGACTTCTGCATAAGGTTCACGATTAAGATTAGCAGTCTGAAAATTTATTGTGGCACCAAAAGCACCTGCTCCATTTGTTGATGTACCTACTCCACGTTGAATTTGGATGTTATCAACAGATGATGCTAAATCAGGTAAATCAACCCACCAAACCCCATGCGATTCGGCATCGTTAACAGGTATTTCGTCTATTGTTACATTAATTCGTTTTACATCTGTTCCTCTTATATTGATGTTTGTGTATCCCACACCGGTTCCCGCATCTGAAGATACAACCATTGATGGTGTATAACTTAACAAATATGGTATATCCTGAGCAATGTTATTTTTTGAAATAGTTTCTTTGTTAACTGTTGAATAGGCTAACGGAGCATGCTCTCCTGCCCTCGTGGCATTTACAAAAACCTCCTCCGTCACATATGGCTTTTCTAAAAGGATTATATTCAAAACAGTTTCTCCCTTGAGGTTGACTTCCTGTAATTGTGCCTCATATCCAATAAAAGAAAATCGGAGTTTATAAGTCCCGTCTTTAAGGCCTGAAAAAGAGTAAGTTCCATCTGCATCTGTATGAACTCCCAGAAATGTATTTTCGATTGTTATGCCAGCCCCGGGCAAAGAATTCCCATTAAGATCAGTAACTTTACCTTTGATCACTGAGCCATTAACCTGAAAAGCAATAGCTTGTGAAATCCCCTGCAAACCGATAAACACGATGAAAAATAATAATTTTCTCATAATCATGATCAATTAGTTCATTGCCAAAATCAAGAATATGAGGTTGTTATGTGCAGCTGAATTGTGTGATACTCTTTCTTCCCTCCGCCGGCATTATCCGGATCAGGTTTAAGGGTATGATCTCAGCCCGTAGTTATAAGGCACCCCATTTTTTGATACTGCAAAAGTAAGATCTTTTAGCAGAAATTCCAATTTATTGTTAAATTAGCGATCAAATCAGGAAGATAATATGAAGAACTTACTGGGAAAGCTTAATTATAAGGGTCAGGAAAGGATAGCAGTAATAAATGCTGAAGAGAGTTTCATTATTTCACTTTCTATTGAACTTAAAGATGTTAAAATTGACAAGGAAATTGACCCTCGTTTTCCGTATGATTTCATTATAATTTTTGTTAAGAGTATTTCAGAAGTTGAGTTCTTCATTCCTATTGCTCTTCATAACCTCCTGTCCGATGGAGTTTTATGGTTTTGTTATCCGAAAAAAACTTCAAAAAAATTTAGTTCCGATATCGACCGGGACCACGGTTGGAAAACTCTGAATGATTCTGGTTTTCATGGTATCCGGATGGTTGTCATCGATGCCGACTGGTCTGCAATGAGATTCAGAAATATTAAATTCATTAAGTCAGCTTCTGGAAGATTTACTAAGTAGCTCATGATTTAATAAAGAAGGGAGGATGGGGAGATGGGGAGAAGAGGTGATTAAGGGTTGGGGGTAAATATAATGATTAAAACAATTAAGATAGAAACACCTCTTGGTGTGATGATTGCCGGGGCAACTGATGAAGGTGTTTGTCTTCTTGAATTCAGTGACAGAAGAATGCTGAACACGGAATATAAAGACCTTGCAAAACATTTTAAAACAACAATTCAGGAGGGAGAAAACAAACACTTTAAAACTCTCAGGAAACAGTTAAAAGAATATTTTGAAGGCTCCAGGAAAGAATTCTCGGTACCGCTTGTTATCACCGGCACAACATTCCAACAGGCTGTATGGAAGGAACTTATGAATATTCAATATGGCACTACGCGTTCCTATCAGGAACAATCGGTTGCTCTCGGCAAACCCGATTCAATCCGTGCTGTTGCAAATGCAAACGGAATGAATCGTATTTCCATAATAATCTCTTGCCACAGAGTGATTGGTTCAGATGGTCGTCTGACCGGTTATGGAGGTGGCCTTAAAAGAAAAAGATGGTTGATTGACCACGAAAAAAAGCATTCAGGTAATGCATTTGACCTTTCACTTTTTTAAAACAATTTATTCAATAATTAATCAACACCTTAAATAATGAAAACTATTCTCTCTCAGAAGAAATTCCTGTGTGTAATAATTCTTCTATCAATTATCATTCTTTCGGGATGTGCAAATAATGAATCAGTTAAACTATGTCTGACCGGACACACATACGGCTTTTTAGGCGGTTTGTGGCATGGATTCATTGCTCCCTTCGACTTTATCGGCATGCTTTTTAATGATAAGATTACAATGTATGCACAGAATAATAACGGTGGATTCTATGCCCTGGGATTCCTGTTAGGCAGTGGCGGCTGGGGATTCTTCGGTAGTAAAGGTGCAAGTAGAGTGAAGAGCGGCCGGATTCATTTTCAGTCGCAGAGATTTGATAAGGCTGAAGTTGTGGAATGATTAATAAAAAAATCAGTTTTTGTTGTGCATTATTGAAAAAATTCTTTCCTTTGAACACAATAAAAGCAAAAATGAGGCTTACAATAAACAATTGGTGGTGGCAAATCTTACCAGCAACAGCTTGGAGATGAGATAGTACTGCTATATTGTGTAATATATCAACGACCTGTCGGACTCCCGGCAGGTCGTTTTGTTTTTGAAACAGACTATAAATAAATTCAAGATGAGAGAATCAAAACTAATTACAAGTTTACACCCGTTTCCTCCGGGGCTGGCAGATATAATCACTCCGGTTACGATTTACCTTAAGATCAGAGACAAGTTTCCTAATACAATATTACTTGAAAGCTCTGATTATCATGGAAATAGTAATAGCATGAGCTACATCTGCTTCGATATGATGGCAGAATTTAAAGCAGAGGATTACAAAATACACATCAATTACCCCAATGGTCAACAGGAACAAATCGGGATAAAAGACAAACATACCCTGCCTGATACCTTTAATTCATTTTTAAAGTCATTTATTATTAACAGGAATACCGACCTCACAGGAATGTCTGCAAACGGGTTGTTTGGTTATACTACCTACGATGCAGTAAAATATTTCGAGGATATTCGCTTTAAATATTATGTAAATGAACAGTATAAGATCCCGGACATGTACTATTCCCTTTACAGATATATAATAGCGATCAACCATTTTAACAACCGTATTTTTCTTGTCGAAAATCTTCTCGAAGGTAATGAGAGCAGGATTGATGAAGTTAAAAGTCTTTTACGGAATCGTAGTCTCGGAGCATTCCGGTTTATGCCACTTAATAATGAATGTTCAAATATTACAGATGAGGAGTATATCGAAATGGTCAGTAAGGGCAAAAAACATTGTTTCCTGGGAGATGTGTTCCAGGTTGTTCTGTCGAGGCAATTCAGCCAGCAGTTTCATGGCGATGAGTTCAATGTTTACAGGGCTTTACGGAATATTAATCCTTCTCCCTATCTGTTTTATTTTGACTATGGTGGATATAAACTTTTCGGATCTTCTCCCGAGGCACAACTGATTATCGATAAAGGAATTGCTAAGATAAATCCTATTGCAGGAACCTTTAAACGATCGGGTGATGATGAGGAGGACAGGCAGTTGGCAATCGATCTTGCCAACGACAGGAAAGAGAATGCAGAGCACGTCATGCTGGTCGATCTGGCAAGAAATGATCTCAGCCGGAATTCGGATAATGTGGTTGTAAAAACCTTCCGGGAAGTACAGTTCTATTCACATGTCATTCACCTTGTTTCTGAAGTGACTGGTGAACTTAAAGAGGGATTTAATCCCATAAAGATTTTTGGGGATTCATTTCCTGCAGGAACGCTCTCCGGTGCACCAAAATTTAAAGCAATGGAGCTTATTGACAAAATAGAAAACCGTAATCGCGGATTTTACGGAGGCGCCATCGGTTATATCGGCTTTAACGGCGATATCAATCATGCCATAATGATCCGCTCATTTCTTAGCAGGAACAATACTCTTTATTATCAGGCCGGGGCAGGTATTGTAGCTGCCTCAGTTGAAGAAAACGAACTCAATGAGGTGAATAATAAGCTGGGAGCCCTGAAAGCAGCTATCGCGATAGCATCCGGGATATAATAATTTAAAAAGAAGCAACAATGAAAATAATGGTATTGGACAATTACGACTCATTTACATACAATCTGGTACATATTCTGAAAGAATTGACCAGGGGGCCGGTTGATGTATACAGGAACGATGAGATTGGTCTGGACTATATTGGTAAATATGACAAGATTGTAATTTCACCCGGGCCGGGAGTTCCGGATCAGGCAGGTATCACGAAGAAAATGATCAGACATTTTGCTCCCGCAAAGAGCATCCTGGGAGTTTGTCTGGGATGCCAGGCCATAGCCGAGGTATTTGGGGGCAACCTTATCAACCTAGACAAGGTTTACCATGGAGTGGAAACTAACATAAACGTAATGGATGAAGGTGATAGGATATTCAGGGAAATACCGGTAAGTTTTACAGCCGGAAGATACCATTCCTGGGTAGTCAGTGAAGAAAACTTTCCCTCCGGACTCAAAATCACTGCGAAGGATGATGAAGGAATGATTATGGCGTTGACGCACTTAACCTACGATGTTAAAGGAGTTCAGTTTCATCCCGAATCGGTTCTTACAAAACACGGAAAACAAATACTGCTTAACTGGTTGAATCTTTAAGCAAAAATCGGTCTTATACCTTAATAATATATGAAAGAAATTCTTCAGAGATTAACATCCCACCTCACTCTTGAAAGAGAAGAAGCGAGGAATATATTAAAAAAGATCGCTAATGGTGAATATAATAATTCGCAGGTGTCATCTTTTCTTACAGTGTTCATGATGCGAATGATAACAGTTCATGAGCTGTCAGGCTTTCGCGATGCACTGCTTGATTTGTGTCTGGCGACTGATCTTTCTGAATTTGATACTATCGATCTTTGCGGTACAGGAGGTGATGGGAAAAATACCTTCAATATTTCCACTTTGTCATCGTTTGTAGTTGCAGGAGCCGGTGGAAAAGTCGCAAAACATGGCAATTACGGGGTCTCATCAGCCTGTGGTTCAAGTAATGTGATGGAATATCTTGGGTATAAATTTACGAACAACCGGGATACTCTCAGGAATCAATTGGAAAAAGCGAACATTTGTTTCCTGCATGCGCCTTTATTTCACCCTGCCATGAAAGCAGTAGCCCCGATCAGAAGAGAACTTAGTGTAAAGACCTTTTTTAATATGCTGGGGCCCATGGTAAATCCCTCATTCCCACGGAATCAATTAGTGGGTGTCTGGAACCTGGAGACAGCAAGACTATATAATTATATCTATCAGCAAACCGATAAAAATTATACCATCATTTATTCATTGGACGGGTACGACGAAATCTCTCTGACCAGTGAGTTTAAAATGATTTCTAATCAGGAAGAAGAACTTCTCTCTCCTGAAAAAATCAGTTTTCCCAGGCTCTCTCATAAAGAGCTGAAAGGAGGAACAACGGTGGAAGAATCGGTAAAGATTTTTTTAAATATTCTGAAGGGTAAAGGTACTGCCGCTCAAAAGGCAGTAGTTATTGTTAATTCAGGCATGGCCCTGAAAAAGCTATTTCCCGGGAAAAGCTTACCGGAATGCTTTGAATCAGCAGAAGATTCATTACAGGGAGGCAGGGCAAAAAACTTATTAAGAAAACTTCTGGAACTTTAAGAAGATGGATATACTCGATAAAATTATAGCGTTTAAAAGGGATGAAGTAAAAGTTAAAAAAAGGCTTTATCCTGTCAGCAAACTTGAGGATACAGTTTTCTTTAAACGTGAAATGCCTTCCTTCTATGAGGCATTAAACAAACCCGAACCTTCCATTATCGGTGAGTTTAAGAGAAAATCTCCTTCAAAAGGAGTTATCAATTTTACTGCTGATGTTGAACAGGTGGCAAGAGGGTATCAGGAAGCAGGAATTGCAGCTATGTCAATTCTTACCGATAAGGAATTTTTCGGAGGAGAAGATCATGACCTTCAGAATGTTGCCGTGTTTGCTAAACTCCCTCTATTAAGAAAGGACTTTATTGTGGATGAGTACCAGGTGATTGAATCAAAATCGATCGGGGCAGCCGCTATTTTGCTGATCGCTTCTATATTAAGTAAAAAGGAAGCTGAAAGGCTTTCCGATCTGGCTCTTAACCTGGGTATGGATGTGCTTTTTGAAATCCATGATGAAAAGGATCTGGATAAGATGAATCACAAAATAAAGATAATAGGCATTAATAACCGAAACCTTAAAACTTTTGAGGTTAGTATGGATAATTCCAGGGATCTGTTTCATCATTTGCCTCTGAATTGTCTTAAAGTTGCAGAAAGTGGTTTTCAGACAATTAATGATGTAAAACAGCTATTTTCCAGAGGTTACGATGCCTTTCTGATCGGAGAAAAATTCATGAGATCAGAAAACCCGGGAAAAACTGCTGCAGGGTTTATTATGGATTTAAAAATGGGAGTGGAATGAGTCTGAAAATAAAAATATGTGGAATGCGTGAACCGGAGAATATCCTTGAAGTGGCAGAACTTAAGCCTGAGCTGATGGGATTCATCTTTTATCCTTCCTCCCCGCGGTATGCAGCCAAAATATCAGGCTATGAGATCCCTGCTAAGTTTCCCCAGCACATCAGAAAAGCAGGGGTATTTGTGAATGCAGATTTTGAAGTGATAACCGGAACTGTCAGGAAATACTCCCTCGACATAGTTCAGCTTCACGGAAATGAAACTCCGGATGCATGCCGCCGGCTAAAAGAAACAGGTATCCCGGTTATAAAGGCTTTTAATATAAAAGAGAGTACCGGTTTCAAATTATGCTCTGAATTCATCCCTTATACAGATTATTTCCTGTTTGATGCATTAACATCAAATTATGGAGGTTCTGGATATAAATTCGACTGGAAAATACTCGATAAATACGATCTTGGGCATCCGTTTTTTCTCAGCGGAGGCATTACCCCCCGGGATGTCAACAATATTCTGGAAATTACCAACCCAGCGTTTTACGGAATTGATCTGAACAGCAGGTTTGAGGTGAATCCGGGTTTAAAAGACATTGAAACTCTTAAAAAATTTATATCCGATATACGATTAAATAATAAATCATTATGAACGAGACATTTATATCAGACAAAAACGGATATTACGGCGAATTCGGGGGTGCATTCGTACCTGAAATGCTCAGACAGAATGTAGAATCCCTGAGAGCTGTTTATTATAATATCATTGAATCGGCAGAATTCAAAAAGGAGTTTAACATGTTACTCAGTGACTATGCAGGCAGACCTACCCCCTTGTTTTTTGCAAACCGGCTGAGTAACAAGTATGGGGCTAAGATTTATCTGAAGCGGGAGGATTTAAATCATACCGGTTCTCATAAAATAAACAATACTATCGGGCAGATTCTGCTTGCAAAAAAAATGAGGAAAACCAGGATAATCGCTGAAACCGGGGCAGGTCAGCATGGTGTGGCAACAGCGACCGTTTGTGCGCTTATGGGGATGGAGTGTGTTGTTTATATGGGTGAGACAGATATGGTCAGGCAGGAGCCTAATGTAAAGCGGATGGAAATACTGGGAGCCAGAGTAGTGCCGGCAAGGTGCGGTAATAAAACCCTCAAGGATGCCACGAATGAAGCTTTGCGCGATTGGATATGTAATCCTGAAAATACTTTTTATATAATCGGTTCTGTTGTCGGACCACATCCCTACCCCGACATGGTGGCAAGGTTTCAGTCGGTTATCAGCGAAGAATTACTTACTCAGTTAAGCGGGAAAGAAGGGATTGAAGACCCGGATTATATTATTGCATGTGTAGGAGGAGGAAGCAATGCGGCCGGAATATTTTATCATTATATCAACAGGAAAAATGTAAGACTTGTAGGTGTAGAGGCTGCAGGTGAAGGAGTTAATACCGGTCGAACCGCTGCTACTATCTCTGTGGGAGAGCCAGGTATCATTCATGGAAGCAAAACCCTCCTTATGCAAAATGAAGACGGGCAAATCACTGAACCTTATTCCATTTCCGCAGGACTCGATTATCCGGGTGTGGGTCCATTACATGCATGGCTGGCAAAGACAGGCAGGGCTGATTATTTGAATGCCACTGATAAAGAGGCCCTTACAGCTGCTTACGAACTTATCCGGCTTGAAGGTATAATCCCTGCCCTGGAATCGGCGCATGCACTCGCTGCTCTTGGCAAACTGAATTTCAAAAAAACTGACATTGTTGTTGTAAATATTTCGGGTAGAGGTGATAAGGATATGCAGGCATATATTGAAGCAAAAAAAATGTTCAAATAAAGTTGCCTCCAATAAACTGTTGTTATTCAATAATTCAAAAACATAAAAATCAGAAATAATGAATCGCATAGAGAAGCTATTTAAAACTAAAAAGAAAAATATACTTTCCATCTATTTTACTGCAGGATATCCTGAATTGAATCACACACTTTCCATAATCAGGGAATTGGATAAATCAGGAGTGGATATGATTGAAATTGGGATGCCTTTTTCCGATCCTGTTGCAGATGGACCGGTAATACAACGAAGCAGTGAAAAAGCTCTCCACAACGGGATATCCTTAAACCTTCTTTTTGAACAATTAGCACGTGTGCGGGAAATAACAAATCTACCGTTAATTTTTATGGGATATATAAATCCGGTTTTCAAATTCGGGATAGAAAATTTTCTTCACAAATGCAGTGAGACCGGTATTGACGGAACCATAATTCCCGATCTCCCGGTGGAGGAGTACAGGAAATCATATGAACCACTTTACGAAAAATATAATATTTTAAATATTTTTCTTATTTCACCGCAAACTCCAAATGAGAGAATTACCTATATTGACAGTATTGCAAAAGGGTTTTTATACATGGTCTCAACAACTGCCACAACAGGAGCAACAAACAATTTTGACGATTCACAGATGACCTATTTTAAAAAGTTTAATGATCTTAATTTGAAAACACCCAAGCTTATCGGGTTTGGTATTTCAAATAAAGTAACCTTTAATCAGGCTTGTGATTATTCGAATGGAGCAATCATCGGCAGCGCATTTATCAGGTCACTTGATGAAAACGGTCCATTGCCAGAGATCATTCATAGATTTATCGGACAAATCAGGGATTGATATTATTCCTTTCAATCTTTTATATTAATTTTACAAAATGCTATCCCATACTTAAAAATATTATTATGATGAAATCTATCATTTCAATTCTGCTTTTGACGCTGATCGCATCAGAATCCTTTTCTCAGAAAAAAGATATCATCTACTTGTGGCCAGGTAAAGTTCCGGGTGAATTAAAAGAGAAACAGGAACCAGTTTTGGATCCTGCCAGAAAAGCTAACGAAGTAAGGTTTGCAGAGGTTACTAACCCGGTTGTCGAAATTTACTTACCTGACGCTTCACTCAATAATAGATCAGGGGTAATTATCTGTCCCGGAGGAGCTTACAGGATCCTTTCATACGATAAAGAAGGCACTGAGATAGCGACCTGGCTTAACAAACTTGGTTATTCGGCTTTTGTACTTCAATATCGTATACCCAACAAACAGGAAGGCGCACTCCAGGATGCTCAGAGAGCAATAAGGATTATCCGCAGGAACGCAGCAAAATGGAACATAGATCCGGAAAAAGTCGGTATTATGGGCTTCTCTGCAGGTGGAAGTCTGAGTGCCCGTACCAGTACACTTTTTAATAAAAAATCTTATGCTCCTGTTGATGAGGCAGATAGCCTATCATGCCGTCCTGCTTTTGCTATGCTTATCTACCCGGCATATCTCGATCAGGGACCAAACAAAACACTTACTCCTGAACTGGAATTAACAAAAGAGACTCCTCCGATGTTTATATTTCAGACTGCCGATGACCAGTACGGGAACAGTGCCCTCGTAATGGCCGGAGCCCTGAGGGACGCAAAAATTCCTGTTGAACTTCATATTTTGCCCTTTGGAGGACATGGTTACGGATTGAGGCCAGGAAGCCTGGCTGGTGAGACATGGCCATTGCTTGCTGAAAAATGGCTTATAAGAATTTTGCAGACAAAAAAATAAACTTCTATTAGAAATTTACTAATACCCCCTTTAGGAAATACCAACTGACACAATATTTAAGAGTACCGGGAACACGAACTTTAGGCTGCAAGATTTGTTATATTACAGAATTATTGAAGCAATGAATCTCCTAATCTACAGGTCAGAGATCTTCCAGGGCAATCTCAAAAAGAAAAACTATTTTGAGGGATGGTATTTCAAACATGTCACTCAGGATTTAAATCATGTCTGGTCATTTATACCGGGGGTCTCATTAACTGATAATGATTCCCATGCATTTATACAGGTCATAAACGGCATTACCGGGAAAACAGATTATATAAGCTACCCTTTGGATGAATTCATCTGGGATAAGAAAATATTTTACCTTAAAGTCGGATGTTCTGTCTTTACTGATAAATATATTGATCTGAAAATTGAAACTGAAAAGCTTACAGTATCCGGACATCTTGATTATGAAAATATAGTAAAATATCCAAAAAGCCTATTTTCCCCCGGAATAATGGGATGGTATTCATTTGTTCCTTTTATGGAATGTAAGCACGGTATCGTTTCTGTAAATCACGATCTCTCAGGCAGAATAAAAGTAAACGAGAATCATATTGATTTCAATGGCGGAAAAGGATATATTGAAAAAGACTGGGGGACCTCATTTCCTGAGGCTTGGCTATGGATTCAGGCTAACAATTTCCAGGACCATAATACATCGTTCACCTTCTCTCTGGCAAAAATCCCATGGAGAGGAAAGTTCTTTATCGGGTTCATAGCTTTCCTATATTTTAATAAAATATTTTCACTTTTCAGTACCTATAATAATTCTGTGATAACTGAAATAAGTCATAACAATGAATCAATCAACTTAACCCTGAAGAATCATAAATCAATCCTGAAGGTAAGAGCCGTAAAAAACACATTCGGAGAGCTTAGAGCTCCAGCATCAGGCGACATGTCAAGAAGGATTAAAGAGAGTATCGATTCAGAGGTTAACCTCAGCCTTTTTGACAAACATAATAATATTATCTATTATGATACAGGCAAAAGAGCCGGTCTCGAAGTTATTGATAAAATATTTGATTATATAAAGCATTAATACATAATGGAAAAACATTTCAAAAACATCGAAGTAATTCTGCCACCGCCTGCCTTTCATATGGTTGGCGATGGTTTCAGAGTACACAATTTTTTCCCTTCTCAACCCAAAATAGGTATGGAGGGAATGAGCCCATTCTTCCTTATGGACTACGGCTCAAAATGGACAGTTCCCCCATCGGATATTCCAAAAGGTGTAGGTGTTCACCCTCACCGGGGATTTGAAACTGTTACAATTGCCTATCACGGGAAAGTAGCTCATCACGACAGTGCCGGGAACAGCGGGGTAATCGGCGAGGGCGATGTACAGTGGATGACTGCCGGAGCCGGGGTTCTTCATAAAGAATACCACGAAAAGGAATTCAGTAAGAAAGGTGGAGTGTTTCAGATGGTTCAATTATGGGTCAATCTGCCGGCTAAACATAAGATGACTCCTGCAAAATACCAGGCAATTGAAAATAAAGACATGGCTAGATTTTTACCGGACGATGGTAAAAGTGTCGTGGAAATTATTGCTGGAGAATATAAGGGTCTGAAAGGCCCTGCATTTACATTCTCCCCGGTTAACATGTTTAATGCAAAACTGATTCAGGGAGCAAAGGCCGATTTCAGTTTCAACAAAAATTTTAATACCGGTATGCTTGTAATTGAAGGAGAAGTAAAAATAAATAATTCCAAAACTGCCTCTGAAAACTATTTCATTCTTTTCGGCCATGATGGAGAAGATATTATTATTGAGGCTCTTAAAGATAGTGTGATACTTATCCTTAGCGGTGAACCCATTAATGAACCAATTGCATCGTATGGCCCGTTCGTAATGAATACTGAAACTGAAATAAAACAGGCATACGATGACTATTATAACGGGAAATTTGGGTATCTTGAGGACTAAACTTAAATCATTCAGATCACAATAGCACAATTCATTAAAGAACCCTCAGTAATAAAAGCCGTCAGACTTAAGTACAAAACAAATCAATTATTTTTAACTTTTCCGTTTTTCCTGGCTTTTATAATCAGGTAAATAACAAATACAGCCCCAAGAGCGAGCAGAATATGTCCTACATAAGGGAAAATCTGTTCCCTGATTTCATATAAATAATACCCGATAATTGCCAGTATAATATTCCATATCCCTGCTCCCACAAAAGTAAATAGCATGAAATCGCGGAGGTTCATTTTGGCAAGTCCTGCAGGAATTGATATAAGGTGACGGAAACCAGGTACGAGGCGACCGATAAATGTTGATGCTTTGCCATTCCTGATAAAATAATTTTCAGCATGTATAACTTTTTCTTTCGATAAAAGGAATACTTTCCCAAGCCTTGAACCGGCAAATTTATAAACCAGGGGACGCCCAAGGTAATATGCAAGGGTATAATTGATCAGAGACCCGCTGAGAGCTCCTACAGTACCTGAGAAAATTACTAGAAAAACATTCAGATCGCCCTGGGCAGCCTTGTATGCAGCAAAAGGGATTACCACCTCAGAAGGTAAAGGGAGAAAAGTACTTTCGATGGCCATCAGCAGGGCTACAGTAAAATAATTCAGATTGGCCATGTACCAATCGAAAAGTGTTTGAAAAAACTCCATTTATTTTCGAATCTATGGTGAGGTGTCAAATATAACCAACATTTTGAGAATTTTGATCAGACCCTTTAACGGCAGACTATTTTATTAAAAAAGGCCATCCTGACGTATCATAACCGGATCATGCACGGAAATACCCTGCTCCTGTGCCATGGCAGTATATGATACTCCGACCAGAAAGATGATGACAAAAAGAAATTTTTTCATTTATTACGTTTCCCAAGCTATTTAATCGTGAGCAAAACAACTGATTTTGATGGCAATACAACATTCAGAAGATCACCTTGTTTTTTTGCACCATCAAATTTTACAATCTTAACAGTACCTGACTTATCAAATGTATTGATATCAGTGATTTTTGCTGAAGTCAGTACCTCCCCGGTAACTGTTGCCCATTTGACCTGATTTAATGTTGTGCTCAGAGTAATGGATTTGCCGGGGTCGATATTAACAAGAGTAATATGTACGACTCCTAATGAATCCTGAGAAGCTGAAACGTTAAGAGCTGGCAGTGTCTGATTGCCCAAAACATAATCGGGACTGGTGAATTTAACCGGAAGCATCTTGGCATCGTGATGAACTTTATACATATCAAAAACATGATAAGTCGGGGTAAGTATCATCTTCGGGCCTTCAGTAAGGATAAGAGCCTGGAGGACATTAATTGTCTGAGCAAGCTGAGCCATCTTAACCCTGTCGCAATGGTTATTGAAGATGTTCAGAGTGGAACCTGCAATGAGAGCGTCGCGCAGACTGTTCTGCTGGTAAAGAAATCTTGGATTCGTACCGGGTTCCGGATCTGTCCATATTCCCCATTCACCAACAACAAGGGCAATTCTTTTCTGTGCATCGTACTTGGTCATTATTGAATCATGACCTTTGATAATCTCATCCATACGGAGAGCATTCTGCATCGTAGCGAAATAGGTAGCTTCCGTAAAGTCGGTAGCTGATCCCTGACCAGGCACCTGAGCGTTCTGCTGTGCCGGAGCGCCCTGAGCAACTGCAGGACGAGTACCCTGTGCCCCAGAAAGAGACTCCCCATGGTTTCTCACGGCCATTCTGCTTTCTCATGTTTGTCATCGGGCTTATCCCGTCATAGTTGAGATATTCAATCCATTTCGACATTTCCTCAACGCTACCGCTTCCGACATTCCCTACAATCACGGGTTCTGCTTTAAGCAATTCACAAAGTTCAAGGAATTCATGTGTACCAAAGCTGTTATCTTCTATAACATTACCCCAGTTGGTATTGATCATCGTTGGACGCTGGTTCCTCGGACCAATGCCATCGCGCCAATGATACTCATCGGCGAAGCAACCACCCGGCCACCTCAGGTTCGGGATCTGGATCTTTTTCAGAGCTTCAACGATATCAAGCCGGATACGATCCTGCTTGGGCACCGGCATGCTTTCGCTTACCCAGTAACCATCGTAAATGCATCTTCCCAGATGTTCCGAGAAATGACCATAGATATGACGGCTGATTGTGTATTTTGAGGCTCCGGCATCAACAACCAAAGCCACAGATGACTGACCAAAAGCGGATAAGGTTATTGTACAGATGATTAAAACTAATTGAATTTTTTTCATAATAATTGGTGTCTGAAAGGTTTTTATATAAGTTAATTTAATAGTATTCTGCTTATTTATATACTGAATATATAGGTATAAAGATACTTATCCCGGTCAAAATCCGGCTTGTTTGTCAGCGATATTCCTTAAATTGCAGTTATAAACATATTTGCATTGGACTTAAAGAAAAAAGATAATACCATTCATCATACCATTAAAAACAATAATAATTTGATGAAAATTATCAGAGTAAACGACAGGAAAACAAGGCAAAAATTCCTCGATGCTGCAAGAATTATTTATAGAAATGACAAGATATGGGTATGCCCTTTTGACAATGAAACAGAGGCCATCTTTGACCCGAAAAAAAATCCCTATTATAAACATGGTGAGGCAGAACGCTGGATTCTGGAAGACGATGAGAACAATCTGATTGGCAGGATTGCAGCTTTTATTGATAATAACCTTGCCCAATCTTACGAGCAACCTACCGGGGGAATGGGGTTCTTTGAATGTATTAACGACAAACCTTCAGCTTTTCTGCTCTTTGATACTGCACGGGAGTGGCTTAAAACAAGAGGAATGGAAGCGATGGACGGTCCGGTTAATTTCGGGGAAACCGATAAATATTGGGGCCTGCTTACAGGAGGTTTTACCCATCCCTCTTTTGAGGTCCCTTACAATCATCCTTACTACCAGGAACTCTTCGAATCATACGGTTTCAATATATATTACAAAATGGAAGGTTTTCACCTTGATATTACGAAACCGCTTTCAGACAGATTCCGGAAAATTGCAGAATGGGTAACCAATAAACCGGGATATGAATTCCGCCACTTCACATGGAAAGATCAGGAAAAATATACACGTGACTTTGCTGAAGTGTTTAATGAAGCCTGGGCTTCATTTAAGATCCATTTTGAACCCCTTGAAGCTGAATACATAAGAGGTGTACTTCGGAAAGCAAAAGCAATAATCGATGAAGAATTTATCTGGATCGCCTATTTTGAAGGAAAACCAATAGCAATCTATCTTATGTTTCCTGATCTGAATCAGATACTTAAACACCTGAATGGAAAACTGAACCTGTTCAGTATGATAAAATTCCTTTATCTGAAAAAACGAAATACCATGACAAGGGCAAAGGGCCTTTTAATGGGTGTTATCCCAAAATACCAGGGACTGGGAATCGAATCGGCTTTCATCCTGAATCTTCTAAAGGTACTTGAAAAGAAACCTCATTATCACGAAGTTGAATTCTCATGGGTCGCCGACTTCAACCCTAAAATGAGAAAAATATTTATTTCTGTAGGAAGTGTCCCTGCTAAGAATTATATAACCTACAGGTATCTCTTCGACAGAACAAAAGAGTTCAAAAGATATCCGATACCTTAAATCAGATAACTAAACCAAATGAAAAAAGAATACCCCCTGATGTTTTATCAGCTTACCCGGTTGATTCTCTTTTCAATAGGTTGGTCAATAGTAATAGGGACCTGTTCCTCAATGGTATTAGCAGAATCAAGCTGCAAAGCTTTTACATCTGAAATGCACAGTAGCCTGGACAGACTGTGAAGTGTAAGAGTGATATTCTCAATGCCTGAAAGCTTATAGTCGCGTGGCATTATCCTGTCAATCAGAACATATTTAAAATCTGCAGGAAGAGAATGCTTTCTGAGCGAATCGAAACTGCTTTCAAGCTTTATTTCTCCCGATGCCATCAAGTCTTCCAACACCTCTTTGAAGTATAGGTTAATCTTTGGTTCTACCTTAAACCCAATATGGAAATCAACTCTTATTAAAACTCCCGGAATGATCTGGGTGACCTGATATTCAAATCTGTCCGGCTCATCGATTCTGTCAACGTGCAGAAGCCAATATGTATCTGCCCGTTTGGGTTGTTTCCGGAATATTGAATAAATCACCTTTGATTCAACCTGATCAGGCCTGTTGGCCTTTATAATATAAACAAGGTTGGTGGCAGTTTTAGGAACAGAATTATCTTTGGACAGGTCCTTAAACAGGTCGATATATTTGTGCAGGTCTGTGAAGGTTACATATCTGTTTTTCAATTTCCTTCCGAAATACCAACCATACATAATCAGAAAGAATAATAAAGCCAGAAGAATCGTAAACCATCCGCCATGATTAAATTTATGGAGATTTGATATAAGAAAACCACCTTCAATTGTCAGAAAAACGACAAGTAAAAGCAAGACTAATCTGTGATGCACTCCCTTTTGATATAAATAATATGATAAAAGCAGTGTGGTCATAATCATTGTTAATGTGATAGAAAGGCCATATGCTGCTTCCATATTAGATGACGCCTTGAAAAAGATGACAACAAAACTACATGCTATCCAAAGAAACCAGTTTACGTAAGGTACATATACCTGACCCTTCAAAAAAGTCGGGTGGGAGATTCTGATTTTTGGCCAGAAGTTAAGCGATATTGCTTCACTTATCAGTGTATATGACCCGCTTATAAGTGCCTGACTGGCGATGATAGCTGCTGCAGTGGCAATTAATATCCCCGGAAGCAGAAACCATTCAGGCATTATTCCATAAAACGGGTTGACATCATTCTGAAGACCGCTTTTCATTAATAACCAGGCACATTGTCCAAAATAATTAAGCAACAAAGCAACTTTTACAAAAATCCAGGATACCCTGATGTTTTTAAGACCACAATGGCCGAGATCGGAATATAAAGCCTCCGCTCCGGTTGTAGCCAGAAAAACAGCACCAAGCAAAATAAATCCTCCCGGATATTCAGAAAGGAACCTGTAAGCATATTCCGGGCTCAATGCTTTAAGTACTTCAGGGTGTTGGGATAGTTGAGAAAAACCCAGAATGCCAATCATCGAAAACCAGATGACCATGATAGGACCAAATGATCCACCAACAACGTTTGTACCGAATTGCTGCATGAAGAACAACACAGCGAATATCAGAAGAACAATAGCTATAACCGGTATTTGCGGGTTAAATAACCGTAATCCTTCAACAGACGAAGTAACTGTAATTGCAGGGGTTATAACGCCATCGGCCAATAAGGCACTGGCGCCAATCATTGTAAGAATGGCTGCCCATGAGGATTTTCTTTTCATCATGGCAAAAAGAGCATAAATACCGCCTTCTCCCTTATTATTTACTCTCAGGGTAATGAGTACATATTTAATGGTAGTTTGCAGTGTCAGTGTCCAGAATATGCAGGACATTGAGCCATAAATGAGAAGATCATTAAATTTGCTTCCCCCGTTGACAATAGCCTTCATTACATAAAGAGGGCTTGTGCCGAGATCTCCAAAAACTATTCCAAGGGTGACTATTACGCCTGCGAAAGAGAGTTTCTTAATATCCAGATGCTTACCCGTCCCGTCCATGATTCTCTTTTTAAATGTTTTTGCCAACAAAAAATTCAAACAAAAACGGCCAAAGTTAGTAATTATAAATATTTTAAGGATCAGCTTATCAGGAATAATTTTGGTAACTAATAAGTCCGAAGTCCGAAGTCCGAAGTCCGAAGACACGGAAATCCGACGTAAAAGTTTGAATATTGATGTCTGGATTTGATTTCAACTTCTGACTTCCGGCTTCCGGCTTCCGACTACAATACTATTAACATGAATTTAAGTGACGATTTGTAATTATTCCGATTTTTATAAATATAATTGCATAACGATTGATCTTGTTATTACAGCATAAACTTAACAGATGAATAATTCCATAGCACTTCTTTCAGTCACTGCAATATCAATTGGTTTTATTCATACCCTTCTGGGACCGGACCATTATCTTCCGTTCATTGTGCTTAGCCAGGCAAAGAAATGGTCACTGAAAAAGACAATGTTAATCACATTTCTTTGTGGTCTGGGGCATGTTCTGAGTTCAGTTGTCCTGGGGCTGATAGGTATTGCTGTAGGAATATCTGTAACCAGACTGGTATCAGTGGAATCATTCCGCGGGAACATTGCTGCATGGTTATTTATTGCCTTTGGACTGGTTTACATGATCATCAGCATAAGAAATCTTATTAAGAAAAGAAAACATAGTCACTCTCATTTTCATATTGATGGTGAGAAACATGTTCACGAGCATAATCACCATAATGAGCACACTCATATTCATCAGGAAGACACATTTAAAACAACTCCATGGATTTTATTCCTCATATTTGTTTTTGGACCCTGTGAACCTCTGATTCCGATATTGATGTATCCTGCTGCTGAAAATAATATTTCCGGTTCAATACTTGTATCAGTACTTTTTTCTGTAGTTACAATAAGCACAATGATGTCGATAGTGCTTGCATTTAAACTGGGACTGAATAAAATTAATCTGAAACCTGTTGAGAAATACAGTCACCTGATCGCCGGAGCAATGATCTTTTTTTCAGGTCTGGCTATCCAATTTCTGGGTTTATAGTAATCCTTCTATACCCCCACTCCATGTATCAAGACTTTTTTATTTATTTATCTCGTTGATTAGTTTCTCAAGAGCCGGAATATATTCCTTCCTGTTTTACGCACTTTTTAAAAATAGCTTCTGAAATCCGCAATTAATGGGGATTGATTTTTGAATTTGGGTGTTGCAAGCTATCTTTATGGCATGTTTTTACGAAAATTAAAATGTTAAACACAATGGCAAACACTTATACTCAATGTTATTTCCATTTGGTATTTGCAGTAAAAAACCGCGATGCCCTGATAAAAAAAGAATGGAAAGATGAAATAGAGATGTATATTACAGGGATTGCTCAAAATCATCGGCATAAAGTTCTGGCAATAGGTTCAATGCCAGACCATATGCATATCTTAATCGGATATAATGTAAATCAACTTATACCAGATTTGGTAGAAGAAATTAAAACATCATCTAATTCATGGATTAAAGGGAAAAGGTTATCAAAATTTAAGTTTGAATGGCAGAAG
>JAPLED010000133.1 GCA_026391475.1 Bacteroidia bacterium | reverse complement strand
CCCGGGATATATTTTCTGCTGATGTCGGGGATATTATAAATTATATTGTTTTTTACGAGGTCTACATTTGTACTGGTGTAGGCAATAATGAGTGCTTTGTTTTCTTCCGACCAGGCTATTGTGCTTATTCCGGTTTCAGTGAGTCCGTTAATGCGCGACATTTTTTTAAGCTCCGCAAACTCTTTGTTATAAACAATTATTGATGAACCGGTTGAAGCATATACTTCATTTGTCCCGACAGCAACACTTTTAGCGGTATTATACATAAGATGGTCTGACCATGTTCCAACAGGTGTTTGTCCCTGCGAATACAAAAACAACAAAAAAAAACTATTATGGCCGTAATTCTTCTCATCAGAAAAATAAACAATTAAATCGTCTCTTTATTGTTTGAAAGTGTGTACTGATTTAAAAACTCTTTTAGTTTTTCAAAAGCTCTTGCCCTGTGTGAAACTGTATTTTTTTCGTCAAGTTCCATTTCAGCGAATGTATGTTTTTTCCCGTCAGGAATAAAAACAGGGTCATAACCAAAGCCTTCTTTTCCTCTTTTTTCACTGATAATGGTACCTGTAACAATACCCTCGAAAAGGTACTCTTTTTTTTCAAAGATCAGTGCAATGACCGTTCTGAACTTTGCCTTCCGGTTTTCTGTACTACCAAGCAGGGACAGTACTTTTTCGATATTTGCCGATGGATCTTTACTTTCTCCGGCAAACCTGGCAGAGTGGACTCCGGGTAATCCGTTCAAAGCATCTGTTTCAAGGCCGGTATCGTCGGCAAAGACATTCATTCCTGTGGCATTATGAATATATCTGGCTTTGGAAAGAGCATTTCCTTCAAGAAGAGGTTCGTCTTCAGTAATATCTTCCTTCATATTTATATCACTCAGGCTCAGAAGAGTAAAGCTGTTGCCGAGGATATTTTTTATTTCCCTTATCTTATGTTCGTTATTGGATGCGAAGACTATTGTCATAAACAATTATCATTAACGTGCAAAAGTACTCAAAATTAAGCTTTCCTTTTGGCCTGACTATTTTAAGTACTACTTTTGGGTTAGTAAAAGGCAAGATAATTATTTATGTCTTATCTATAAAGTTGAATTTTATTTGTATGTTTTAAAAATGTACTTTTACAGCATATTTTAACAGGTTACATGATGGAAAAGTTCGATTGGAAAAATCTGCCATTCGGTTATTTAAAAACAGATTATAATATTCGTTGTATTTATAAAGACGGGAAATGGGGAAAACTGGAGGTGTCATCTTCGGAGTATATTGATATTCATATAGCTGCAACTGGGTTGCATTATGGGCAGGAGGCTTTTGAAGGGCTGAAAGCATATATGGGAAAAGATGGAAAGATCAGGTTATTCCGCTGGGAGGATAATGCAAAAAGAATGATTTCTTCTGCCGGGGGCATTAAGATGGCTGCATTTCCGGTAGAGATGTTCAGGGAGGCTTTGTTTAAAGTGATTCGATTGAATAAAAAATATGTTCCTCCATACGGATCCGGTGCGACTTTATATATAAGACCGCTGCTATATGGCAGTGGTGCTGAGGTTGGTGTCAAGCCGTCCGCGGAATATACTTTTCTGGTATTTGTAACTCCTGTAGGCCCTTATTTCAAAGGTGGAATTAAGCCTGTAAATATGCTGATCTGCAGAGATGTTGACAGGGCTGCTCCGATGGGAACCGGCATTTACAAAGTTGGAGGTAATTATGCCGCAAGTATGAGAGCTATCATTGCTGCCCGTGACGGCGGATATGCCAATACTATTTTCCTTGATGCAAAAGAAAAAAAATATATTGACGAATGTGGTCCGGCTAATTTCTTTGGAATAAAGGAGAACACATACATCACACCAAAATCAGAGTCAATATTGAATTCAATTACAAATATGAGTCTGATCGAAATAGCTAAAAGCCTCGGAATGAAAACCGAACGACGGCAGGTTACTGTAGAAGAACTTGCTTCATTTAATGAGACCGGTGCATGTGGTACAGCAGCAGTAATCAGTCCGATTGGGAAAATATTTGATCCTGAAAACAATATGATTTATGAGTATTGTAAGAATGGAGAGCCGGGCACTGAAACCATGAAACTCTATTATAAACTTATTTCGATTCAGAACGGTGATGAACCGGATCCGTTCGGATGGGTTACTATTGTAGACTAAGATAAAAGACA
This sequence comes from Bacteroidia bacterium, assembly GCA_026391475.1. Taxonomy (GTDB): domain Bacteria; phylum Bacteroidota; class Bacteroidia; order Bacteroidales; family VadinHA17; genus LD21. The sequence goes on along the minus strand of JAPLED010000133.1, from coordinate 8,219 downwards.
ATCCACCTTCGCTGAAGCTTGTGCCTCCGCTAAAGCTTCGGCGACACGCGGACGGTGGACGAAGAAAGTAAAAAGGCAAAAGTAAACTTCAATGAATCCCCTCCCGGGAGGGGCAAGGGGTGGGTAAAAAATAAGTAAAAAGGTGAAGTAAGGGTGAAGAACAAAGAGACAGGATTATCAAAAACACGACTGGGAAGCTCTTATCTGACTCTTGTAATAAGCGTCTCTCTGGTACTTTTTCTGCTTGGGGTATTAGGACTTATCCTTATTAATGCCAGGGAATTATCGGATTATTTCCGCGAAAGTCTTTCCTTTTCAGTAATGCTTGATGATAAGGCAAAAGAGGCGGATATAAGGATGTTACAGAAAGACCTCGATGCAAAACTTTATGTGAAATCAACAAAGTATGTTTCAAAAGATGAGGCAGCCGCAAAAATGAAAGTAGACCTCGGGGAGGATTTTATTAATTTTCTTGGGGATAATCCCCTTCCGCCATCAATTGACGTATACCTATATGCCGGCTATACAAGTCCCGATAGTGTGGTGAAAATTGAAAAGTATGTTCTTGAATATCCCTTTGTAAAAGAGGTTTATTATCAGGAATCTTTACTGTTCCTTATTAACGAAAACGTAAAAAAGATAAGTTTGTTTTTACTGGTTATCAGTTCATTTCTCTTCCTGATAGCCCTGACAATCATAAATAATACAATAAGATTATCGGTATATTCCCACAGGTTCCTGATCCGGACAATGCAGCTTGTCGGAGCAACACGGGCATTTATAAGAAGGCCTTTTCTTGTTCAGAGTGCTTTTCACGGACTTCTGGCAGCACTTATTGCAATGAGTTTATTAATGGGGCTTCTTTATTTAATTGAAAAGGAGTTCTTTATGATGTTTACCTTTGAAAGCACTAACCTTTTACTCCTTCTTGGAGCTTCTCTCATATTAATTGGGGTTTTAATAAATATTATTTCAACATTTTTTTCCATTAACAGATATTTGAGTATTTCTGAAGACAAACTTTATTATTGATTATATCATGAGTACAAAAAAAGAGAATAAAGAAAAACTAAATTTTGCTCTTGGCCGCGAGAACTATAAACTATTGGCTATTGGATTCGTTATAATAGTGATTGGGTTTTTACTGATGCTTGGTGGCAAATCGGAAAGTCCCGACAAATTCAGTAACGACATATTCAGCTTCCGGAGAATAACTCTTGCTCCGATTGTTGTTCTGGCAGGTTTTATATTCGAGATATGGGCAATTATGAAAAAGCCCAAAGACGCTGAGAAATAATAGACGAGTCGGAAGCGGGAAGCCGGAAGTCGGAAGTAAAAAACAATCTTCTGACTTCTGACTTCGGTCTTCTGACTGGATTTCTAATAACGTAATAATTGATTAAACATGAATTGGTTTGAAGCAATGGTTCTTGGTCTGATCCAGGGACTTACTGAATTTTTTCCTGTCAGCAGTTCGGGGCATCTTGAACTGGGTAAGTACCTGTTCGGAATAAATCCCGAGGCAAATTTTTATTTTTCAATAGCAGTACATGGAGCCACAGTTCTTAGTACCATCGTTGTACTATGGAAAGAGATTACCGGATTATTTAAAGGATTATTTAAGTTCCGGTTAAATGAAGAGACAATCTATGTTCTCAAGATCATCGTCTCAATGATACCAGTTGGAATAGCAGGTTTTTTCTTAAAGGATATTGTTGAAGGTTTTTTTACAGGTAACATGATTTCACTTGGGATTCAATTCATAATCACAGCCTTCCTGCTGTTAATGACTTTAGTTATAAAACCCAAAGAGAGACCGATAGGATTTATTGATTCTTTTATCATCGGAATAGCACAGGCTATTGCGGTTCTTCCCGCTATTTCCAGGTCGGGTGCTACAATAGCCACTGGAATGATGCTTGGCAATAAAAAATCGGATATAGCAAAGTTTTCATTTCTGATGGTATTGGTACCAATAATCGGTGCTAACCTGGTTGAAATGAAATCAGGTGATTTTTCTATTGAGGGAACATCTGTTTTTGTCATTATAATAGGGTTTGTAACTGCCTTTATTGCAGGTTATTTTGCCTGCAAATGGATGATAAACCTTGTCAAAAAGGGAAATCTTTTATGGTTTGCAGTTTATTGTATTTTAGTTGGTGGTTTTTCAATCTTATTAGGTTTGCATGTTATCTGAAAAATTGACAGTTTTTGAGGAGGGACAGGTTCTGTTGTTTAATAAGCCTCTTTACTGGACATCATTTGATCTGGTCAATAAGGTAAGGATAATAATACGGAGCGCTTTCGGGATAAAAAAAATAAAAGTTGGTCATGCCGGTACTTTAGATCCTCTTGCCAGCGGGCTATTGATAATTTGTACAGGCAGAGCGACCAAAAAAATTGATGAGTTCCGCGACCTGGATAAAGAATACGTGGCAACATTTCACCTGGGAGAGACCACCCCATCTTTTGATCTTGAAACGGAGACAGATAATCAGTATCCGATAAATCATATTTCAGAGGAGTTTGTCAGAGAAACACTGGTTAGTTTCTTAGGAGAGCAGAAGCAGCTCCCTCCGATGTACTCTGCAAAGCTGATAGCTGGTAAAAGAGCATATGAATTTGCCAGGAAAGGGATACAGAAAGAGCTTGAGCCTGTTACTGTTTTTTTCAGGGAAATTGAACTGCTCTCTTTTGGTGTTCCTGAAACAAAAATAAGACTTGTGTGCAGTAAGGGAACATATATCAGATCATTTGCAAGGGATTTTGGGCTGGCATTAAAAAGCGGAAGTTATTTATCTGCTCTTGAGAGGACTGCAATCGGCTCTTATCGCGTGAGCAAAGCTTACGATCTGGAAAAATTTAAGGAATACGTTGAACAAATGCAACAAAATTGATATTAATACGTATAAAGGAACTCTTTAAATTCACAATGATTATATATTTAGTTTATGAAATTATCACAATTCAGGTACCATTTGCCACCGGAGCTTATTGCTCTGTATCCTTCTGCGAACAGGGATGAGTCGAGGTTATTGGTTGTTAACAGAAAAAACGGGGAGTTTCAACACAGGATTTTTAAGGATATCACTGAATATTTTAACGAAAATGATGTATTGGTTTTCAATAATACAAAGGTTTTCCCGGCAAGGTTATACGGCAATAAAGAGAAGACAGGAGCTGAGATTGAGGTCTTTTTATTACGGGAGTTGAACAAGGAGCAGCGTTTGTGGGATGTGTTGGTTGACCCGGCAAGGAAGATAAGAATCGGTAATAAACTATATTTCGGGGAAGACGATCTTCTGGTTGCGGAGGTAATTGATAATACAACTTCCAGGGGCAGGACGCTGAGGTTCCTGTTTGACGGAACCTACGAGGAGTTTAAGCATACATTATACAGCCTTGGAGAGACACCTCTTCCAAAGTTTATCAACAGGCCGGTTGAGCCGGAAGATAATGAAAGATATCAGACAATTTTTGCCAAGCATGAGGGGGCCGTTGCTGCACCCACGGCAGGATTGCATTTCAGCAGGGAGTTGCTAAAGAAACTTGAGATTTTAGGTGTTGAATTTGCCGAGATAACACTTCATGTGGGTTTGGGTAATTTCAGAAGTGTTGATGTGGAAGATCTCACCAAACATAAAGTCGATTCGGAGAGGATCAGGATTACCGATGAATGTGTTGAAATTGTAAATAGAGCCAAAGATAATAAGTTCAAGATTTGTGCTGTTGGTACTACAGTTGTCAGGACACTGGAGAGTTCAGTTTCTACCGATGGCTACCTGAAGCCATATGATGGCTGGACAAATAAATTTATATTTCCGCCTTATGAGTTTAAGGTACCTGATATGATGATTAGTAATTTTCATCTGCCGTATTCCACGCTACTGATGATGGTATCGGCGTTTGCGGGGTATGATCTGCTCTTTGACGCATATAAAACAGCCGTTAAGGAGAAGTACAGGTTTGGTACCTATGGCGATGCCATGCTCATCATATAGTTATGACTATTTAAAATTAAACCATATGAAAGCAAAATGGTCATTATTAGGATTGTGCAGCTTGATAATCGTTTTACTATCAGGTTGTCAAAAAGATCTTTCTGAATTAAATGTAAATCAGGGAAATGCTAAACTGAAACGAATATTGCTTTTTGCTTCAGCAGGTTCGGAAAAACCAATAAGTATAGTTGAAGAATATGAATATGATGAAAAGGGAAGAATCAGCAAAACATCATCACCAATGTATGACAATGGTGTAATTGCAGGTACAATAAAGTATAATTTGTACGAATATAATTCTTCAGATCAGCTGGTAAAAATTAAGAATTTCAATGCAAACTTAAATTCTCCAACAGGTTTCATTAATTTGCAAAATTACATCTATTCTTATTCTACAGATGGGAAAAAAATTAAAGAATCCATTGAAAATCTAAACGGCGTTATATCTGAATACTCAAACTATGAATATAAAGATGATCAACTCGTAAAAATTAAAAAATATTCTTATAACGCCTTAGAGAGTTACATTGAAAACCAATATGATAAATCAGGGAGATTAATTAAAGAATCTTTGTTCGCTTCTGATGACAAATGTATCTCCTATACAATTCATACTTATTCAGGATTCCTGCAAGTCAAATCGGATCTTTATATTTATCAAAATGATAACCAGTACCGCTCAATTAAGCGAACTTTTGATAACAACAATAATTTAATTACTCTTGAATCAAACGAATTATCGTTATATAGCAATATGATGAGCTTCGTTTTCAGATATGAGTACTTTGAAGAAATCTAAGAAAACCAGCTTAAAACAATAAAATAAATTGTTTTTTTGAAGTTGCCAATTATGATAAAACTGTAACTTAGTGTTTGAATTCAGATCCTGCAGTCCAAAGTGTGGAGGATAAATGGCAGGATTCGGACAAACACTATCGCTGCATGTGTGAATGTGCTATTCATACAACTAAAAAAAGGCATGATTGGTTTGGCGGGAGAAAGTATCGCTTAGCTCATCTTTTTGAAAAATGCCGCGACGTTTACAAACTAAACCCCACTTCAATTTTCAAACATGAGCAGTGCAAGGCAGCGCATGCAAGCAGTATAAACCTGCGAGTTATATATACCATATTAATTATTCTACTACTCTTCGATGGTGATAGGTTATACGCAACATCCGTTTGTGGCGGAAATGCAACCAATAGTGGTTTATGTGTAGCAGCTACTGCTAGCAAAACCATTGTATTTTGTGAACCACCATCCATTACGACCCAACCTACCGATCAGATTGATTGTAAAGGACGCATTGTCAGTTTTAGTGTGGTAGCAACAGGTTCCGGGCTTACTTATACCTGGCAGCGTAAAAAACCTTCGGAAGGTAGTTTTACAAACATTCCTGCTGAATCGAATGTGTCGTATCCGACACCGGGAACCATCAGGCTGCAAAATGTGGGAAACTCTTTTGCTCCGGATGGTACCAAGTACCAGGTAGTGGTTTCCAATGCCAATTGTAGTGTAACTTCCAATCCAGCCACACTTACTGTAAATGAAATAACTGATATTAAACCAGTTTCAACCGATGTAACCAAATGTTACGGAAATAATTATTCCTATACGGTTACTACTTCTTATCCATCTAATGTTATTTCGTATCAATGGAAGAAATCGGTAAGCCCGGGGGTTTGGGTTATCGTAACAGATGGCGGTTCAATTTTGGGAGCTACGACTAACCAATTGAACATTGCAGGCGGCACACCTTCTGAATCAGGAGAATACCGGGTTTATATAACCTTTCATGCATCGGGAGCCGATTGCAATGTTAGTAGCGATACCCGAACCCGTAAGCTGACCTTCCTTCCTCAGTTGCAAGCTCCGGTAGTTACCGGAAATCAGACCATTTGCTACAATACAGCACCGGCACAACTAACAGCAACTCCTGCATCCGGAGGTTCAGGTACAACATATTCCTATCAATGGCAAAGCAGTCCGGATAATTTAAACTGGAACAACATTGGAACAAACTCACTCAATTATCAGCCTCCTGTTTTAACCAGTTCAACCTATTACCGGATTATTGCGACCGATACAGGAACTTATGGGTGTAGTACGGCAACCAGCATAAGTATTTTGATTACGGTAAATCCGTTACCAACTCCAATAATTTCAGGATTTAGTAATGTCTGTCCGGGAGCATCAGGTATTGTTTATTCAACTCCTTTTGTAACAGGGCATACTTACAGATGGTCTGCTACGGGTGCTTCATTTTATTCCGGAGAAAATACAAATACTTTGACTGTAACATGGACCAATGTTTGTAGTAACTCCACAGGAATAGTTAAAGTAACAGAGACAATAACAGCAACAGGTTGCTCTGCTATAACTCCGGATTATCCCGTCACCATAACAGACAACACAGCACCTACATGGACAACAGTTGCAGGCGCATTGAATACATCAGTAGAATGTGGTGATGCAGCGGGATTAACAGCATCACAGGCATTAGCACCGGTAGCAACAGACAACTGTAGCAGTGTAACATATACAAAAACATCGGGTTCATTTGTAGCTGGATCATGCGGAGTAACCGGAACCTACACCAACACATGGGTAGCAAAGGATGCATGTTTAAATACAAGCACAGTCTTCACACAGGTAATCATTATAACAGACAACACATCACCTATATGGACAACAGTAGCAGGCGCATTGAATACATCATTAGAATGCAGCGATGCAGCGGGATTAACAGCATCACAGGCATTATCACCGATAGCAACAGACAACTGTGGCAGTGTAACATATACAAAGACATCAGGTTCATTTGTAGCGGGATCATGTAGTGCAACAGGAACCTACACCAACACATGGGTAGCGAAGGATGCATGTTTAAACACAAGCACAGTCTTCACACAGGTAATCACTATAACAGACAACACAGTACCAACCTGGACAACAGTTGCAGGCGCATTGAATACATCAGTGGAATGCAGTAATGCAGCGGGATTAACAGCAGCACTGGCATTAGCACCTGTAGCAACGGACAACTGTAGCAGTGTAACATATACAAAGACATCAGGTTCATTTGTATCGGGATCATCCGGTGCAACCGGAACCTACACCAACACATGGGTAGCGAAGGATGCATGTTTAAACACGAGCGCAGTCTTCACACAGATAATCACTATAACAGACAACATAGCACCAACCTGGACAACAATTGCAGGCGCATTGAATACATCATTAGAATGCGGTGATGCAGCGGGTTTAGCAGCAGCTCAGGCGTTAGCATCGGTTGCAACAGATAACTGTAGCAATGTAACATATATAAAGACATCAGGTTCATTTGTAGAGGGATCATGCAGAGCAACCGGAACCTACACCAACACATGGGTAGCGAAGGATGCATGTTTAAACACAAGCGCAGTCTACACACAGGTAATCACCATAAAAGACAACACAGCACCAACCTGGACAACAATTGCAGGCGCATTGAATACATCATTAGAATGCGGTGATGCAGCGGGTTTAGCAGCAGCTCAGGCGTTGGTCCCGATAGCGATAGATAATTGCGATGCAGATGTAACAGACATTGTGAAAATTTCCGGAGTTTTTGTACCCGGAGGCAGCCCCAATGAAGGAACTTACACCAACACATGGACAGTTACAGACGCTTGCGGTAACGTTAGTACAGTATTCACGCAGGTAATAACAATTTCAGACAACACGGCTCCAATAATAACATGTCCGGCTAATGTCACTATCGACTGTGAAGATAATAATACACCGGCAGGTACGGGAACAGCAACGGTTACGGATAACTATGCACCGTCAGGCAACATAACCATCATATTCAGTGACGTCAGCACTTACAAAGCCGATCCGGCAAATGTGCTACACTATAATTATACTATCACCAGGAAATGGAGGGCAACGGATGTTACAGGCAACTTCAGTGAATGTACCCAGACTATCACGGTACATGATGTTACAGCCTCGGCAATTACATGTCCGGCCAATGTCACCATCGACTGTGAAGATGATACTACACCGGCAGGCACAGGAACAGCAAAAGCGATAGATAACTATGCACCGGCAGGCAACATAACCATCACCTTCAGTGACGTCAGTACTTATAAAGCCGATCCGTCAAGTATACTGCACTATAATTATACTATCACCAGGAAATGGAGGGCAACGGATGTGGTAGGCAACTTCAGT
>JAPLED010000114.1 GCA_026391475.1 Bacteroidia bacterium | reverse complement strand
CCCAATAGATTCTTCAGACTTCCGATAACTTTTACATCAATTTTATTTATTCCGGGTTTGATCAATCCGGTAACATCAGTATTGTAGGGAGGAAATGCGATGACTGTTGCAGACTGTCCATTTACAGATACTTCAGCAACGGTTCCGTTCCAGTTACCCAGACCAACCTGCCATTTTCCTTCAGCTTTTTCAATATTGAATTCTTTGCTGTAGGTTATTCCCCATGAATAGAATGGCAAGCCCTGGTTCTTCCAGCTTCCTGTGGTGTAAACAGAAGCCGGGGCTTCAATTACCCAGCCTTTTACAGCAGGCTTCACCGAAAAATCACCAACAATATAAACCGGTTCAACCTCTGCATGAATCTTCATAGGTGAAGTTTTCAGAGTTATAGTGTTATCACCTGATTTTACATTCATTCCGATATTTAAAACTCCGAACGACCTGTCGAGCCACCATTTGCCCTTTTCCGGTTTTACCTCAGTTCCGTTTACAGAAACCGTCCATAAATTGGTCCGTTCTACAACAGCTTTCAGATTACTGAAATCAAATTTACCCTTAATTGTAAAATGATATGCTGCAGTAAAACCTGTGTTAAGACCGAAAGTATCCCTATCAACAATATTTGTCCTGAACTGAACGGATGTGTTCCATGGATTGCCGTTTTTGAATCCATGATATTTAAAGACTTTATCGGCTGCGTTGTATGTGTGAAGATCTTTTTCGAACTCATTACCAACCTCAATATCACAGAAATCGATCATCAGTGCGTTCTCTTCGTTTCGTGTAATTGTTACAGGAGAGGAGGACTGAACAGGATTCATGTTCTCTGCTCTTGCCGGAATCTGATAATCTGCCTGTTTGACACCTGGAATAAAAAGTAAAAGACTTCCTGCAGGAGGAATAGAGTAGGAGAGACTGATTTTATCACCATCCTGTTGGTTGGGATAGCCATATACCTCACCTGATAAAGTGTTCATCTCAATTGCATCTTTACCATTTATTTTAAGCGAACCATTCACAGTTTCGGTAAGACTTGAGTTTACTAGAAAAACAATCTGCCCGTCAGCCAGTATCCTGCGATGATGATAAAGTGCTCCACCTGTTACCCCTTCAAACCCAAGGCCAGAAATGGTGAAGTACTTTGAAATAACCTCAGGAGTTAAATTATCGATAATGATTATCTTATCAGCTTTCTTGTTAAAAAACTCTTTCAATCCTTCGCTAAAGGAACCATCAACCAGAGTCGGTACTGAGAACGCAATTAAAGTGCCTCCGTTCGAAACAAATCTCTCAAGAAGCTTATAAGTATTAAGATCGAGGTTCTCTGTCATTGGCGGGATAACAACCCTTGAATAGCTTGCCTGCCCGATAACAAACTTCCCTTTTGAAACACTTCCCATATCTTTGATCATATTTTCCGAGCCCAGATCATATTCCGCCTGGCTTTTTTCGAGTTTTGTAACGAGTGTCTGGAAAGCCTGACCGATCTTAGCAAACTTTAGATTTCGTTTTACGTAAGAGTCATATAACCAGGCAGATGTAGTAGGTTCCAGTATAAGGATGTCGTTAATCTGTCTTCCTGCCGATAATGCCAGCGATAGCCTTGCATAATGGTCATTCAGATATTTGTAGTTGTTCCACCATGGCTCATGATAGTCGAATGAGGGGGGGTAGTCATATTTTCTGGCTCCGGCAAGAGTGAAATAGGTAAGATGCTGGTTCATCAGATTAACACCCAGGGCATATTCCCAGTCGCCATTGCGTTTCATATCGGTAAATGTCAGGTCCCAGCCTGATCCACCGTATGTCTCACTAAGTTTTCTCTGTCTACCGGTCTGGTTTGCAGCACTGGCCAGCTCCTTAACTGATCTTACATTTCCAAACTGAGCTTTGGCCGTGGAATCATCCCATTGATTGAAAAGCATATCAATTGCAGGAACCTGGTGCCAGGCATACATTGCCATATTGTCGCCACCAGGACGCATATTTGGCCATTCGTGCTCCCAGTAATGACCTGTGAACTTAAGGCCTTTTTCTTCACAATATGCATACCATGGTTTTGCCCACCTGTCAATGAAAAGCTGAAGCAGAGTCTGTGTATAGTTATGTCTGATCTTTTTCCAGTCTCCTACTTCTTCATATAGCGAAGGCAATTGAGTTTTAAGATTATAATGCCATCGCTTCATGAAAACTTCAAACAGGTCGGGTGTCCAGCGGATGCCGCCAGGTGAGTTGATCTGAGGTTCATCGGTAAATGTTCCGGGAACGGTTTTTCCGAATTCTGTACCAAGGTACTTCTCATAACCTGTCATAGTTACCTCGATAAATTTCTGAGTAACACCCGGATAGAGAAGGTCAACGTATGAAAATCCGCCATACCAGTCCGTTTTGGTATTATATGTTTTTGAGAAGAGAAGATATTTTCCTGTTTTTCCTTTTTCATTTGAGAGTGAAGTAGTAATATCTGTGAAAGCTCCATTTTCTTCTTTCAGGAAGAGATAATATTTGTCGCAGGTATCGGGAAGAGTTTCAAATTTTGACATTTTCAGACCCTGTCCCTTGTTATACGATTCGGGCATTTCAGCAGGAACATGTCCACCTGCAAAACCGCTGGGGTAGGAGTTTTCGTCATATATCCATACATTCATTCCCAGTTCTTTGCCTTTTTCGACTGTATATTGATAAAGTTCGAACCAGTTTTCCGAAAGGTACTCGGTAATTAATCCGGGGCGCGGATGAATAATGACCTGGGATGAGCCGGCATTTTTAAAACTGATCATGTAGTTGTCTATCTCCTCTTTTGTAATTTCAGCATTCCATACAAAGAAGGGAGCCGTTGTGTATTCTCTTGGTGGTTCGCTGAACTGCGATGAAAGAGTAACAAAATCGGGCACTTTGACCTCATTGATAACAGTTTTTTTGCAGGAATAAATTAGTGTTCCTGAGAGAATGACAATAATGAGAGCTACGATGTTCAGTTTTAAAGATTTCATGGTTATTTCAGGTATTTAATCAATGATTAAAACAGGATGAAGGTTGCAATAAAGTTAGTGGAAATAAATTAATTGTTAAAATTTCCCGGATAATCTTAAGCTAAAATTCCTCTGAGGTTGGATGTCTCCCGGACGGCCCATATATTCCGTATTGGTAATATTCTTTACAGCAAATGAAAGACTTAACATACTATTTAATTTATAACCTATGGTTCCGTCAATAAGATAATATGCGGTATTATTTTTCTGCCAGTAACCGGGAAAACCCGGAAGGATGGCCTCACCTATAACTTCACTCAGAAAAAAATCATCAATTCTCAGTATTTTGGATTTGGCGTACAGACTTAAATCTGACTCAAACTTTTTCCATGAGGCGTTTAAGCTAATTTCCCCGGAATGCTTTCTCCGGTATTTTAAGTAAGTACCCGTATTCTTATTGGTCGCTTTGTTAAACTCAACAGGGTAAATGAATGTATAGCCCCCGCTAATTGTGGTATTAATATTACCAATGGATCCGTTCAGCATGAATTCCATCTCACCCCCGTATACTCTCGATTGTTCAATATTTGTAGCCTTAAAGCCGGTGCTCGGTATTCCTGTGTCAGGATCTGTGTACATTGCAAGAAAGTATTCAATCATATTTTTATTCTGAGACATGAACAGGGAGAAGTCGGCCTGTCCTCTCATTTTTCCTAGCAGAATACCCTGTTTGATGCCTGCTTCCGAACTCCATCCTGATTCAGGTTGGATACCGGGACTGGGGATAATGGTAACAGACCCAAGTGTTGTTGCTGCATACTTTTCAGCAATTGATGGGTAGCGGTAACCTTGTCCGAATGATGCCCGGATAAAAGTATAGTCCGCCGCCTGCCAGTTGAGTCCTGCTCTGAAAATCGGAATGACCTTATCGTTTTTTCTGTCAAGGGAATTATTTTCAATCCGCAAGCCTGTTACAGCTTTTAACCGGTTGAGGGGCCGGATCTCAAACTGTGCAAAACCGGCAACATTCAATCCGGTATGATCTCCGAAAAAATTCGAAGTTACATGGCTGTAATTCTCTGAAGCTCCGGCTGTAAGATCAAGAAACTCGAATAACCTGTACCAGAGCTGGTATTCTGAAAAAGCAGAAACAGCATCACTGTTATTTTTTTCGCTCTCCGGGAACCTGTTGCGGGATGACTGAATTTGCATCCGCAAATCATGCCTGTAAAGGTCACTCTTTTTCAATGAAATATAAGGGTTGATTGCCAGGAAATCTCCATGAAGTTCAATTGTAGCCGATTCATTCTGTTTCAGAGCACCTGAGTCAGCATTCTCCCAAAGCACGAAGTCCCTTTTTATCGTATAACCTGCATTCAGGTTCAATCCATAAGACAATCCTTCAACCTTACTGTTGAAGTGTTTTAACCTCAGGCTGACTCTTGCAAGTTTTTCTCCATTCAGTCTCCGGTACCCTTCATCGATCAGCAGGTTACTGCCAATACCTATATCTGTTCTACCTATTTTCTGCAGATGAGAGAATGAGGCGCTTGTAAAGACCCTGGGAGTATTCCACCAGATCCAGCTCCTGTTTTTTGGTTTGCCAAATATACCTGTCTCTGCAAAGAATTGGGTGACGGGAATATTTGAAGCATCGGCCGTGCGGAAGTTTATTATTCCGTTCAGGGCAGATGATCCATATAATACTGAAGAGGCCCCTTTAATTATTTCGATCTGAGAGAGGTTTTCAAGAGGAAGAAACTGCCATTTGATGTTCCCTGCATCAGCTGATAAAACCGGTAAACCGTCAATTAGTGCCAGAACCCTGCTGCCGACACCATAACTGAAACCGCTTCCACCCCTTATGGAAGCCTGCCCGTCCATAACTTCGATCCCCGGAGTTTTGTTAATAAGTTCCTGAGCATCGGTTATATGGTTATCGGAAAGGAAGGCTGTTTTAATAATATCCATTGATACAGTCAGTTCCGCAACTTTCTGTTCGTTTTTATTTGCACTTATAACGATCTGGTCTATTTCGCGGACCTTCATTTCGAGTCCAATATTCAATTCAATGGTTTCAACCTCCTTAAAAACTATATCTTTTGTAACAGATTCGTATCCAATGAATTGAAAAGTAATTTTTAATTTACCTTCAGTGGTTTTGATAATATATGAACCATCCTGATCGGTGGTAGTCCCAAGGTTTTTTCCGTAAACAACATATACCCCGGCAAGAGGCTTCTGTGTAGTCTTGTCGAATACCTTTCCTTTGATGATCCCGTTCAGATCAGCTGCTTTTAATCCAAAACTTAAAAGAAGAACGAAAAGAGAAGTGAGGATATAACGTATCATCTGGCCTTGAAAGTCATCCTTATATTTATCGGCTGCATATCCTTGTCTGGGACAACGGTCGTTATCTTAAATGAAGAACTGGTTAATTCAACTATGTCACTTATTATAGGAAGGATAAGTGAATCGGTTACAATTGTGATTTCAGTTTCATCAACATTGAATCTCCATGTACCTGTATAGATTCCAAAATATCCGGACCCGTCCTCTTTGAATTTTGCATCACCCTTGAACTTCACAAGCACACCTCCCGTTCCGCCTGCATCAGTGCCATTGGCAAGCAGGCTGTCTGTGGTCCAGATCGGGCCGGTAAGTAATTTAAACCTTTCGGATTTGTCAGCTTTATTGCATGCAAACACAATAAAGCAACCTGAAATGATCAATAATAATGCAAGGTTTTTCATAGGATCTGTTTATATGTAGGTTCCTTATATTATCATGACAACATAACTATGTGTTAGTTCACTTTAATGCTAATATAAATATCAAAGGTAGGAAAGATTATCGAAATTACGACGCACAACAAACGATGTACGACGCACGACGCACGGCGAAGGGAAAAAACAATCGACTCACTGATTTGAAAAACCGAGAGTCGTTAGCCTTGTGTCTTGTGTCGTTATTCTTTTATCTCCCTGATCTTAATATTCTTAAACGATACAAAATTCCCATGTTCCTGCAGGAGTATTCTTCCTTCCTTTACCTCTCCGAAACCAGGTGATGTTTTGAACTTACTGGTTGCAACCAGTTCCTTCCATTTATCGTTACCTCTCTCATATTCAACAGTCATTTGTCCGTTGAGCCAGTGCTGAACCTTGTTACCATTTACTATTATTATCGCCCTGTTCCATTTATCCGGACCATTATCCCTTGTATTTTTCGGGGCTATAAGATCATAGAGACCAGCCAGGGTGCGGTTACCTGCAATACCAAGTTTGGCATCGGGATGAAGTTTGTCGTCGAGAATCTGGTATTCACAGCCGATAGATGCTAAGGCTCCGTTATTTGTTTCAGTATCAATGAAGTATTTTATTCCGCTGTTGGCACCCGGTTTATACATAAAATCAACGATCAATTCGAAGTTTTTATACTTGTCGACAGTTACAATATCACCACCGCCATTTGCACCCTTTGTTTCAGGATTTATTATAAGTGTCCCATCTTTTATCTCCCATCCGCTTGGCGGGAAGCTTTTAGTTTTTGCATTCATCCATCCTGCTGATGTTTTTCCATCAAACAGGAGTTTCCAACCCTCTTTCACTTCCCTGTCAGTAAGTGTGTTATTAAGGTCTTTCTTAATGAGGTTTTCCCTTTGTCCGTTTGATGTGGTTCCTGTAATTATAAAAAAGAACAGTGTGACAAGTAAATAAGTCAGTCTCTTCATTGTTATATGGTTTAATAATTATTCTTATATATTTTAAGTTATCAAAGGTCAGAAAGATAGTAATATTATTTCAGTTTACTCAGGTTCCAGTCAGGGTACCACTTAATAACAGGGTTTCCATTTTCCCATTCAACAGGTAGCCTTGTAACCCTGTCCCTTAAGTTCATGGTGAAACCACATCACGAACTTTCCGGTTTTCTTATTATAAATGACTTTTGGGCGTTCAATAACACATCCAGGTAAAAGCAGACCGGCAGTGTCGTCGATGACCCTTAATGCAAGTCCCTCATTTTTCCAGTTCAGAAGATCTTTTGATGAATAGCAACTGACTCCATAATGACTCCTGTCTTTTTCGGAACGTGGAAGTCTTGATTCACCGAACCAGAAATAGGTACCATTATAGTATAGTATACCACCTCCGTGAGCATTAATATGTTTACCCTCCGTATCGGGCCATATCAATCCTGGTTTAATTAAGTTGTTCTTATCCAGACAATTAATTGTAAGACAGATAAATATAGAAGCAATTGAAACAACTGCTTTTCTCTGGTTTGCTTTCATTTGAAGAGAAATTATGGGTTACAAATAAAATTTCTTAGTGCAACTTTGTGTCTTCATGTCAAGTTACCTGTTTTAACAAAGATAATTATTCAATTAACCTGAGGAATATGTTTTAGAATATGATTGTTTCATCATTAATGTTTCATATTTTTGAGATTATTAACCTGAAAAAATTATGGAAAAGCAGAAAATTTTAAAAGGACATTTAATTTTGATGTTACTGGTAATATTTGGTTTCATTGCCCAAAATGGAATATCACAACCGGTTGTTGGGCTTGATAACTGGTACAATCGCGAAACCAATGCTAAAACAGGGAAACCATTCCACTACCTTTGGACTGACACCGAGTTCAGCGGCTATTCCCGCTGGGGGGAAATATTTACCGGCAGGGGAGCAATACTTACGATTCTTGGAAGACCCGATGCAAGTGTCCTAAGTAAAATTAATGTTTATATTATTGTCGATCCCGACACTACAACAGAAACACCAAAACCAAATTATTTAGTTTCAAAAGATATTAAGGCCATAAAACGATGGGTTAAAAAAGGTGGGGTTCTGGCAATATTGGCAAACGATGCACCAAACTGTGAGTTCACACATCTTAATATGCTGATGTCACAATTCGGAATGACCTTTAACCATGTTACATTACATCCGGTTACCGGTACAAATTTTGAAATGGGTGCCAGTAAAAATCTTCCTGATCATCCTCTTTTTAAAGGAGTTACCAAAATTTATATAAAGGAGGTCTCTGACATTAATCTCTCGGGAAAAGCAAAAGCTATTCTGACTGAGAACGGCAAAGTCCTCATTGCAGAAAACAAGTATGGCAAAGGATATGTTTTTGCAATCGGCGATCCGTGGATCTATAATGAATATATTGATCATGATCGTCTTCCCGAAAGCTTTGAAAACAGGAAAGCAGCTGAGAACCTGACAGATTTATTGTTGGGATTTGCGAAAAAAAAGTAAGTCTACCTCATCCCCCTCCCGATAGCAATCGGGACCCTTCTCCCAAGGGAGAAGGGGAGTAAGAAAAAGATAATCAGAGACTTAAGTCCCTCTCCTTCAGGAGAGGGATTTAGGGTGAGGTAAAAAGGGGGAGTGGAGAAAAACAAGTCAGCTACAATTAGGAAACAATCTTTAATTTGAAAAACATATCATGGACAAAATCAATAGATTAGAAATCACTTCGAGTATTTTGTTGTTAATGTTATTTTCCATCAGTAACCTCGCTGCCCAGACAGTTTCAAGCAGTAAAACAATGGAATCGATGGTACTTGCAAACAAGTACTTCATGGAAAAATGGCCTGATGTCGGTAAAACAATTATCACCGAACGTGAACGTCCCAGTAATATATGGACACGCGGGGTATATTATGAAGGACTGATGGCCCTATACAAGCTCAACACGGATGCGTCTTATCTGAATTATGCTGTAAGCTGGGGCGAATTTCATAAATGGGGATTGCGTGATGGGATAAAAACCCGTAATGGCGATAATCAGTGCTGCGGGCAAACCTATATTGATCTCTATATGATGGACAGGTACAAAGAGGAGAGGATAAAGGATATTAAAGCCTGTATTGATAATATGCTTGCAACTGATAAAGTTGATGACTGGAACTGGATTGATGCGCTGCAGATGGCAATGCCGGTATATGCAAAGCTGGGCTCTATCTACAAAGATAACAGGTATTTCGAGCGGATGCACGAGATGTATCTCTTTACAAAACTCAAACACGGAACCAACGGACTTTACAGCACAGAAGATCATCTCTGGTGGCGCGACAAGGACTTTGTTCCGCCTTATAAAGAACCAAACGGTGAAAATTGTTACTGGTCGAGAGGAAACGGCTGGGTAGTGGCTGCTCTTGTAAGAACAATAGAGTTTTTACCTAAAAACAGCAATTACAGGAAAGAGTATATGAACACCCTGAAAGAGATGTTCGAGGCGCTTGTTCCACTTCAGAGAACGGATGGTTTCTGGAATGTAAGTCTTAAGGATCCGACTCACTTTGGTGGGAAAGAAGTTACAGGAACAGCCCTGTTTGTCTATGGTATGGCTTGGGGAATAAATGAGGGTGTCATAAGCAAGAAAACATACCTTCCGGTTGTTATGAAAGCATGGAATGCACTTGTTACAGAATCGGTCCATCCGAATGGCTTCCTCGGGTATGTGCAGGGAACAGGCAAGGAACCAAAAGACAGTCAGCCTGTTGGATATGATAATGTTCCAAACTTTGAAGATTTTGGATTGGGGTGCTTCCTGCTTGCGGGATCAGAAGTTTATAAATTGACAAAATCCCTTGAACCCAAAGAAAAGGAACCTAAGGCAGAAAAAGGCAGTAAAGGCAGTAAAGGCAGTAAAGATAATAAAGGCAATAAAGGCAGTAACGGCACCAAGTAACACCAAGTATTAAATTGATTATTCCATTGGCAAACCTTTGCGCCTTGGTGTCTTGATGGTTATTAATAAGAAAATCAAATATAAATTTAAACATGAAAAATGCTTTCCTGGTTGTGGGGTTGATTTACATTTCTTTTTTATCTGCAATTGGGCAGAATAACGAATCAAAAAATCTAAAACGGCAGATGGAAGCCCTCGACAGAGGCATTGTTGCTGTAAGAAAAAGTCCTGAAGAGGTATTCATCAGTTGGAGGCTTTTAGGGACCGACCCGGCTAAGACAGGATTCAATCTATACAGGGGCAACCAAAAACTTAATAAAAAGCCATTGACTCTGGTAACCAATTATACAGATAAAACTGCAACCGATGAAGTTTATACTGTTAAAGCAATTGTAAAAGGGAAGGAGGAGTCTGCTTCTGCTTCCTGCAAAGTCTGGCAGCAAAGCTTTCTTAAAATACCCCTTAACCGACCTGCTGGTGGTACCTACACTTATGCTCCTGGTGATGCAAGTGTTGCTGA
>JAPLED010000076.1 GCA_026391475.1 Bacteroidia bacterium | reverse complement strand
TCCGGCAGGTTGCGGAATAAAAACCTTGTTCCTGTAATTTCTGCCGCTATTACAATTTTATTGATAATTGCAGCTTTTCTCATTCCCGGAAGTGAAACTGATTTATCAGCGCTTCCGGTGGTAGAACTTATTAAAAATATTAATGTTTCTTTGCCCGAGATTAATCTTACATCCATCTTCAGTTTTAATCTTCCGGCATTGATGATATATGTTTTTATTGGGATTCTGATACTTACAGTGTTCGATAGGGCTCTGAATATGTTATTTCATAGGGAGAAATAGTCGAAAGTCCTCAAAGTCGTTAATGTATTAAGAGTTCCCAATATAGTAGTTTTACAGACTTTATGGACTTTATGGACTTTAAAGGCTATTCACTTTCGACTTCAGCCCCTTTACATTAAGTGACCGGCTCATAGCATTAAGTACCTCCGTCATGCCTGTTTTTACATCGCAGCTGCCTTTAAAATGAACAATCATAGCACATTGTTCAGCCTGAACAGAGTCGTGTCCACACACCTCAACCAACGATTTTATTACATGATCGAAAGTGTTTATATCATCATTGTAAAGAACCAGAGTACTTGATTCGCTTCCGCTTTTCAGCTTATCATCTTTATGTAATGTTTTCTCCTTCATTTCAGATTCTCAAATAGTTGCCTTGCAGTTTCAACCGGTATCTCTTTTTCCCCCAGCCATGCAACAACCCTTGTTTCGCGGTAACCGTTTCTTATCATCAGGTCAGTATACTCTGCAGCGCTTTCAAAAGTAATAAATTTTCCAATCAAATAAGCAATATTCCCATCATCAAGGGATTGAATATCCAATCCGCGGTTACCTGCCATCTTTCTGATTCCCTCTACAATATCATCTTTAAGAGGTTTTAACGATCTGATCACTTCGACTCTGAATGAGAGGGTTGGTGGAACAGTGTCAATGAGAGTTTCAGGTACAGACTTCGCAATGCTTACAAAAGGTTTCTTACCCCACTCCCTTTCTAGAATTGCTGCCCTGTCAGCAGAAACGGGTTTATTCCCTGAAAGTGCAACAACAAATGCATCCCTGAAACCTTTCGCTTTGACAGTAGCAAGAGCTTTACTCGCATCAGATGATCTCCTGAACATCCCGGCATAGTAATTTGTTTTGTCAGTACCTGCAACCTTAAATCCGTAAACCGGGATAATCCCCTTGAAATATGCAGGAGTAACTGGATTACGAAAGATAGCAATCTGGATGCGGTAGATCAGTCCGGCAGGTACCTCAGGATCAATTGTGATCTTCTCATTAGGATCGGTTACAGGTTTTGTAAGAACTTCGAAGAAAGTAAACGTTTCGACAGGTTTCTGAACAACAGGAACAATCTTAATTATTGTATCTGACTGTTTATCAAGTTCTTTAATAGCCCTATTATCAGCTTGCTGCAAAGGATCTTTAATAACCATCGCTGCCTGTGCTTCGCTGTATTTCTTATCAGCTGATATCTGAAACGAAGCAGCAAGTAATTCATTCTCAGATATTTTTACTTTAAAGGCAAGTTTTTCAGCGTTTGCAAGTTTTTCCAATTTTTTTTTCTGCTCACCTGCCAGGGCATTGAGCGAATCGGTTTTAAATTGAAAATCAATGGCTTCATCCAGAATCTTCTCATAGCCGGACGGAAGATTCATTTTTGCAGGAGGCTCTTTTGAGAAGGCTTCAAAGGAGGATTGGCGTCTTTCACAAATAACTTATTTTCAATCTATTAATTGCCAGTTCGAATTCTATATCTGACGATTTATGTTAATAACAATTACTCAATTTTTTTCAGAAAACAATTCAAACTTCGTAAATTTACCCATAATAACAAAATAAATAACCATGATACAATTAAAAGAGGGATCGAAAGCCCCGCGTTTTGAATAATCAATAAAACCAATAATATGAGCAAAGAAAGAAAAGAAATAAACAAAGAAAAGCTAAAGGCACTTGAGGTTACTCTCGGGAAAATTGAAAAGGATTTTGGTAAGGGAACCATTATGAAGCTGGGCGATCACCCAATCGACAACATCCAGGTCATCTCAACAGGATCAATCGGACTTGATGCTGCACTCGGTATCGGCGGAATACCTCGTGGCAGAGTAACAGAGATTTACGGTCCCGAAGCATCAGGAAAAACAACACTGGCTATTCATGCTATAGCCGAGGCACAAAAAAACGGAGGAATAGCTGCAATAATTGATGCAGAGCACACATTCGACCGTAATTACGCGGAGAAACTGGGAGTTGATGTTGAAAATCTTCTTATTTCCCAACCTGATAACGGCGAGCAGGCTCTTGAGATCACGGATAACCTCATCAGGTCAGGAGCACTTGATATAGTTGTTATTGACTCAGTGGCTGCACTTACACCTAAGGCTGAAATTGAAGGAGAAATGGGCGACTCAAAAATGGGTCTGCAGGCAAGGTTAATGTCACAGGCATTAAGAAAACTTACCGCCAATATCAATAAAACGAACACATCATGTGTCTTTATAAATCAGCTCAGGGATAAAATCGGTGTGATGTTTGGTAATCCGGAAACCACCACCGGAGGTAATGCATTGAAGTTTTATGCATCAGTGAGATTGGATATCCGCAGAACGAGCCAGCTTAAAGACGGTGAAGAAATTATAGGAAGCCGTACCAGGGTTAAAATTGTGAAGAATAAGCTTGCCCCACCGTTCAGAAAGGCTGATTTTGATATACTTTACGGAGAAGGGATATCCCAGCTTGGAGAGATTGTTGACTTCGGTGTCGACTTTGAGATTATCAAGAAAAGCGGTTCATGGTTCAGTTATGGTGATACTAAACTGGGACAGGGACGTGATGCTGTCAAACAGATTCTTAAAGACAATCCGGAATTGTATGATGAACTGAAGGCTAAAGTTTCTGAAGCCCTCAAAAAAAAATAATTCAGTAAATAATCAACCTAATTATGAAAAGATATCTTTTACCGGTAGTTCTTTTAGCTCTGCTTTTTTCTGCTTCATGCAAACAAAAAGTACCAGTCACTCAGGAAACATCGCCACAATTCAATAATCAGCTGACTGCCGAAGAGAAAGCCGGAGGAGTAATGACTCCTGAAATAATGTGGAAATTCGGACGACTTGGAACTTTCACCCTTTCGCCCGATGGTTCAACTGTGTTATACACCGTTACAGATATTGACCTTCAGAGTGAAGCCCGAAGAACCAACATTTTTAAATTGTCAACTGCCGGAGGCGATCCTGTAAAACTGACCAGTAACGGAGGTAGTTCTCCGCAATGGTTCAATAACGGGAAGTCAATCGCCTTTGTCAATAAAGGGAACCTGTGTACTATGAATGCTGATGGCTCAGAGCAGAAGATAGTTTCCGGTTTAAGCGACTTTGAGATTTTCAGCATCTCACCGGCAGGGAATAAGATTTATTTTACAAAGAGGGTCAAACTGGATGAGACTGCCAATGAGAAACATAATCTCCCAAAGGCAAAAGTCAGGATCATCAACGACCTTATGTACCGCCACTGGAACTACTGGAGCGACTTTTCCTACAGTCATATTTTTGTTGCTTCATTTAACGGAAGCAATGTTTCGGAAGGTAAAGATATCATGGAAGGACAAAGATTTGAGTCCCCTACTGCACCTTACTTCGATGAGGGTGAGATATCATGGAGTCCAGATGGACGGTTTATTGCTTATACCTCAAAAAGACTGAATGGATTAGCAGATGCCAAAAGCACAAATTCCGATATATTTCTTTATGAATTAGCTTCATCGAAAGAGATTAATATAACCGAAGGTAACAGGGGATACGACAAATACCCTGTCTTCTCACCGGATGGTTCAAAAATAGCATTTCAAAGCATGGAAAGAGATGGCTATGAAGGAGATCTTGATCGTTTGTTTGTCTATGATTTAAAAGAAGGCAAGCGTATCTGGGTTTCAAAAGGATGGGATTTTGATGTTGAGAATATTACCTGGGCTAATGAACAGACTATCTACTTTACATGTGCATATCTTGGTACTGGTCAGATATTTAAAACTAACATTTCTGATAAGGGGGTTGATAAAGTAACTGAAGGAGTACACGATATGGGACCGCTCAATCTCAAGTCAGGCGTGCTTGTTGCAGGTCTTGTATCAATGTCAATGGCCCCGGAGGTATCGGTTGTTGACATGACTACCGGCCAGGTTAAACAGATCAGCTTTATAAATAAACCTATCTATGAATTCGTTAAGATGGGCAAGGTCGAGGAGAGATACATTAAGACAAAAGATAATAAAGACCTGCAGATGTGGATCATATATCCTCCCGGTTTTGATCCTGCCAAAAAATATCCTGCTCTCCTTTTCTGTAAAGGAGGTCCTCAGGGTGCACTTAGTCAAAGCTGGTCATATCGCTGGAACTATCAGATGATGGCAGCAAAAGGCTATATTGTGATAGCTCCGAACCGTCGTGGGGACTCAGGCTTCGGACAGGCATGGAAAGAACAGATCTCAGGTGATTATGGCGGATTGAATATTCAGGATTATCTCGACGCAACCGATGCAATGGCAAAAGAACCATTTGTTGATGCAGCCAGGCTTGGAGCAGTTGGTGCCAGCTACGGTGGGTATTCTGTCTTTTACCTGGCAGGGATGCATGGCGGAAGATTTAAGGCTTTTATATCACACTGCGGAATGTTCAACTTTACAAGCTGGTATGGTTCAACAGAAGAGTTATGGTTTCCTGATAAAGACATAGAAGGCCCTTACTGGATAGGACCAAAGAGTTACACCTACTCCCCTCACCTAATGGTTGATAACTGGGATACTCCAATCCTTATCATTACCGGAGCCAACGACTTCAGGATACCTTATACACAAAGCATGGAGGCTTTCCAGGCTGCCCAGTTGCATGGTGTTCCAAGCAGACTGCTTTTCTTCGAGGATGAATACCATTTTGTCACAAAACCGCAGAATGCAGTGATCTGGCAACGTGAATTTTTTGAGTGGCTTGAAACTTATC
This sequence comes from Bacteroidia bacterium, assembly GCA_026391475.1. GTDB lineage: Bacteria > Bacteroidota > Bacteroidia > Bacteroidales > VadinHA17 > LD21. The sequence continues at coordinate 7,395 of JAPLED010000076.1, read as the reverse complement.
TGAAATAAAAAGTCTATAAAGTCCATAAAGTCCATAAAGTCGAAAGTCCATAAAGTCGAAAGTCCATAAAGTCGAAAGTCCATAAAGTCTATAAAGTCTTTTGACTAACGACTTTATAGACTTTCGACTATTCTCGCAGTAATTCCAATACTCTCTTGACTTTCTCTTCTGTCGGCAACTCACCATCGATCCAGTGTATCTTAATTCCCCTTCGTTCCATTCCCCGGAACCATGTCATTTGTCTTTTAGCAAACTGATGAATGGCTATCTCAAGATCCCTGACCATTTCATCATAAGATAATTTTCCGGTCAAGTAAAGGGTAATAAACTTATATTCAAGACCATAATAGATCAGGGTCTCTGTGTTGATCCCCTGATCAATTAAGTGCTTCACCTCATCTACCATACCGGTATCGAGACGTTGTTTAAGCCTTTCTGTAATCCTTCTTCGCCTCGACTCCCTTTCGAACATTACACCTACAACAAGAGACCTTACTTTTGGGAATTCAGTGTGCTGTTTCCCCCGATTCCTGTAAGAATGTTCAATTTCAATTGCCCTTATAACCCGCTTCCTGGTATCAATATCTGTTGTGTTATGAAGATTTTTATAAGTTGAAAGTATCTCTTTGAGCTCCTCCATAGATTTTTTCTCAAGTTCAATTCTGAGACCACTATCTGGTGGTACCTCGAACATCTTGTATCCTGTAATAATACTATCTGCATACATTCCTGATCCTCCGCACACAACCGGAAAAACTTTGCGATCCCTCAAGCTGGAATAAACTTTATTAAAATCACGCTGATATTCAAAGACATTATATTTATAGCCGGGATCAGCAATATCAATCAGATGACAAGGTAAACGAGTGCCATCAATCAGATAATCATCATAATCCTTCCCTGTTCCAAGGTTCATTCCCCTGTACACCTGGCGCGAATCTGCACTGATGACCTCACCACCCACCCTATTTGCAATGGCAACAGCCAGGGATGTTTTACCTGAAGCGGTAGGCCCTGTAACAACTAATAAGTCATAGTTTGAATTTAATTCCACAGCAACACAATTAATGATTTTAGAAGGAAAAACAATTTACCATAAATTTACTTAATTTTGCCGGGCATTCAAATCTGATTTTTTATGGATTTATATCGCAACAAACCTGCACTTACTATGCTGACCGACAGGGTCTATTATGCATTCTTCTCTTAATCAGTTTATATGAAAGGGGGCACAGGCAATATTGTTATTAAGAATAAAAAGGCCTTTCACGATTATGAGTTCCTCGAAAAATTTATTGCAGGGATTAAGCTCTCGGGAACTGAAATAAAATCTATAAGACTTGGAAAAGCCACTATTTCCGACTCATATTGTTTTTTCAATAATGGAGAACTCTTCATCAAGGGTATGCACATTGCGGAATACTGGTGGGGAAATCTTAATAATCATGATCCGCTCCGCGAGAGAAAGCTTCTTCTCACCTCCCGTGAGTTAAGAAAAATTGAAAGAAAAGTAAAAGAAACCGGGCTCACTATTATAGTTATTAAAGTCTTCATTAACGCCAGAGGTCTGGCAAAAGCTGAAATCGCAATCTCAAAAGGTAAGAAAGAATACGACAAACGCGAAACCCTCAAACGCAAGGATGCAACAAGAGAGATGGATCGAATTAGGAAGGTGTAGCTTTCTTTGATTGGGTTCAGAAAAAAGAACTTAGATCTGGCTTAGTTTGGGGCTGTTAAAAAGTAGAATTAACCACCCCGTCATGACCCTTCGGGCATGACACCCCTCCTTTAAAAAGGAGGGGAAAGTTGTGATAATCAATGTTTTAATTTCTCCTCCTTTTCAAAGGAGGAGTACCCTGACCGAAACGTCAGGGGGAGGTGGTTTTATTGATCAAATAAATATTTTTCCTTATTGTCTCAATAACTAATTCAGGATCCTGAAAAACAAATCTGTTCTCAAATCTTATCACTTTATAACCGTTTGCTTTAAAATATTTATCTCGTGCTTCATCTTTTAGAATCTTGGAATAATCTCCGTGTGGATCACCATCAAGTTCGATAATTAATTTATCTGAAGAACAATAAAAATCAACAATAAAGTTTTCTAAACTATGTTGCCTTCTGAATTTTTTGCCATCTAATTGCTTATTTTTTAACAGATCCCAAAGAGTTGCTTCAGCAGATGTAGAATTATTTCTCAGGATTTTTCTAAACTGTTTAAACTCATTCTTGTTGGATGAATATTTATGAATTTCCATTATTCAAACTGTTTTTAAGCTTGTGATTTTAGTTTAAAACCACCCCGTCATAACCCTTCGGGTATGACACCCCTCCTTTGAAAAGGAGGGGAAAGTTATACTTTGTTTATTGACAATTTTAAAATTACAATGGGCTACTTTTAACAAATATTCCCATTTATCAAACAACCATTAAAAGTTAGGACTGAGCAGGTATCTTGAATAGAACTTGACAATATAATCCACAGCCTCATCCGATGTATCAACAAGGGTAAACAGATTCAGGTCTTCCGGTGATATATTATGTTCAACATCAAGCATCTCCTCTTTAATCCAATCTATAAGTCCGCTCCAGTATTTCCTGCTAACCAGTATTATAGGAAACTTCCCGATCTTCCTGGTCTGAATAAGTGTTATTGCCTCAAAGAGTTCATCAAATGTTCCGAATCCTCCAGGAAGCACAATGAATCCCTGGGCATATTTCATGAACATTAGTTTTCGTATGAAAAAATGATCAAAAGTGATCAACTTATCCGCATCGATATATGGATTCGCATGCTGTTCAAAAGGAAGATCAATATTAATCCCTACAGATTTTCCCTTTCCGCGTGTTGCTCCCTTATTAGCCGCTTCCATAATACCCGGTCCACCACCTGTTATGACTCCATAACCGTTCTGTGTCAGTTTGAAGGCAATATCTTCAGCCAGTTTATAATATTTATCATTATGATGAGTTCTTGCTGAACCAAAAACTGAAACACAGGGACCAATACGGGCAAGTTTTTCAAAACCTTCAACTAATTCAGAGATTATTTTAAATACTCTCCATGAATCTGTTGTATGAATCTCATGCCATGTTTTCTGTTCAAAAGCATCCTTTACAAGATCAGCTGGTTTCTCCATTTTGGATATTGATAAAAAATTTATTCTTTCAAATATAATTAAATTCTTATGCCATAAGTTCTGCCTTAAGATATTTTCCGGTATAGCTCTCTGCACATTTCGCAAGTTTTTCCGGCGATCCTGAAAATATAATATTGCCTCCGGCTTTCCCACCTTCCTTACCAAGATCAACAACATAATCAGCCATTTTAACCACATCAAGGTTATGCTCAATTACAATTACTGTATTACCTCTCTCAACAAGTTTATTAAGCACATCGAGCAACACTCTTACATCCTCAAAATGCAATCCAGTGGTTGGTTCATCGAGGATATAAAGTGTTTTTCCGGTATCTCGTCTTGCCAGTTCAGTCGCAAGCTTAACACGTTGTGCCTCACCACCCGAAAGTGTTGTCGACTGTTGCCCCAGCTTGATGTAGCCAAGCCCGACATCCTGAAGTGTTTTTATTTTATGATAGATTGAAGGTACATTGGCAAAGCATTCAACGGCCATATTAACAGTCATTTCCAGCACATCACTGATGGACTGTCCCTTGTATTTAACCTCAAGTGTTTCGCGGTTATAGCGTTTTCCGTTGCATTCAGTACAATGAACATATACATTGGGAAGAAAATTCATTTCGATGGTTTTCATTCCTGCTCCTTCGCATCCCTCACAACGACCTCCTTTTACATTAAATGAGAACCTTCCGGCTCCAAATCCGCGGATCTTGGCTTCAGTTGTCTGCTCAAAAAGCTTCCGGATATCAGCGAAAACACCAGTATAGGTTGCAGGGTTAGAGCGGGGAGTTTTTCCGATTGGTGACTGGCTTACTTCTATTACTTTGTCAAGCTGGTCGAGTCCGCTGATTTCCTTGTATGGTAATGGTGATTTGCCCGAATTATGAAATTTTTTTGCAAGTGCAGGATGAAGAGTCTGGTTAATAAGCGATGATTTCCCGCTTCCTGATACACCTGTAACGCAGATAAATGTGCCAAGAGGTAATATAACATCCACATTATTAAGGTTATGTCCTGAAGCGCCTGTAAGCATAAGGAATTTCCCATTCCCCTTTCTCCGGTCCTCAGGGATATGAAACTTCCTTTTATTATTCAGATATCCGGAGGTAAGAGTATCGGAATTCTTTATCTCTTCAGGATTACCATAGGCAACAATAAGGCCTCCAAGCCGTCCGGCTCCCGGCCCCATGTCAATCACATGGTCAGCTGACAGGATCATCTCTCTATCGTGTTCAACCACAATTACCGAGTTTCCTGCATCCCTTAACTGTTTTAAAGCTACAATCAGCCGCCGGTTATCTCTCTGGTGAAGTCCGATACTCGGTTCATCGAGAATATAGAGCACATTCACAAGTCTTGAACCTATCTGAGTAGCAAGACGGATCCTCTGGCTTTCACCTCCCGAGAGAGTTCTTGCACCCCTGTTAAGGGAAAGATATTCCAGTCCCACCTCAAGCAGAAAACCAAGCCTTGCCCTTATTTCTTTCAGGATTTCTGAAGCAATTAATTTTTGCTTCCTGTTCATCTTCTCCTCAATATTGGCCAGAAACAGAGATAACTCTTTTATATCCATTGCTGAGAGCTCTCCGATATTTTTATCAGCTATCCTGAAAAACAATGATTCTTTCTTCAGTCGTGTTCCATGGCAATCGGGACAAACATTATACTGCACATACTGGTCCTTAATTCTTGTCCCGTTTTTCTTTCCGTTTAAAGTTTCAATGTTCCCGACGAAATTAACAACACCCTCAAATGTCAGAAAATAGTTTGAGGTCATTCCCAGTGGTGTGTTGGACAACTTAAGTACTTCATCAGAACCATAAAGCACTTTATTTAGAGCATCTTCAGGAATCTCTTTTATAGGAGTGTCGAGTGTAAATCCGTTTTTTTCAGCTATTGCTTCGATCTGCCAGAAAATCCAGATATTCCTGTATTTCCCGAGAGGTTCAATACCTCCCTTTCTTATGCTAAGTTCCTTGTCGGGAATAAGTTTCTTCTCATCAATACTTGATACCTCACCCAGACCGTTACAGTGAGGGCATGCCCCCTGCGGAGAGTTGAAAGAAAAAGTATGAGGTGCTGGTTCATTATATGATAAACCGGTAACAGGGCACATGAGATGACGACTGAAATAGCGGGGTTCATTGCACTCTGTATCAAGTACCATCATCACCCCGTCGCCCTGATCGAGCGACATGAGGACTGAATCGTTAAGCCGTTTATCGGTAGTCTCACCAACCTTTAACTTATCAATTACAAGTTCAATATAATGGGTTTTATAACGATCGAGTTTCATCCCTGGTGTCAGTTCCCTGATTTCGTTGTTGATGCGAACATTAAGGAATCCTTTTCGTCTTAATTGCTCAAACAACTCCTTATAATGACCTTTTCTCCCTTTCACTACAGGAGCCAGAAAATATACCTTTTTTCCCGAAAAACGGCTCTTTATAAGCTCAAGTATCTGGTCATCTGTATATTTAACCATCTTTTCACCTGATGCATACGAATATGCTTCGGCGGCTCTTGCATACAAAAGCCTCAGAAAATCATAAATTTCTGTGATTGTTCCGACTGTTGAACGGGGGTTTTTATTTGTGGTCTTCTGCTCAATGGATATAACCGGACTTAATCCTGTTATTTTATCCACATCGGGTCGTTCCATCCCGCCCAGAAACTGCCGGGCATAGGCTGAAAGAGTCTCCATATAACGTCTCTGACCCTCTGCATATATTGTATCGAAGGCGAGAGATGATTTTCCACTACCACTTAAACCGGTAATTACTACCAGCTTGTTTCGCGGAATGGTAACATCTATATTTTGTAAGTTATGGACTCTGGCTCCAAGGACTTTTATCTCCTCATTCATCTCAACTCTCCCCTATCAAAAGATCAGTTCACAGTTTCTGTTTTTTCAATATTCCGCATACCCTCCGCAGGAATTTTTATCATATATTCTTTGTTGGGTTTTGGAGTCAGATATGGTTTCCTGAGCCAGGGATTCAGAAATTTCAGCATTTTATAATTTGTCCCGAACTTTTCAGCGAAATTTGAAAAATTAGTTATTGCACTGTCCACTTTTACCTCATAATATTTCAGTTCGGGATATAAATCATCTTTACCAATATTAAATCCATATCTCTCAGGATCTGTAATGACTAGTTTATATGCAACTGCTCTGAATATATACCTTGCAGTCTCTTCGCTTAAAAGAAGATCGTAATAGTTATTCTGATGTTGAATAAATATCTGATCATCGATTCCGGCTCTTCCTCCGTTATATGATGCTGCTGTCAGAGTCCAGTTACCATATCTTTCATAGGACTTCAGAAAGAATTCGCATGCAAACCGGGTTGACTTTTCAAGATCGTACCGCTCGTCGATAACTGTGTTGATCTCCATACCTTCTTCCCTGCCTGTTTCAGGCATAATCTGCCAGAAACCGGTAGCGCCAACGGGGGAAATCATGTTGCTGTACTCACTCTCAGCTGCTACCAGGTATTTAAAATCATCAGGAATATTATATTCTTTCAGAATCTTTTCGATCAGCGGGAGGAACCTGTTTGCTCTCTTTATAATAAGAATTGCTGAGGAGTGTCTGTATGCACTGATCAGGATTTCGCGTTCCAGACTTTCCCTCGTATCAAAATTGTCGAGAGGCATTTTCTCGTCTGCAAAAGTCACATTATCAGGCAACTTAAAGGGTTTGATTGTATAAACTGTATCTAATGCCTGAAGCTCCCTTCCAGGGTTGCTGCTAAATCCTTTAAAACTCTGCGCAATTGAAAATATTATAATAATAGTACAGGTAAGGACAAAAGCCGCAAGTAACGTTTTCCTGTTTGGATTTGTCATAATATTCTAAGCTGTAAGAAATAAAGTGCAAAGGTAACATTTTTACACCTGAAAAATAATTTAAGGAAGAGTAAAATAAACTGCAAACAAAAGTCAGATAGGTCATCAGAGCATAAGAAGATGCCAGATGATGAGTAAAGAAAAAAGTGAAAGGGTTGGATTTCAGAATTTATATGATACTCCTGAGAAGATCCCGAATGAGTAAGGATGGTTTTTTGAGCCTGCTATTTCATTGAATGGATTAAGGTAATATCTGAAGGTCGGTTCCAGGTTTAATGAAAGCTTATCTGAGAAGCTGTATTCCATACCCATTCCAAGGGAGCTGCTTACAGTAAACAGATTTAATCCTTCAGTCTCTCCGATTGGATATTTGCCACCATCAACCATAGTATATACTGAATTA
>JAPLED010000117.1 GCA_026391475.1 Bacteroidia bacterium | reverse complement strand
CTGATAAACATCATCAAAAATAAAAGGTCGATCAATGAAAAGTAAATTTTGGACATGAAACGAAAATCCTTCTTAACAAATTTGTTTCTTCAAATAACTATTGCACAAAAATTATGAAATCATACAGGAAAGAACTTTGGTTTGAAACTTCAACCCGCAGAGCATTTATCAACATCACCGGACAAGTAGAGAAATGCCTTAATGAGAGCGGAGTACAAGAAGGATTAATTCTCATCAATGCAATGCACATAACTGCAAGCGTATTTATTAATGATGATGAATCCGGATTACACCACGATTTTGAAGTATGGTTGGAAAAACTTGCTCCCGAAAAACCCTATTCTCAATACAAACATAACGGATTTGAAGATAACGCTGATGCTCATATTAAACGTACGATAATGGGTAGGGAAGTGGTCGTTGCTGTTACAGGGGGAAAACTTGATTTTGGCCCGTGGGAACAGATATTCTATGGGGAGTTTGACGGGAAACGACGTAAAAGGGTGCTTGTTAAAATCATTGGAGAATAAAAACAATTCAAAATTCAAAATGCAAATTGAAAAATGCAAATTGAAAATAATAAACAATAATGTGAGAATGCTATGGGTAGTTTTTCAGATGACATGTCAGAACGTTTCATGGTCTCTTGGGCAATTGAGAAAAACTCATCTCAATCCTACCTAATACTAATTTTTTTCTTCCTAAACGAAACGCGAAATACGAAATACTCCCCCCTCATTGCGCCGGTATCAACTCTTTCTCATATTTATGCTCTCTGCTCCGGCGCGTAAAATTGAGAGGGGTCCCTTTTCACCCCGGGTTGCGTCATTCCTCCTTACCCGGGGCTATTAATATATAACCCTTCCAGGGTAACGACGTAACATTCATTATATTAATATCGTGGCATTTGTTTTTCTTAGTTTTCATTTTTCACTTTTCACTTTTGCCTTTTGCCTTTTGCCTTTTGCATTTTGCACTTTGCATTTCAATTTAAATGAGCTTCATATCTTTAATAATATCACTTATCCTTTTGTCAAGGATAATCTCAGTCGCTTCAAACTTATCTGCCGATTCAATCTTGGTATTTACACTGAAATAGAATTTTATCTTCGGTTCGGTACCGGAGGGCCTTACCGAGATTTTTGAACCATCCCCGAGGAAGAATTGAAGGACATCAGATTTTGTCAGATCGATTCTTGCTTTTGATCCCTTCAGAATATCGTATGAAATTTGCTTTTCATAGTCGTTTATTTTTATCACTCTGCTATTGTTGATCTTTTCCGGCGGGTTATTCCTGTAACTGGTCATCATCGCTTTGATCTCATCAGCACCCTCTTTCCCTTTCCTGACAATATTTATAAGTTTTTCCTTGTAAAAACCGTACTGAACGTAGATATCGAGCAAAAGCTCAAAAAGAGACATCCCTTTGCTTTTTGACCATGCGGCAGCTTCGGCTACAAGTGCACATGAAGCAACAGCATCTTTATCCCTTACATAATCTCCGGGTAAAAATCCATAACTCTCTTCTCCGCCACCGATGTACTTTTTAGATCCTTCATTTTTCCTGATCAGCTCGGCAAAAAATTTAAATCCGGTTAAAACATTGAAATACTCAACGTTGTAACCTTCAGCTATCCTTTCGATAAGATCGGATGTAACGATAGTCTTAATAATATATTCGTTGCCCTTGTACTTTTTTCTCTCTTTAAATTGTGAGAGGATGTACCATATAAGTAAGACCCCTGTCTGGTTACCATTAAGAAGTATGAATTCCCCTTTCCTGTCTTTTACTGCTATTCCTATCCTGTCGGCATCGGGATCGGTAGCCATTACCAGTTCGGCACCCGTTTCAACAGCTTTTTTAATAGCCATCTTAAGTGCATCAGGTTCTTCAGGATTTGGAGATTTAACTGTAGGAAAGTTGCCATCTATTTTATCCTGTTCCGGTACACTGATAATGTTTGTAAATCCGTACATTTTCAAAGCCGGTGGAACCATTGTTATACCTGTTCCGTGAATAGGAGTATAGACAATCCCGATATCACTGAACTTATTAATAATTTCCGGATTAAGGCTCATTTTATGGACCTCTTTAAGGAACAGGTCATCAGTCTCTTTACCAAGAATTTTTATTTTTTCTTTTTTGCCATCAAACCGGATCTCATTAACCGATGCAATCTTTCGCACTTCGTCAATAATACCCTCATCATGAGGAGCTACCACCTGTCCTCCGTCGTTCCAGTAAGCTTTGTATCCGTTATATTCCGGAGGGTTATGCGAGGCGGTTATTACAACACCGCTTTGGCATTTGTAGTGACGGATTGCGAAGGAGAGCTCCGGTGTGGGACGCAAAGATTCAAAGAGATAAACATCAAATCCGTTGGCAGAGAAGATATTTGCCGTTGTTTCGGCAAAGTAGCGGCTGTTGTTTCGACAATCATATGCTATGGCTACACTTATTCCGGAATTTCCACACTGCTTAACAATATAATTCGACAAACCCTGGGTTGCCATTCCCAGTGTGTAGATATTCATCCTGTTTGTACCGGAACCCATAATACCTCTTAAACCACCGGTGCCAAATTCAAGGTCCTGGTAAAATGCATCAATAAGTTTCTTTTCGTCGTTATCGAGCATTCCACGAACCTCTTTGCGGGTTTCATCATTGAACTCTTCCCCCAGCCAGCTTCCGGCCTTTTTTCTGATCTCGTCAATAGATAATATATTCATCAGATTAATTCAACAGTTTCATGCATCTTTTTAAGCTGGTCCTCCAATGAGGGATTGAAAGATTGTAATTATCTTTTATTTTGCTTTTATCCATTACTGAATAAGCGGGTCTTTCCGCGGCTAGTTGATAATCCTTTGTAAGAACCGGATTTACCTGGCAGGTCAGACCGGCTTCCTGAATAATTTCCACAGCAAAATCATACCATGTGCAAACACCTTCATTCGAATAATTATAAATACCGGCATTCATAGCAATCTGGTTTCGGATTACTCCGGATACAATGCTCATGATTGCTTCTGCTAAGTCAGCGGCATATGTTGGTGTCCCCGTCTGATCAGACACGACTCTTAATGACTCCTTCTCCTTAGCATGTCTGAGAATGGTTTTGACAAAATTATTTCCGAATGATGAATAGAGCCATGATGTCCTGATGATCATTGACCCCTGATGAAGCAGAGTATATTTTTCACCAGCAAGTTTTGATCTGCCATAAGCTGATAATGGATTTGCAGGAGAGTACTCATTATACGGGACATTTGATTTCCCATCATAAATATAGTCGGATGAGATATGAATAAACCTGCACTCGGATCCCCTGATAACCTCTGTTATATTTTTAACAGCTGTCCCGTTTATGAGCATAGCAATGTCGGGCTCACTTTCCGCTTTGTCGACCAGATTATAAGCTGCACAGTTAATTATCCAGTCAGGTCTGGATTTTTTAATGAAATCTGCGGTTTGTTCCGGGTTGGTGATATCAAGCGTATCGATATCAGTAAAAATGAAATGGTACCCGTAAAAGTTCTTTGAAACAACTTTCAACTCGTTCCCAAGTTGCCCGTTGGCTCCGATGATTAAGATTATTGCCATAATTAATTTCTTTCGGTTTTAGAAGTTGTATTCAGCATCTTTCAGACAAGGATGTTTTAAATCTTTTTCACTGATTACCGGAACTGTAGAACCTGTTTTCCAGTTAATATCCAGGGCAGGATCATTTAAGAATATTCCTCTTTCATACAGATGATTATAGACATTATCACACTTGTACTGAATGATTGCAATATCGCTGAGAACTGAAAATCCGTGAGCAAAGCCCCTGGGTATTAAAACCTGATCTTTGGTTTCAGAGTCAAGCTCAATACCAAACCATTTTCCAAAAGTCAGAGATCCCTTCCGGATATCAAGAGCCACATCAAAAATCTTTCCTTCGATAACTCTTATAAGTTTTGCCTGATCGTAGGGACTCAACTGGTAATGCAGACCTCTTATTACACCTTTCGAGGATTTTGATTCATTATCCTGTACAGGAGAAAATGAGATTCCTGCATTATGAAAGGCAACCTGATTAAAGCTTTCGAAAAAGTAGCCCCGGCTATCTGAATGGATAGTAGGTTTAATTAACATGAGTCCTTTAAATCCTGTTTCAATAATTTTCATTTCTTACAAATAGTTATTTTAATCCTTCAAAAGCACTTATCTCTTCAGTGGCAATTCGTAAAAGGTATTTACCGTACTGGCTATTCCTGAATGGCTCGGCTAAAGCTATAAGTTGGTTTTTATTTATGAATCCCCTCTTAAAAGCAATCTCCTCAATACAGGAAGCTTTTAATCCCTGCCTCTGTTCAAGAGTGGCAATGAAATTAGCAGCCTGTAGCAAACTATCATAAGTACCTGTATCGAGCCAGGCCATTCCTCTTCCCATAAGTTTTATATCAAGAGTGTCTTCTTCGAGGTAAACTCTGTTAAGATCAGTTATTTCAAGCTCACCACGGGGAGATGGTTTAAGTGATTTTGCTTTTTTAACAACGGAATTATCGTAAAAATAAAGTCCTGTGACAGCATAGTTTGATTTTGGGTTTGCAGGTTTCTCTTCGATACTTATTACCTTTTTATTATTGTCAAACTCAACAACACCATAACGCTCCGGATCGGTGACATAATACCCGAAAACACAGGCCCCTTTCTTCAGTTCTGCAGTTTTAAGAAGGGCATCTCCAAATCCGTGTCCGTAAAAAATATTGTCTCCAAGGATCATGCATACCGGATCTTTTCCGATGAAATCTTCCCCAAGGATGAATGCCTGGGCGAGACCATCAGGTGAGGGCTGCTCAATGTAGCTGAACTTCATACCAAGGGATAATCCATCCCCGAGAAGATTTCTGAATCCCGGCAGATCGCGGGGGGTGGATATGATTAGTATTTCCCTGATCCCTGCCAGCATGAGAACCGATAACGGGTAGTAAATCATCGGCTTATCATATACCGGCAGCATCTGTTTTGATATCGAGCTTGTAATGGGATAAAGTCTTGTCCCTGAACCTCCGGCGAGAATTATTCCTTTCATAATTTGTCGTTTATCGTTTATGGTTCCGCGTTCCGCGTTTATCGTAGTATTGTGATTAGCGTTTAGCGTTCTCAATTCGTAATTTCTAATTCGTAATTTCTAATTCTTTCCCAGCTTCTCCCCATCATCTTCTGCCTATCCCGAAATATTTAAATCCCAGCCTCTTAAGTTCAGCAGGATCATAGATGTTTCTTCCATCGAAAATAACTTTACATTTCATCAGATCAGCCATCCTGTTAAAATCAGGAAGGTGGAACTCGGACCATTCTGTCATTAAAGCCATTGCATCAACATTAATTACTGCTTCGTAAGGATCATTGGCGTATTCAATTTTATCGCCAACCTGTTGTTTTGCCTCATGCATTGCAGCAGGGTCGTAAGCCTTAACTTTTGCGCCGGCCTGCAGAAGTTTCTCAATCAGTATGAGCGAAGAAGCTTCTCTGATATCATCAGTTTTAGGTTTGAACGATAATCCCCATATTCCGATAATTTTGTTTTTCAGATCATTGTTAAAAAACTCAGACATCTTGTTGAAAATAACACTCTTCTGGTATTCGTTGGCTTTCTCAACAGCCTTAATTACATTGAGTTCGTACCCATTGTCATGAGCTGTTTTAATTATTGCTTTTACATCCTTGGGAAAACAAGACCCCCCGTAACCGGTACCCGGGTAGATGAATTTACTGCCTATCCTTGAATCGCTGCCTATGCCTTTTCTTACATGGTTAATATCGGCTCCGAGAATATCACAGAGGTTTGCTATTTCGTTAATAAAACTTATACGTGTTGCAAGCATGGCATTGGCCGCATATTTGGTGATCTCTGCAGAAGCAATATCCATAAACAGGATTGGATGATTATTCAGAACGAATGGCATGTAAAGCCGCTTCATTATATCACCGGCTTTTTCATTATCTATACCGATAACGATTCTTTCAGGTTTCAGAAAGTCTTCAACTGCAGCCCCCTCTTTAAGAAATTCAGGATTGGAAGCCATATCGAAAGGAACAGTGACTTTTCGTTTATCGAGTTCATTCTGAATGGTTTTACGTATCTTTTCAGCCGTCCCAACCGGCACTGTACTTTTAGTTACAACTACGATATGTTTTGTTATTACATATCCTATCTCTTTTCCTACCGCCAGGACATGTTTCAGATCAGCAGATCCATCTTCACCGGGAGGCGTCCCCACTGCAATAAAAATTACCTCCGATCCATCGATTCCCTCTTTTATATCTGTTGTAAAGAAAAGCCTTTTTTTTTCAACATTCCTTTTGATTATGCTTTCGAGTCCAGGTTCATAAATCGGGATAGTCCCGTCCTTCAGATGTTGTATTTTTTCAGCATCAACATCAATACAGGTAACATTAATGCCGCTCTCAGCGAAGCAGGCTCCTGTAACCAATCCAACATAACCTGATCCCACGATAACAATTTTCATAAATCCTGTAATATTTTGATTAAAACTACATCACTTGTGCAAAGATAATATAACAAGTCAAATACGGAAATGATTAAAAAGGTAACAGGCTACTGGCGACGGGCTACGGGCTACAGGAAATCCATTGCCTTCTGCTGTCGCCTGACGCCTGATGCCCGACGCCTGTTTAATCGCATGAAAATCTATATATATATTATGGCAATTTTAAAAAATATCATATCTTTGCAACCGATTTTTCAAACAATATAATGTCTAACTTATTAATTATTAGTTCTTTTAAATTAAAATCATGACTGAAAGCAAGAAAAAAACAACCACAAAAGAGGTTGTAGAAAAAAGTGAAGCCCCTGTAAAACCGGCAAAAAAGGCAAAGGCTAAAGAGACCAAAGAAAATCAGGAAGTTGAGACTAAAATCTTAGCTTCAGAAGAGGTTGCAACTGTTGTAGCAGAAGAGCCCAAAAAAGTGGAAGAAGCTATTGAACCAGTAAAGGCTGAAGTTATTGAAGATGAGTCAGAAGTTCAGAAAGAAAAACGGCATTCGAAAACTAAAATTGAACCGGAAACGGAACCTGTAAAGGAAATTAAAGTAAAAGCTGAAACCAGAAGTGCTGCATCAGCTGAAGATTTTGACTGGGGTACCTTTGAAAGTGAAGAACTGCGTTCATCACCAAAGTACAAGGAATATGAATCCCTCTATGATGAGACTCTTTCAACTGTTGCAGTTGATGAAGTTGTAATTGGAACAGTAATTCAGATGACATTGCGTGAGGTTGTCATCAATATCGGATACAAATCGGAAGGTGTTGTCAGTTTAAATGAGTTCCGTTATAATCCCAATCTGAAAGTCGGTGATAAGGTTGAGGTTTATGTTGAAAGTCAGGAAGATAAAAAAGGACAACTTCTTCTTTCTCATAAAAAAGCCCGTGCAATTAATTCATGGGACCGGGTTAATGCATCACTTGAAAAAGATGAAATTATTACCGGTTATATCAAGTGCCGTACTAAAGGCGGAATGATCGTTGATGTTTTTGGTATCGAAGCTTTTCTTCCGGGATCGCAGATTGATGTCAAACCAATTCGCGATTATGATGTCTTCGTAGGTAAAACAATGGAATTCAAGGTTGTAAAGATCAACCAGGAATTCAAGAACGTCGTTGTATCTCACAAAGCTCTTATCGAAGCTGAACTTGAACAGCAGAAGAAAGAGATCATTGCCAAACTTGAAAAAGGACAGGTTCTTGAAGGAACCGTTAAAAATATTACATCATATGGTGTGTTCATCGACCTTGGCGGTGTTGATGGGCTTATTCACATTACAGACCTCTCATGGGGAAGAGTAAATCACCCTGAAGAGATTGTAAAGCTCGATCAGAAACTCAATGTGGTTATCCTCGATTTCGATGATGACAAGAAGAGAATCGCTCTTGGTCTGAAGCAGCTCACTTCTCATCCATGGGATTCTGTTGATCCAAACATGAATATTGGTGATAAGGTCAAAGGAAAAGTAGTTGTTATGGCTGACTATGGTGCATTTGTTGAAATTGCACCCGGCGTTGAAGGTCTGATACACGTGTCGGAAATGTCATGGTCACAGCATCTGCGAAGTGCACAGGAGTTTCTGAAAGTTGGTGACGAAATTGAAGCCGTAATTCTGACACTCGACAGGAATGAAAGAAAGATGTCACTTGGTATCAAACAGCTCAAACCTGACCCATGGCAGAATATTGATGAAAAATATGCAGTTGGAGCAAAGCATACAGCCAAAGTCAGAAATTTTACCAACTTCGGTGTTTTTGTTGAAATTGAAGAGGGTGTTGACGGACTGATACATATTTCTGATTTGTCGTGGACAAAAAAAATCAAGCATCCTGCCGAATTCACAGCTATTGATGCAGAGATTGAGGTAGTTGTTCTTGAAATTGATAAAGAAAACAGACGACTCAGCCTTGGTCACAAGCAACTTGAAGAGAATCCATGGGATGTCTTCGAGAATCTTTTTATTCTCGACTCTGTTCATGAAGGTACAGTTGTAGAAGTGTTCGATAAAGGTGCTGTAATAGCTCTTCCTTACGGTGTTGAAGGATTTGTTACTCCGAAACATCTTGTTAAAGAGGATGGAATGATCGCTAAGGTTGACGAAAAATTATTATTCAAGGTGATTGAATTTAATAAGTCAGCTAAAAAAATTATCCTTTCACACAGTAGGGTTTTTGAAGACGAAAAGAAAACAGCCGAAGCTCCTGTGAAGAAATCAGAAACAGGAACAACAAGGAAAACAACAAAGAAACCGAAGGCAAATTCTGAAAAAACAACCCTTGGTGATATATCACAACTTGCGGCTTTGAAAGAAGAAATGGAAGAAAAAGAGAATAAAGCTTCCAAGAAACAGAAAAACTAGTTAAATTTAGGCTATCAAAATTTATCACTATGGATTTCAATATTGAGAGCCGGAATAACAGCACTGTTATTCAGATACAATCAGAAAAGCTCGACACGCACATAGCTCCGGCACTTAAGTCGGAACTTGTGCTTGTTTCAGGCAAGGGTGAAAAGAATATCATCCTTGATCTTGAAAAATGTCAATACTGCGACTCCTCTGGTCTGAGTGCTATATTGGTAGCCAACAGATTATGTAAAAATGCCGGTGGTACATTCGTTCTTTGCGGTCTTAATGAGGCTGTAGAACGACTTATCACTATTTCTCAGCTCGATACCGTTCTTACAATAACAGTATCGGTTACTGATGCTGAAAAAATGATATCTTAAAGAATATCACTTTGCAGAGTACGATGAAACTGACCATACTTGGTAGTAGTTCTGCATTGCCGACATCAGAAAGATATCCATCCGCTCATGTGCTCAATGCATATGAGCGTTTATTTTTGATAGACTGTGGCGAAGGTACACAGATGCAACTCAGGAAAAACAGGATAAGGTTCGGAAAAATAAACCATATCTTCATAAGCCATCTTCACGGCGACCATGTTTTTGGACTATATGGATTATTATCAACCTTCAGCCTGATGGGAAGGGAAAATCCTGTTCACCTTTATGCTCCTGAAAACTACCGGCACATTCTTCATTTACATCTGAACGATTTTGATATTCATCTTAGTTATGAAATTGATTTTATACCTCTTTCAGGGAAAGATCCTGTTCAGATTCTTGATGATAAATATATTACGGTAACCTCATTCCCTCTGGAACACAGGGTTCCCGCTTTCGGATTCCTTTTCAGGGAAAAAAAATCTGAGCGGAATGTTATCAAAGAATGTATTTCAAAATATCAGATTCCTCTGGTCAGAATACCAGCTATCAAAAAAGGCGAAGACTTTATGACTCCTGATGGAGTTATTATAAAAAATGAAGATATCACCCTTCCCCCGACGGAACCTTTGTCTTATGCTTACTGCAGCGATACGAAATACTTCAAACGGCTGGCATCGTTCGTGAAAGGGGTTAGCCTGCTTTACCACGAAGCTACATTCGATAAAAGTAAAGAAGAACTCGCCAGAGTGACGGGCCACTCAACAACTCTTGATGCCGCAAGAACTGCTTTGGATGCTGATGCCGGGAGTCTCCTTATTGGCCATTTTTCGGCCCGGTACAGAGATATCTCATTCCTTGTTGATGAGGCCAGAACCTTATTCCCTAATACGTTCCCGGCAATCGATGGAAAGAGTTTTAAGGTCGGGGATATTAATAATCCTTAAGAAAAGAATATCTATCTTTGAACCCATTAAAATAAAACAACAGAGTTTTGCAGGAAAAAATTTTAATACTCGATTTCGGATCTCAATATACTCAGTTGATAGCCAGGAGAATAAGGGAAATAAATGTATATTGCGAAATACATCCATTTAACCATTTTCCTGTTCCTGATGAGAGTGTTAAGGGGGTAATTTTGTCAGGAAGTCCATCTTCAGTCCGGGACAAAAATGCACCAACTCCTGACCTTTCGAAGATAAAGGGAATTATCCCTTTGCTTGGTGTTTGTTACGGAGCACAGCATCTTGTTCATAATTTTGGAGGAGAGGTCTTGCATTCAAGTACCCGCGAATATGGCAGAGCTAATCTTGTTTCTGTAAACAACAACGATCCGCTTTTTTCAAATATTAAACAAGAAACCCAGGTCTGGATGTCGCATGCAGATACCATTGCCAGGCTCCCGGAAGGCTATGAAATTACAGGTTCAACAGCAGATGTCAAGGCAGGGGCATATCATATAAAGGGTGAAAGTACCTGGGGAATCCAGTTCCATCCCGAGGTATATCATACCACAGAAGGAACTCAGATACTTAAGAATTTTGTTGTTGGTATCTGCGGATGTTCGCAGAACTGGACTCCCGATTCCTTTGCAGAATCAACTGTTATTAACCTTAAAAAGCAGTTGGGTGATGATAAAGTGATTCTGGGTCTCTCGGGTGGTGTTGACTCTTCAGTGGCAGCATCTCTGCTTAACAAGGCAATCGGTAAAAATCTTACCTGCATTTTTGTCGATAACGGATTGCTCAGAAAGAATGAATTTAATAAAGTTCTGGAATCATATATCGGATTGGGTCTCAATGTTGTGGGTGTTGAAGCAGGCAACAGGTTCCTCGATCAGCTCGAGGGAGTGAGTGATCCGGAGACGAAACGAAAGATTATCGGCCGTGTTTTTATTGAGGTGTTTGATGAGGAGGCAAGAAAAGTTAAGGACGTTAAATGGCTGGCACAGGGAACAATTTACCCCGATGTTATTGAATCTGTTTCAGTTAACGGCCCATCAGCAACAATCAAGTCACATCATAATGTAGGAGGACTTCCCGAAAAAATGCACCTGAAAGTTGTGGAACCTCTTCGTCTTCTTTTTAAAGATGAAGTGAGGAGAGTAGGGCATGCTCTCGGGCTTCCTGATTATATACTAAAACGGCACCCTTTCCCGGGCCCCGGATTAGCTATACGATTACTCGGGAAAATGACAAGAGAAAAACTTGAGATACTTAAGGAGGCGGATGATATTTTCATTGAAGGCCTGAAAAAACATGGATTGTATGATTCTGTCTGGCAGGCCGGGGTGATACTTCTTCCGGTTCAGTCAGTAGGGGTTATGGGCGATGAACGAACTTATGAAAATGCCGTAGTGCTCAGAGCTGTGGGTTCAACCGACGGTATGACAGCCGACTGGTCGCATCTTCCTTACGAATTCCTGGGTTTAATTTCGAATGAAATAATTAACAAGATAAAAGGAATTAACAGGGTCGTTTATGATATAAGCTCAAAACCACCTTCAACAATAGAATGGGAATAGGCAGAATGCAAAAGGCAAAAGTAAAAAGGCAAAAGTAGAAAGTAAAAAGTAAGGAGTAAGTAGTAGGGAGAATTACCCCTTTTTGCAAAGCAGAGAGGGGGCAAGGGGGTGAGTTCGTGGTTATTAGGGATGAGCAGGGCCTGACTGCCGGTAGGCATGGGGTGGGTTTAATTTGAGTAAAGACAAAAGTAAAAAGTAAGTAGTAAGAAGTAAAGAGTAAAACAATTATATTATAATGAAAAGAAAAATAACGAGCAAGGCAGTTCTGGTAATAGCTTTATTTCTATTTACATTATCAGCCTTATCACAGGTATTGAATGAAGGGACTTTTAAGATCGGCAGAACCTTCGGTCTGATTGATGCATTTTATGTTGATTCAGCTGATATGGATATGCTTACTGAAAAAGCTATAATTGAAATACTGAAAAACCTTGACCCGCATTCGACATACATCTCCGCAAAAGATGTTAAAGAGATGAATGAACCTCTTAATGGCAATTTTGAAGGAATTGGAATTCAGTTTAATTTGTTGCGTGACTCTATAATTATAATTGAACCTATTGCAGGAGGGCCATCAGAAAAAGTCGGCCTCAGGGCTGGGGACAGGATTTTAACTATTAACCAGGAGAAAGTTACGGGGATCAGTATTACTACAGCAGGTGTTCGCAGCAGGTTGATGGGAGCAAAAGGAACTGAGGTAAATATCACTGTCTTCAGAAAAGGAGAAAAGGATAACCTCGATTTTACTATCATACGTGATAAGATTCCGATATACAGCCTTGATGCCTCATACATGCTCGATAAAGAAACCGGATATATCAAACTTAATAAATTTGCCGCAACAACCGAAAAAGAATTTTCAGATGCAGTTGCTATTCTGAAAAAGAGCAACATGAAAAACCTGGTTCTCGATTTAAGGGGAAATGGCGGAGGTTATATGCTGGCTGCAACCGCTATAGCTGATAAATTTTTTTCTGATCAGAAGCTGCTCGTTTATCTCTCAGGGAGAAAAACCCCAAGGCAGGATTATAAGTCTTCAGGTACCGGGAGTTTATCAACTTCAAGGGTTGTTGTTCTCACCGATGAGGAATCAGCATCAGCCAGCGAGATACTGTCCGGAGCTCTTCAGGATTGGGACAGGGGAATTATTATGGGCAGACGGACTTTCGGTAAAGGGCTGGTTCAGAATGGTTTTTATTTTACCGATGGTTCAATGATAAGACTTACAATAGCACGATATTACACTCCTTCAGGCAGATCGATACAAAGTTCATACAACGATGGGTATGAAAAGTACATTGAGAATTTTTTTAAGAGGTACACCGATGGCGAAATGATGATAGCCGATAGCACTCATTTTCCTGATTCTCTGAAATCTAAAACATTGGTTAACAAACGGGTAGTATATGGGGGCGGTGGAATAATGCCTGATGTTTTCGTGGCCGCAGATACTTCATATAACACGGTTTACTTCAGAAGACTTGTCGGAAAGAATATCCTTAATTCCTTTACCCTCGAATATTATGATAAAAACAGGGTGAAGCTCAACTCACAATATAAATCATTTGAAGATTTTAAAAGCAAATTTCAGTTTAGTACTGATGATATTAAGACCTTCATAGCGAAAGGAGAAGCTGATGGAGTTAAATATAATGAAGATCAGTTCAACAAATCGAAGGATGAAATCCTATTGGTATTAAAGGGGCTTGTAGCAACCAATATATGGCAGTCAAGCGAATATTTTCAGATCATAAATGAAAACGATAAAGTTATTGAAAAGGCACTGAAAGTTATTTCAGATAAGAAGAGCTATGATACCATACTCGGAAACCAATAATCCCGGGTCAAAAATATCTTGATGAAATTTGTTGCAAAAACTCTTTACGGACTAGAGAAAGTTCTTGCTGAAGAGCTTGTTGGTCTCGGTGCTGCTGATGTACAGGCAGTAAACCGTGCAGTACTGTTTAAAGGTGATAAGGAGCTGTTGTACAGGGTAAATTACTGCTCAAGAACAGCCTTATCGGTACTGATGCCTGTTGCTGATTTCAGGATAAAGTCAAAAGATGATCTGTATAATGGCGGATCGAAGATTGAATGGGATAGATTCATGGATGCTGATGACACATTTTCCATTGTTCCGGTAATTAATTCACCGCACTTCGGTCATACAGGCTATGCAGGGCTTATTCTTAAAGATGCCATTGCCGATTATTTCAGAAAAAAAACAGGAAGACGCCCTTCAGTTGATGCCGGTGATCCAAGGATACTCATTAATCTTCATATAAGCAATGATCTTGTAACCATATCAATTGATTCTTCGGTAGTACCCTTGTTCAAACGCGGTTACCGGCAGGAGCAGACCGTGGCCCCGCTTAATGAGGTACTTGCCGCGGGGATAATTCTGCTGTCGGGATGGAAGGCTTCAGCAACTTTGACTGATCCGATGTGCGGATCAGGAACAATACCAATTGAGGCAGGATTGATAGCTTGTAAGATTCCTCCGGGGAAATTCCGTAAATTTTTTGGATTTCAAAGATGGAAAGATTTCGATGAGGAGTTATTCGAAAAGATCAAACGCGGGTATGACAAACAGATTGGACTTTCTCCTGTTAAAATTTTTGGAAGTGATATCTCGGAACAAGCATCTCTTCAGGCAAAAACAAATGTTGCCCGATCCGGATTAAGCGATGTTGTGTCTATTAAAGTATCTGATTTTAAGGATCTTAAGGCCATTGATAATCAGAGTTTCCTGTTTTTGAACCCACCTTACGGACAAAGACTTCAACCTGATGAAATTGACTTGCTTTACAGGATGATTGGAACAACACTTAAGCACAACTTTCCCGGAACTACAGCATGGTTAATTACTTCCAACAAAGAATCTCTGAAAAATGTTGGATTAAAGCCTAAGGAAAAACACACTCTTTTCAATGGCGCATTGGAATGTATTCTCTTAAAATATGAGATGTACCAGGGAACTAAGAAACCGATGAAGAACTGAAATCAAAATAATTATGATGTTCATCACAACAATTTGTTTATCAAAAAATGAAGTAATATTTAAAAAACTGTAAAGTGGACAAGCTATTATTTGGCAACTTTATATTTTTATTATATTTGTTATAGGAAGAAACGTGACCTCATCTAAAATGAAGCTTAAATGAGCTTTAATATAGAGAATTATTTTCCTGACCAGTCGAACGGGAATATTATCCTTTTTTATAAGGGTAATGTTGATTCGGATGTCATCAATCATGTTCTTGACACGGTTGAGGATAAGATGGTTGAGGTTAATGAACAACCCAGGTTCAGGAAGAAGGTTTATAATGTACTGGTTGAAAGCCTTCAGAATCTTTATCATCATGTTGACAGAGTGCCTGAAGATTTTGAAGATCAGGCTTTTGAAAAGTATGGTTTGCTGGTAGTAAAAAAGGTTGAAGGTGGGTATAAAATAGTTACAGGAAACTTCGTGCAAGCCGAAAACAAAGAAAAGCTTGAAGAAAAGATAAAACGAATTAACAGGTCCAGCCATGAGGAGATAAAGGAGTTATATAAGTTTATCCTGAATCACCAGAGAATATCTGCAAAAGGGGGAGGAGGACTAGGTCTTGTTGATATAGCCAGGAAAACAGGTAATAAGCTTGAATATGCATTTAAGGAATATAATGATAAATACTCATTTTTCTATCTTGATATTTTAGTGAACGAAGAAAATTAAAACAAACTTTTAAATCTGACAAATATGGAACCGATCATCATCGAAGGAACCCCGAAAACTCCTACAGTTAAATTTGACTCTACCGAAGGCGTATTTGAAATCAAAGGACGTTCAATTCCGGAAAACTCAGTAGAATTCTACAAACCTTTAGTTGACTGGCTCGACAGTTATAAGGAGTCTCCTCTGACAAAAACAGTTGTAAATATCCGTCTCGAATATTTCAACACAAGCTCATCGAAGTGTATCCTTGACGTATTCAAGAAATTCGAGGCGATACATAAAGCCAAAAATGAAGTTGAAGTTAACTGGTACTATGAGGAAGACGACGAGGATATGCTGGAAGCAGGAGAAGATTATGAATCAATAATCAGAGTCCCTTTCAAAATGATTGAGATTATCGAATAACTAATACTGTCCGGACTTAATCGGAACCCTTCTTTTTTTTCTCCACTGAAAAGCCAAATTTGCCTATTAACTGACCTGTCTCGTAATACTTTCCATGCGAATAGCATAGTGGAACAGCATCATTCAGCTTAAAAAGCCCCGTCTTCTCATCAATATATTTTTCATCAGCATTCACAGCAACCACTTCTGAAATAAACATATGATGCGATCCCAGTTCCTTTATCTCCTTAACTACACATTCAATATTTACCGGTGATTCCTTAATCAGAGGTGCTTTTACTTTTGAGGCCGGTACAGGAGTAAGACCCATTTCTGCGAACTTCTTATGTTCATTTCCCGATTTAACTCCGCACCAGTCTGTGGCAAAAGCAAGAGATTTTGTAGTCAGGTTAATCACAAACTCACCATTATTTTTGATGATATTGTAGGAATGACGTCCTGGTCTGACCGAAATATAGCACATCACCGGATCGGTGCATATTGTGCCTGTCCATGATATTGTTATGATATTATACTCTTCAGGTACAGACCCGCAACTGACCATAACAGCAGGTAAGGGATATATCATCGTACCTGGTTTCCATATAAGTTTGCTCATGGTTATCACAAATTGACTAAATCCTCAAGCTCCTTAACGGCAGCATCAGTCTCAACTTTGAATCTTTTGATGTACGATTCATAAAGTTCAGGTTTTTTCCCCTCTTTGGCCTGAAGTTCGAAGGTTTTAAGCATTAAGGCCAGATCATTCATTCCCATTATTGCGACCGACGATTTCGCTTTGTGAGCCAGAAATCCCAGGGAGACATAATTTTTTTCTGAAAAAAGGGATGTCATTTCATTGTATATTTCAATAGACTGGTCCCTAAACATAATTACGATTTCACGGATAATTTCAGGATCTCCTCCTGATACGGAATCAAGGTATTCAGTGTTTATGAATTTGTAGTTCATAATTGCAGGGGAAATAAAATTTTTAAACAGGTGCAAAGAATATTAAACAAATATAGTAATATTTTATTCTGATCAGTATCGGATTTTTCCCTGGCAATTAATAAGGTTTTTTTTAATAAGGGAAATATGTGCTACTTTTATATTGATAAAAACCGTATTTATTATGCGATATTATTAAAAATAAGATATTTATGAAAAATACTGCTTTTGCAAAATTTCACCGGGAGGCAGGCGCCAGGATGGTTCCTTTTGCCGGGTATAATATGCCTGTTGAGTATGTCGGGATTACCGAAGAACACATTACCGTAAGAGAAAGAGTAGGCGTTTTTGATGTTTCTCACATGGGTGAGTTCTGGGTTACAGGCCCAGCATCTCTTAAATTTCTTCAATATATTACATCAAATGATGTATCAACCCTGTTCGACGGAAAGATTCAATATTCCTGTTTCCCGAATGGTAAAGGGGGAATTGTGGACGACCTGCTTGTTTACAGGTATAATCCTGAAAAATATCTGCTGGTTGTAAATGCTGCTAATATTGAAAAGGACTGGAGCTGGTGCGTAAAGAACGCAGCAAAGTTCGGTTTGATAGTCGGGAAAGACCTTATCAATGCTTCGGACAATATTTCACAACTTGCGGTTCAGGGGCCGCTTGCCCTGAGAGCCATGCAAAAACTCACGAAGACTCCCGTGGAAGATATGGAGTATTATACATTCAAGGTTCTGGAATTTGCAGGAATAAGCGATGCGATATTTTCAACGACAGGTTATACAGGAGCAGGCGGGTGCGAGATCTATGTTAAAAATGAAGACGGGCCCAGACTCTGGAAAGCTGTTTTTGAAGCAGGTAAGGAGTTTGATATCAGGCCTATAGGTCTGGGCGCCAGGGATACATTACGTCTTGAAATGGGTTTTTGCCTTTACGGGAATGATATCAATGATCAGACATCCCCAATCGAGGCAGGACTGGGATGGATCACCAAATTTACCAGTGAGAAGGATTTTATTGATAGAGCTCTTTTGCTGAAACAAAAGAATGAAGGAGTTGAAAAAAGACTGAAAGGTTTTGTAATGATCGACAGGGGAATACCCCGGCAGCATTATGAAGTCGTTAATGCAAAAGGTGAAGTTATTGGCGAAGTTACATCAGGAACCATGTCGCCTATGATGAAACAGGGGATAGGTATGGCATATCTCACTAAAGGTTACTGGAAACCTGACACTGAAATATTTATACGCATCAGGAATAAGGATCTTAAGGCAAAAATTGTGAGCCTGCCCATCTATAATAAAGGGTGACAAACAAAAGATTATGGTAAAAAGAAAATTAGAAACCTGCTTTTCACCTGCGTTATTCGAATCGGGTGAAAACCATGATTCGATAGTGGTTGTTGTAGATATATTGCGTGCATCATCGGCTATTTGCACAGCTTTTGCCAATGGAGCAGCTGCAATCATTCCTGTTGCAGATGTATCCGAAGCTAAAGATTACAAGGCCCGAGGCTACCTTTTAGCAGCCGAACGCGACGGACATATCCTGGATTTTGCAGATTTTGGAAACTCTCCGTTTAATTTCACTAAAGATAAGGTTGAAGGCAAAACAATAGTTTACACCACAACAAATGGTACAGGCATTATTAATCTGGCTTCATCAGCCTATATGACTGTAGTTGGATCATTCCTGAATATCGGCGCACTAACGCAATGGCTTATTAAGCAGGAGAGGAATGTCTTGATATTTTGTGCAGGATGGAAAAACAGGTTTAATATTGAAGATACAGTCTGTGCAGGAGCAATAGCAGAAAAACTTATGGAGAGTAATTTATACTCCACAATTTGTGATTCAACTTTTGCTGCAATGGACCTATGGTCTTTAGCCCGTCCCGACCTGCTTGGTTATATTGAAAAGGCTGCACAAAGAACCCGTTTAAGAGATAAAAAGCTGGATGACTGTATTGAATTCTGTCTTACAACAGATTATACAGATAAAATACCTGTAATGAAAAATGGGATTCTTGTTAATATTTTTTTATAATTTTATAGGTTTAGTGTTAATTATTTAACAATAGTCTCTATTATTTTTATATTTTTGTAAGAACACAAACTCAGAATTATCTATTTATTAATCATAAAAAGTCGTCTATGAAAAAACACAACTTTTATGCAGGTCCTTCAATTCTTCCTCAGTACACTATTGATAAGACAATTGAAGGAATAAAAGATTTTGCAGGTTCAGGATTATCTGTTCTTGAAATCTCTCACCGTAGCAAGGAATTTATTGCTTGCATGAACGACACAATTGCGCTTTTTAAGGAATTGCTCGAAATTCCTGCCGGGTATCATGTTCTGTTTCTTGGAGGTGGTGCCAGTTTACAGTTCGCAATGGTACCGATGAACCTGATGAATAAAAAAGCAGCTTATCTTAATACAGGCGAGTGGGCAAGTAAAGCTATTAAGGAAGCAAAATTTTTTGGAGAGGTAGTAGAGGTTGCATCCTCCAAAGAAAAGTTATTTAATTATATACCAAAGAATTATACAATCCCTTCCGATGCAGAGTATTTCCATATAACTACTAATAATACAATTTATGGAACGGAGCTTAAGAAGGATCCGGATGTAAAAATACCCCTTGTTGCAGATATGTCGTCCGATATTTTCAGCCGACCGATAGATGTTTCAAAATATTCGATTATTTATGGTGGCGCCCAGAAAAATCTTGCACCTGCAGGTGTTGCTTTTGTCATAGTTAAGGAAGATGTACTTGGTAAAGTAACACGTCCGCTTCCATCTATGCTCGACTACAGAGTACATATAAAAGGGGAGTCAATGTTCAATACACCTCCTGTGTTTGCAGTTTTTGCCGCACAGCAGACTCTGACATGGTTGAAACAGCTTGGCGGAGTGAAAGCTATCCAGAAGAAAAATATTGAAAAAGCAAAAATTCTTTATGACGAGATCGACAGAAATAAATTGTTTGTTCCTACGATTGCTGATCCTGAAGACAGGTCTCTTATGAATATCTGCTTTGTTATGGCCGAAAAGTACAAAGAACTTGAAAAGCCATTCGCTGACTTTGCAAAATCAAAAGGAATGCTTGGTATTGAAGGTCATCGCTCCGTGGGCGGATTCCGTGCTTCCACTTATAATGCCCTTCCGAAAGAAAGCGTTGAAGCCCTGGTAAGCACTATGAAAGAGTTTGAATCAAAAAATTAAGTAACCATAATATTAAGTGCTGCGGGGGAACCCGGAGTCTTTATAATTATTAAAAACATTAATATGAAAATCCTGGTTGCAACAGACAAACCATTTGCCCCGGTGGCAATCGCGAAGATACGTGATGTAACTGAGGCCGCAGGCCATCATCTTGCCCTGCTCGAGAGCTATAAAAGTGTTTCAGAACTTCTTGCTGCAGTTACTGATGCCGATGCAATGATCGTTCGGAGCGATTTGATAACTTCAGAAGTCCTTGACTCTGCAAAGAAGCTAAAGATCGTTGTCCGTGCCGGTGCAGGTTACGATAACCTTGACCTTCCTGCATGTACCGCTCATAAAGTTGTGGCAATGAATACCCCTGGACAAAACTCAAATGCAGTTGCTGAACTGGCATTTGAAATGATGCTTTATCAGGCGCGCGGAGGATTCACTGGCAAATCGGGAAGTGAACTAAGAGGTAAAACGATTGGTATTCACGCATTTGGAAATGTCGGGAAATATGTTGCTGAGATAGCAAAAGGATTCGGAATGGATGTTTATGCTTACGATCCTTTTGTGAATGAGGATGATATTAAAAGAAGTGGTGTCAAAGTCTGCAAAAACGCTGAAGAGTTATATTCGAAATGCCAGTATATATCTTTGCACATGCCTGCAAACGATAAAACAAAAAAATCAATTGGTCATGATCTTTTGAAGAAGATGCCAAAGGATGCTGTTATTGTCAACACAGCAAGAAAAGAGGTTATCGACGAGGATGGCCTTCTTAAAATTTTTGA
>JAPLED010000125.1 GCA_026391475.1 Bacteroidia bacterium | reverse complement strand
GGGAGCTGTTTTTGCTCCTTCTGCTTCATTTGCTTTTTTTGTTGCCAGAAGCTTATCTATCTGCTTAGTGATATCTTCATCTTCAATTTTTTCAAAGAGTAATCCGGGTTTATTGATAACGTGACCTGTAATCAGGAGGTCTGTTTTACCCGCTTCGCTCCATTTCAACTCATTGAAATTGATCCAGCCGCGTAATTTCTCCATCGAGAAAGGCAGAAATGGTTCACAAATGATTGTCAGGTTTGCAGTTATCTGCAACGCAATGTTCAGTATTGTCTTAACTCTTTCAGGGTCAGTCTTTATGACTTTCCAGGGTTCAGTATCAGCAAGGTATTTATTGCCAAGTCGTGCAAGATTCATTGCCTCTTTCAGTGCTTCACGGAACCTGAATGCCTCCAGGCTGGCTTCAACATTTTCCCTGATCAGGGCAATTTCTTTCAAAGCAGCATCATCATTTGAATCGGTTTTTCCTCTAGCAGGTACTTTCCCGTCATAATAATTATTGGTAAGCACAAGAGCCCGATTGACAAAGTTCCCGAGAATTGCAACCAATTCGTTGTTATTGCGTGCCTGAAAATCTTTCCAGGTGAAATCATTATCTTTTGTTTCGGGTGCGTTGGCACAGAGGGAATATCTCAGAACATCCTGTTTCCCGGGAAAATCTTCAAGGTATTCGTGAAGCCAAACAGCCCAGTTTCTTGACGTTGATATTTTGTTGTTTTCGAGATTCAGAAATTCATTGGCAGGAACATTTTCAGGAAGAATGAAGGTTCCCTCTGCTTTTAGCATAGCAGGG
Source organism: Bacteroidia bacterium (assembly GCA_026391475.1). Lineage (GTDB taxonomy): Bacteria > Bacteroidota > Bacteroidia > Bacteroidales > VadinHA17 > LD21. The sequence continues at coordinate 18,108 of JAPLED010000125.1, read as the reverse complement.
AATATGATACAATGGAATACAATATTATCTTTCCCTATGAAGTGAACCATCTTCGTCTCCTTATCCTTCCAGTATTTTTTCCAGTCGGGAGTAAGTTCTTTTGTAGCAGAGATATAACCTATAGGGGCATCGAACCAAACATAAAGAACTTTACCTTTTGCACCCTCAACAGGTACCGGTACTCCCCAGTCGAGATCACGGCTGACAGCCCTGGGCTGCAAACCCTGATCGAGCCACGATTTACACTGTCCGTAAACATTAACTTTCCATTCCTTATGATCTTCGAGAATCCATTTTTTAAGCCATGGTTCATATTTGTCGAGTGGCAGATACCAATGCAAAGTTTCGCGTAACACCGGTTTATTGCCGCTGATAGTTGAATGCGGATTGATAAGTTCATTGGGACTTAGCGATGTTCCGCATTTTTCACACTGGTCGCCATAGGCATTCTCATTTCCGCAATGAGGGCATATCCCCATAATATACCTGTCGGCAAGAAAGCAGCCTGCCTCTTCATCAAAATACTGTTCAGAAGATTTTTCAATGAATTCACCTTTATTATAAAGTGTCCTGAAAAAATCGGATGCAGTTTCGTAATGTACTTTATTTGATGTCCGTGAAAAGATGTCGAAAGCAATTCCAAAATCCTCAAATGCCTTTTTATTTATCGTGTGATATCTGTCAACAATCTCCTGCGGGCTTACACCTTCTTTGCGGGCTTTCAGAGTAATCGGAACACCATGTTCGTCGGATCCGCATACTGATATCACGTCCACTCCCTTCATTCTCAAGTACCTGGTATAAATATCGGAAGGTATATAAACTCCTGCAAGATGGCCGATATGTATCGGGCCGTTAGCATAGGGAAGTGCTGAAGTGACAAGATATCTTTTAAAATTCTTCATGATATTGAAAATGAGGTGTTAACAATCTATAAAACCGAACAAAGATAATAAATTTTACTTTCCTTTTTACCCCCCAACCCCCCCAACTGGGGGATTGAAAGCTTGGAGAACGAAACAATTTGGTTTACATTTACATATTATATTATTTATATGTCTGCGAATAAAATTCAACCCGAATATCTTAAACCCGGAGATGAGGTGGCAATAATATCACCTTCATTTTGCATTGAAGAAAAGAAACTGGTTGATGCTGTTACTTTTCTTGAAAAATGGGGATTGAGAGTACGTGTCGGCAAAAATGCCATGAAATGTAACGGCCCTTTTGCCGGAAGTGATGAAGATCGCTTATCCGATCTTCAGGAGATGACTAATGACCCTGAAATTAAGGCTGTTATCTGCTCAAGAGGGGGCTATGGCGTTTCAAAAATTATAGGCAAAGTTGATTTCTCTGCCTTGATGGAAAATCCAAAATGGTACGTTGGATTCAGCGATATAACCGTTTTACACATGTGGTTAAGTGAAGTTTGCGGAATTATGTCGGTGCATGGTGACATGCCTTTAAACTTTTTTAATCCTGAAAAGACACGGAGTACTTTCAGATCATTGCAGAAGGCATTATTCGGTGATATTCAGCCAATTGAATGGAAAGGCACCTTTTTTAAGGGTCTGAATGTGGCCGGTGAAATGACAGGAGGAAATCTTTCTCTTATCTATAGTCTGACAGGAACACCGGCAGAGCCGGTAACAAGGGGAAAGATATTATTTATTGAGGAGGTGGGAGAGTATTACTATCATCTCGACAGGATGATGACCTCGCTTAAGCTTGCAGGGAAACTGGAAGGATTATCTGCACTGGTGGTTGGCGGAATGAATAAGATTGAGGAGGTAAAAATTCCCTGGGGGAGGAGTATTGAAGAGACTATTTTTGGAATCGTTAGTGAATATGATTATCCTCTCTTTTTTAATTTTCCTGCCGGACATGTTGCCGATAACAGGGCATTCTATATCGGAAAGCAGGCAAAAATTGATGTTAAAGGCAAAAAAGCTACCCTTACATTCGTCTGATGATCAGAACGCTGAGATAAGAAGATCGAGGTCTTTTGAGATTATACCGAATTTCTGTCCCAATGTTTCATTTGTGAGCATACCATTATATAAATAGACTCCGTTCCGCACACCCTGATCATTTTTCAGCAACTGGGTTATTCCACCGGCATCAGCCATACTCTGAAGCAAAGGGGTGAAAATATTACTTAGCGCTATGGATGCTGTCCGTGCAACTCGCGACGGAAGATTCCATGCTGAAAAATGTATAACGCCATGTTTCTCATAAACCGGATCCTGCAGGGCACGGCATTCTGTTGTTTCGATGCAACCGCCACGGTCAATACTGAGATCAATAACTACAGCTCCTTTTTTCATATTAAGTATCATATCTTCAGTAATATAATACCAGGGCCGGAGATCTTCAAGTTCAATAGCGCCAATGAGCACATCGGCTGATTTAAGAGCTTTCCTTAAAACCTGGGGATGAAAGACAGATGTCTGAAGCCTCTGACCGAGCAGATTCTGGAATCTTCTTAACTTATGGAGCGAATTGTCGAATATTCTAACCGTTGATCCAAGTCCGATTGCAGCTCTGGCAGCATATTCTCCTGCAGTATTTGCTCCTATAATGACGACCTCAGTTGGCGTAACACCTGTAATACCACCAAGCAAAACCCCTTTGCCTCCATGCATATTGCTGAGATATTCCGATGCAACAAGAAGGGATGTTATACCACATATTTCACTCATCGACTCCACTACAGGCATAACCCCGTTGTTGTCGCGGATCTTTTCAAATGCTATCGCTATGACTTTTTTCCTGATGAGTTTTCCAAGGGTTTCTTCATTAAGCTTAAGGACATTAAGATACGACATCACAACCTGATTGCCTTTAAGATAATCGGTTTCTTCCTCTGAAAAAGGTGCAACCTTGATTACCACATCGGCGCTATAAACCCTTGCCGGAGAGTCGCTTATAATTGCTCCGTTCTCACTGTAATCCTTATCTGTGTAATTGGCCCCAAGTCCGGCACCTTTCTGAACAAAAACCTCATTGTCACTTTCAACAAGCAGATTAACTGACTCAGGTGTAAGTGCCACTCTTTTCTCATCATCTTTATTGTCGCTTGGAATACCGATTGAAATTCTCCGGTTTTTAACAGCAGTTTCCAGGTGTTCTTCTTTTGGCATGAAAGCAGTATTGCCAAAACTGACTTTTCCGCTCTTACCTTTCTCGTTCATCATTAGGAAGGGGTTATTTTTTCAAAGGTAAAAAAATTGCAATACAGAGCAAAATCTGATGTTGTTATGATACCAAAAGCGTTCGTTGCTCATTATCATCAACTGTAATTCTGACACTCACCCTTTCCGGAGGAAGAATTTCTTCGATAAGCTCAGGCCACTCCATAAAGCAGTATGAATCGCCTGACAGGTACTCTTCAATACCTAAGTCAAAGACCTCTTCCTGTTTCTTAATCCTGTAGAAATCGATATGATATAAAGTTTCTCCTTTGGAAGTCCGGTATTCATTTACAAGTGTGAAAGTAGGGCTGCTGACAATATCAATGACACCCAGAGCTTCGCATATAGCTTTGATGATTGTTGTTTTACCTGCACCCATTGACCCGTAAAAGGCAAATATTTTACTATCTCCGGTATGTTTCAGAAGCTTTTTTGCAGCAGCTGACAAATGCCTTTTATCCTTTATTAATATCTTCATCGGGATCAATAAAACATTTATTAAACAGGTTCAAGACAGGCAACCGGTAACATTATCTCCTGCATCGAAATCCCTCCATGCTGGAAAGTATCCTTATAATAACCGGCATAATAGTTATAATTATTCTGATAAACAAGGTAGTCTTTGTTGAGAGCAAAGATATATCTTGAACTGATATTCGTTTTAGGCAGCATCGCCTTTTCCGGTTTTATCAACTCAAATACTTTTTTGGGATCGTAATCGAGGTTTCTTCCCATTTTATACCTGAGGTTGGAAGATGTTTTCCTGTCGCCGATTATTTTTAACGGATTCTGAACTCTTATTGTGCCATGGTCGGTACTGAATATCACCTTAACGGGATGGGATGCAAGTATTTTCAGCAATTCAAACAACGATGAATGCACAAACCAGGAGCGGGTCAGGCTCCGGTAAGCAGGCTCATCGTTAGCAAGGTCGCGGATCAGGCCGCTCTCGGTTCTTGCATGCGAAAGCATATCGACAAAATTAAAAACAAGAATGTTGATATCATTTTCAAGCAACGACCTTACCTTCTCATTTACTTTTTTACCTTCAATGCTGCTGCTGATTTTATTATAAGACCATTTGTATTTCAGACCTTTCCGGGTTAACTGGCTCTTAAATAACTCTTCTTCAAAATTATTTTTCCCTTCCTCCTCATCATCATTTATCCAGAACTCAGGCATAGTCTCTGCAATTACTGATGGCATCAGTCCTGCGAAAATCGAGTTCCGGCTGAATTGTGTTGTAGTTGGTAAAATACTGAAATAGATGTCCTCTTCAATAATCCTGTACAGACCGGATAGCTCACCTGAAATTGTTTTCCACTGGTCGTACCGCATATTATCTATAAGGATAAAAAAGAGAGGTTTGTGTTCATGTATTTGCGGGAATATTTTTTTTGAGAAAAGGGCAGAAGATAGTACAGGTTTATTCGAATTTTCAGGATTAAGCCAACCTAGATAATTATTAATCATGAATTTTGAAAAAGAATTGTTGGCTTCGTTCTCCTGTAATTTCAGGATCTCAGCCATACCCGGATCGGTCGACTTTTCAAGTTCTGATTCCCAGAATACTAACTTTTTATATAGCTCTGTCCAGTCGCTAAATGCTGAGGCTGTTGAAATCATGTTGCTTATCCGGCTGAATTCCTGCCGGTAGTCGGTTGTTGTTTTTTCCGTTATCAGTCGTCGCTGGTCGAGTATCTTTTTTATTGCAAGAAGTACCTGTTTTGGCTTCACAGGTTTAATCAGATAATCGGCTATCTCCGATCCGATAGCTGCCTCCATTAGCTCCTCTTCATCGCTCTTGGTGATCATCACAACAGGGATATCGGTCCTTACCTCCTTTATAAGCCTGAGAGTCTCAATTCCACTTAACCCTGGCATGTTTTCATCAAGAAAAATAAGATCGTACCGATTCTGTCTGACGAGGTCAATAGTATCGTTTCCGTTGGAGCAGGTATCGATCTCGTAACCTTTCTCTTCAAGGAAAAAAATATGTGGCTTCAGTGCCTCAACCTCATCATCAGTCCAGAGTATTCTTATTTTTCTCATTTTAAATATTTTTCCATAAAGAAAAGCTGATAGCGCCCGGGATTTTTATCGTTGTTAAGGGCCTTGAGGTTATTGTTGCTTATTATAAAAGTCATCATTTTTGTGCCCGAAGGATTTCTGACAATCTGATCAGTCCTGAAAGCACTGTAATAATCGAACGTCTGGGCATAATCTGAAAAGCCCGAAACAGATATCATTATATATTTATTATCAACAAGTAAGCCTTCAGTGCGGTAATTTTTATTTGTATAATTATCAATATTATAACTGATTACATCAAAAGTTGCCAGATTGATATTGAATGCCGGATCAGAAATGATCAATACAAAAACATGATTTACAGTTGTATCCGCGATATATAATTCCGTAGCGATCTTTTTATCTTCTTCAATTTTCAGTTCAGGAATTTTTTGGTTCAGGAATGCTATTATCTCTTGTGCTTTCTTGCTTTCGGCTGTTTCCGGCCATGTTTTTATAAGGTTGTTGAGCTCTTCCTTAAAGCTTCTTTCATCACTTATCCGGGCAACAGAATAGGCACGAAGAAGCATGAATTTGGGTGCAAGAAGACCCTGAGGGGATTTTTTCAAAGCATCATCACAGAGCGCGATTGCATCGTTAAATTTCTCATTATTATATGCATTGTATGCCTCCTCATAAAGTCTTTCAGCCATTTTCAGATCGGCCATCTTTTTTTCGTAATAGTCAGGATCTGAAAGAATTCTGGCAAATTCGCTGCCGGGATATTTTTCGAGTAACCGCTGCCTGTAAGCTTCAGATTTAGAACTATTCTTTTCTTTATTGATCCTATATAGATTGTATAATGCCTCAGGAACAAGTACACTGCCAGAGTAACGGTTAATAAGTGACTCAAATGTTTCTGTGGCTCTTGCCTGGTCAAGTAATCTTTCGGAATATGCTTTTCCGGCATTCAGTAGGGCATTGGCTATCTTTTCGTTGGAAATCTTAAGTAAAGAATCGGTTAATGGAAGGTTCTTAAGATAAAATTCAGGTTTTTTGTAATCGAGTACTGCAGTTGCAGTGTCAAAGCCGTTCGGGAAAGCCTGGTCAGAGTTGGCCGAAACCTGCGGTGCACTTGCTCTTGCTTTGTTTGACCTTCTCCAGTTGTCTTCAAGCTTTCTGTCTCCCCACCGTTTCCGGAATTCAGTACGACCAAAGGTAAGGGTCGCCTGGTTATAGAAATACCATTTGCCTTCTTGTTCGATATTCCCCTGAGAACGTCTCTCGTTCTCATAAAACTGGCCCGGATTATATTTGTCGGAATATTCTGAAATTTTTCCTTCACTTCCGTCTTTAATGATTTTGGCGATGATTGATGAAATCAGGGCATACCTCTCGGGTTCAGTCATCGATGCCACTCTTTGCAGGCTGTCTTCAGTCTGGATAACAGTTAATTGTGAAACAAGAGCATTCAGACTTTGTGATTTAGTTTTTAAAGCCTGGTAATCGGGATACTTCTGGTCAAGGAAAAAGACAGTACTATCATAGTACTTTCCGGCCTTCATATAATCGGATTTTTCATAATAATGACCGGCAAGGGCAAGATAGGATCTTCCTTTCTGGTTTTGATTCTGCGAATTAGCCGATGCTGACTTTCTGAAGAATTCCAGGGCCTCTGTCTCGTTTCCTTCTTTCATCGACATATTACCCAGAGCAAAATAAATCTGATCCTGAAAATCTTTGTTCTTTGAATCTTTCAGCATTTTTTCAAGTTCTCTTCTTATTTCCTGTGGATTTCCGGAGTTAATATCAAAAACACCGGCAATATTTATCCTGGCATTAAATTCAATATCATAGGGCGGGTTCATCTTAACAACTTCGCGATATAGAGATGTAGCCCTGGCTCCGTCTCCTGTTTGCTCATATAATTGAGCCAATAGGTAGGTCAGCCTGTATTTTGTCCTTTTCCCCGAAACCAGTTCAATTGATTTACTGAGCGGACTTATAGCTTCAGAATATTTTTTTTGTTTGATGAAGAGATCTGCCAGTGTTGTGTAGTACATTGATTTTAAAGATCTTGTGAAGTCTGCTGTTATGTTAAGCTCAGAAATTAATCTTAATGATTCATTAAAGTTACCGGTCTCGTTATAAATTCTGGCCAGCCAGATCGCAGCTTCTGCTTTGATCAACGGATCGTTTGCCTCGGCTATGCAGTAATTGAAGACAGCGGATGCTTCATTAAACTCCTGTTTATAGAAACGAGCCTTACCTATAAGCAGATAACTGTCATCTACCCACTCATTATATTCCTTCTTGTCAAATAATTCCTTCTCTTTATCTGATGGCAGGCGTTTGTCTTTTGTTTCAGGTTTTGAAGTGATGGATTTTAAGGTAATTACTTTTGAGGCTTTCTGTATTGCTCTTTCCATTTCGGAGGAGCAGAGAGTAGCTGTTGAAGGATCGCTGTATTCAAATACCTTAAGCATTTCTGCATAGTCATCCTTATAACCACTGGTTATTTTACCCAGACCTGCTTTAAAGCTCTCATAACCATTAAAATAGATATTATATCTGGAGGTGAGGCTATTATAAAATCTTGATGTGTCCGTGTTTTTTTCAACCGAACAGTTTGTCAGGATCATGGACAATCCCAATAACACAAGATATTTATATGATGCTTTTTGTGAAGCCAATAAAATGACTTTAAATACTATAACTGACTAAATTTGTGTATAGTATTTCAAAGGTAGATAAAATTAAGTTGATGTGTTTTCTCAGGCTGAGATAACTCTCTTAATTTCGGGAACTTCTTTCATAATTGCCTGTTCAACGCCAGCTTTTAAGGTCTGCATGCTGTAAGGGCAGCCATGGCACGCTCCGGTAAGTTTTACCTTAACAGTCATATCATCAGTTACATCAATAAGGTTAATATCACCTCCATCGGACTGAAGATATGGTCTGACTCTTTCGAGCGCTTTCAAAACACGGTCTTTAATACTTTTTGTTTCTGTCATATCTTTAAATATTTATTTAGTTATCTGTAGTTTAACAGTTGGACTATGATCTTTGTTCCTTTTATTTATTTTTTCTATCACCTCACCTGCAAGTTCCATAAATGCATTTCCCGTTATTGAATCTCCCAGTGCCACCGGCCGACCATTATCACTTCCCTCACAGATGCTCTGAATCAGAGGAATCTGCCCAAGAAGAGGTACTTTCATTTTTTCGGAAAGTTTTTTGCCTCCTTCTTTCCCGAAAATGTAGTATTTGTTTGAAGGCAGTTCTGCAGGAGTAAACCACGACATATTTTCGATAAGGCCGAGTACAGGGACATTAATTTTATCGCTCCTGAACATTGAAATTCCTTTAACCGCATCGGCAAGGGCAACATCCTGGGGTGTGGTTACAACTATTGCGCCGGTAACCGGGACCTCCTGCACCAGTGTCAGATGAATATCGCTTGTCCCGGGAGGGAGATCAACAAGAAGGTAATCGAGAGCCCCCCATTCGCCCTGTGTTATAAGTTGCTTAAGGAAATTTGAAGCCATTGGTCCTCTCCATATAACTGCATCCGCCGGATCAACAAAAAATCCTGGAGAAAGAACCTTAACTCCATATTTTGTTAAAGGAATAATATGATCAGTATTATTTTCTCTTTTTACCTCAGGCCTGTATTTTTCGGCATCGAACATTTTAGGAACAGATGGCCCGTAGACGTCAGCATCGAGTAGCCCGACACTAAATCTCTTTCGTGCAAGGGCGATTGCCAGGTTTACAGCGATTGTTGATTTTCCTACACCTCCCTTACCTGAAGAGACAGCAATTATATTTGTGACTTCAGGTAAGACTTCCCGATGTTTTTCATGTTGTTTTCCAACAATGACTTTTGGCTGAACTTTTATCTCGTTAATAACAGCATCTGGTCCGAGAACCTCTTTTATTGTCTTTACAATTGTGCTCCTGATTGATGAAATGAAAGGGTCATTTGACTTCTCGGGCACTATTGTAAGAGAGATGCCGTTTTCACCGGATTCAATTTCCGAGATCATCCCCAGGGTAACTATATCTTTTCCTTTTTCGGGGTGGAAGACCCTGGAAAGGGCTTTTAAAATATGTTCTTTTGAAAACACTGAGCTTGTTATTTTTATTTAATTTAAATATAAACAAGGTGCAATTTTACCAATTTTTTGGCAGAATGCAAAATATCTAATTCAGTTCTGTAAGGGGATCCCAGAATTTTTCTCTGAAGTTAATGATCCGGTCATCCTCAATGATGATGCCCTCATTTTTTAGAAGTTGTTCCATGGTAGAGGAATTACCGAAATGATGTTTCCCGGTAAGCAGTCCATTACGGTTGACAACTCTGTGGGCAGGGATAAATTCAGGATTGTTGTGGCACATGTTGAGGGCCCACCCTACCATGCGGGCTGATCTGCCGGAACCGAGAAACCGGGCAATAGCACCATATGATGTTATCCTTCCGTAAGGTATAAGTTTTGTGACTTCATATACCTTTGAGAAAAAGTCGTTATTACTTTTTTGCTTTCCGTAAGGCATCTTCTATAATCTTTTCTCTTTCCACTCTGAAAAAGAGATAGTTGATTTTTAGTCCATCATTCAGGAAGATCTTTTCATAATGGGTTCTTATTGGAAGAATGTCATCCGAAAGGTTTTCTGAATAAAGGTCATTTGTGGCAAAGACCATTTCGAGGTTATTATTTTCGACGACTGTTTTTGTGTAATTAAACAGCTCAGTATTATCAGTTTTAAGATGAACTATTCCCTTGTTTTTCAGGAACTGACGATATCGATTAAGGAACCATGGGGATGTAAGTCTCTTATTTGAATTTCTTCCTCCCGGATGAGGGTCAGGGAAGGTGATCCAGATCTCATCAACCTCATCTGTGGAGAAGAACGAATTAATAAACTCTATTCTTGTTCGGACGAAGGCAACATTGAGTAATTTCTGTTCGTTGGCTGTTTTAGCTCCGCGCCAAATGCGGGCTCCCTTTATATCAATTCCGATATAATTATTTTCAGGAAATCTGGTTGCCAGTCCGATTGTATATTCTCCTTTACCGCATCCCAGCTCAAGAATAATCGGATTTTCATTTTTGAACATCTCCTTATTCCATCTGCCTTTTACAGGGTGATCTTTTGCGGAAACATCTCCGATTTCGGGCTGTATTACATTATCAAATGCTCCCAGTTCAGTCCATCTGCCCAGTTTATTTTTTCCCACTTCCGGAGATTTATTTGCTGATCTTTTCTATTCTCAACCCGAAATCATAAACGCCTTTAAGATCTTCAACACGCATACCATGCTGAATCTTAAACTGATATGAGCCTTTCACAGGGAAGTATACATTTGTTTTATATGGAAGTTTAAGTTCGTGTATATCACCGAATCCTTTACCATACCACTTTCCCTTTTCATCAGCAAGATTATATTGAAGGGTATCTGTAATGCTTTTTCCGTTGGGGGAGGTCGTCGTTACGAAAAGGTAAATATTGCGAAACGGGTATGATGAGCCGGTTCTGATTGTAAAAAAGACATTATTACTGTTTAAAGTATCAGTTATGGGGATTTTGAAAGCTGAAATATCCAACAGTTTCCAGGTCTTTTCGGGCATCTCCAGAGAATCGGTATATACAACATTACTGTTGCAGGATGACAGCAGTACTAAGGATGTCAATATTAAAACGAATGAATATCTATTTATTCCTTTTATCATTGAATCTTCTGTTTTTTCTTTTGTTTGGATTCCTGTTCGGCTGGCTTTTATTGTCAGGCGGGTCAAACCTTGTAAGACTGTTATTCTTTAAAAGGTCCTGGGAAACAGGAGCAGAATCCCAAGATTCATCAATCAGCAGAAGTCTGTCGACCTTTTCCCCTTTTCTGTTAATCGCTATTATCTCTTTTACCCTTTGAACCGGCAGGGCGACAACATTTTCTGATGAATGCTGATCGGTTGAATACCAGTAAATACCTTTATGTACCTCCATCTTAAAGAAATAAGCAGTACAATCGAGGGCTTCAAGCGGAACATCTTTTGGTGGGAATGACCTCTGTGCATCTACATAGCAATCGAGTTCAAAATTAAGACAACATTTCAGTTTACTGCATTGTCCGGCGAGTTTCTGCGGGTTAAGAGATAACTCCTGGTATTTTGCATGAGTTGTTGTAACTGAAATAAAATTAGTGATATAAGTTGAACAGCAGAGCTCTCTTCCGCATGAGCCTATTCCTCCAATCCTCCCTGCTTCCTGGCGTGCACCAATCTGGCGCATCTCTATCCTTACCCTGAACTCATCGGCAAGAATTTTAATAAGCTGGCGGAAATCAACTCTTTCATCTGCAATGTAATAGAAGATAGCCTTTGTTTTATCGCCCTGATATTCAACATCCCCGATCTTCATATTAAGTTTGATTTCTTCAGAAATTTTTCTTGAACGCAGCATGGTCGGGGTCTCAAGTTTTTTTGCTTCTTCCCACTTCTGAATATCGACAGCTTTAGCTTTTCGGTAAACTTTTTTCAGGTCATCGGGTGATGGATGGACTTTAAGTTTTTTCAGTTGTTCATCTATCAGAGGTCCAATCATTGACACTCTACCGATATCATGTCCGGGGGAGGCTTCCACTGCAACGACGTCGCCAATCTCAAGCCTTAGACCATTAACATTCCTGAAAAATCCTTTTCGTGTATTCTTGAATCGGATTTCAACAATATCATTACCCTCCGGAATGTCAGGAAGGTCTTTCAACCAGTTGAAAGAATCCAGTTTATTATACCCGGGTTTATATGTTATATCAGGCATCCGGATCTCTTCCCCGGGTTGCCCTTGAATATCTTCGTTATCTGTCATAAAACTCTTATGCTACCGAAATTACCCCGCAAAAATAGTGAATAAAAGCATTAATTTCAACAATGAGTTTCAGGATCAGCGGATGAGCCTGGTAATTTTTAATGCAAGATCAAGAAAGATGATTTTCGCATTACCGTTTGCTTCAATATGAGAATAGACCAGGTTAAACTCTTCAGTAAGCGGATAGATATTATTCTGATTGATGAAAGGGTGGAACTTTCCGGAGAAAGTTGCCTCTTCACCCGTAAGGAATACCAGTCTGTTTTTCAGCTGATCGAGTGACAGCATAAGGTTTTCCCTGAGAATTCTCATTGAAAAAGAGATAAAATTCTTCTGCGCTTCTCTTCCTGTTGTGGCAATCTCCTCCGACCAACTGATTATTGAAATGATATCGCGTTTCCATGCGAATCTCATCAGGCTCTTAAAACGGTCAAGGTTCGCCATGGAAGTGTCTTCGTTTTCGCATAACTCAATTGCCCTGGTGATATTTCCGTTGGAAACACGCGATATATCGGCAGCTTTGTCGGCAGCGATGCTAAACCGTTGGACAAGATATTTTTCAATATCACTGCTGCTGAAGGACGGTATCTTTACAAGTTGGCATCTCGAAAGTATAGTAGGGATAACCTTATCGGCCTCTTCTGAAACAAGCAGAAAGAGAGTTTTCTCCGGCGGCTCCTCAATCATTTTAAGAAGCTTATTGGCTGAAGCCTGATGCATTTTTTCGGGCAGCCATATAATCATTATTTTAAAATCCGATTCGAACGTTTTAAGGCTCAGTTTCTTTATTATTTCTGAAGCTTCAGAAGCAAATATCATTCCCTGGGCATTACCAACCTCTATTGAATCGAGCCAGTTGTTAATAGTAAAATATGGAGACTTCTTTACAAATTCCCTCCATTCCTCTAAATAATTGTCACTTACAGGATCTGTGTCTTTCTTTCTTTTTATAACAGGAAATACAAAATGCAGATCGGGATGGATCATTTTCTCATATTTGACGCACGACTTGCAAGTGCCGCATGAGTCATGTTCCGTCCGGTTCTCACAACTGATAAGCTTGGCATAGGCCAGAGCCAGAGCCATACTGCCACATCCTTCAGGACCGGTAAACAGCTGGGCATGGCTTACTCTCTCTTCCTTAACGGACCGGAGTAACTTACCAATAATCTCTTTTTGACCCGGTATCTGCGAGAAATTCATTTTCCAATTATTATAACGCTGCAAGAGCTGCATCATAATCAGGTTCTTCAACTATCTCAGGTACAAGCTGTGTATAAATCACGATTCCTTTTTCATCAACGGCGACAATGCTGCGTGCATAGAGTCCGGCAAGTGGTCCATCAACGATGTCAATGCCATATGATTTTCCAAAAGCTGTATCGCGAAAGCCCGAGAGAGTAACAACATTTGTAATCCCTTCTGTGGTGCAAAAACGGCTGTGAGCAAAAGGAAGGTCCTTGGATATAGCCAGAACCACTGTATTTGTCTTTCCTGCTGCAAGTTGGTTGAATTTGCGGACCGAGGTAGCACATACTGATGTGTCAAGGCTCGGGAATATGTTCAGAATTAGTTTTTTCCCCTTAAGCTCTGATAGGGACAGGTTTCCAAGGTCAGACTTAATAAGTTTAAAATCAGGGGCTTTGCTCCCTTTCGATGGAAGGTGCCCCGATGTATTTATCGGATTTCCTTTTAGTGTAATTTTTGCCATAACTTTTTTTCAAATTTAATCAATCTTTTTCATTTCTGTTAATTATGAAACCAGAACACAGATTCCCCCGTTTTTGTTTCAAATCTTCAATAAAATATTTCTAAAAAAAGATTAGGTTTGTAATAGATAATGGTTCTGAATAAGAATAAAATATTTTTATTCTTTTTAGCCAGACTAATTCAAATAATTGTTAACTAAAACTTCTTAATAAATGAAAATGATTCAGGACTTTAACTTCAAGGGAAAGAAAGCAATAGTCAGGGTCGATTTCAATGTACCCCTCGACAAAAAAACTTTTACAGTAACAGACGATACCCGTATAAAGGGAGCATTACTGACAATCAACAAGATTATTAACGATGGCGGTTGCCTTATACTTATGTCTCACCTCGGAAGACCAGAGGGCCGGATGGAAAAATATTCGCTTAAGCCTGTTCTTCCCGTACTGGAAAAACTTCTTGGTAAAAAAGTACTTTTTGCCGACGATTGTCTTGGAGAATCTGCCGTTAAAATGTCTGCAGCACTGAAGCCAGGTGAGGTTTTACTTCTCGAGAATGTCCGTTTTTATCCTGAAGAGGAGGGGAAACCCATTCTGCCTGAGACAGCAACAGATGAGGAGAAGAAAGCTGCAAAAGCTGAGATGAAGATCAAACAGAAAGAGATGGCAAAAAAATTGTCAGGGTATGCTGAAATTTATGTTAATGATGCTTTCGGTACTGCTCACCGTGCTCATGCTACTACTGCTGTGATGGCTGATTATTTCCCTAAAGACAAGATGATGTTCGGGTATCTGATTAACAGTGAGCTTGCAGCAATGGATAAGGTGTTAAATAATTCACAGCATCCGTTTACCGCCATTATGGGTGGAGCAAAAGTATCAGATAAGATTATGCTGATTGAAAACCTGCTGAACAGGGTTGATAATCTGATTATAGGAGGCGGTATGACCTATACCTTTATTAAAGCTATGGGCGGGAAAATCGGCAAGTCGCTTTGTGAAGAGGATAAACTTGATCTTGCTCTGAAACTTATTGAAAAGGCTAAAGAAAAGAAAGTTAATCTATATCTTCCCGTTGACAGCCTTAATGCTGATAAGTTCGATAATGACGCCAAAACATCTGTTACAGCTGCTGATGCAGTAGAAGATGGTTGGCTGGGCCTGGATATTGCTGAAAAATCCATAAAGCTATTTTCGTCGGTTATTGAAAACTCCAAAACTATTCTGTGGAACGGACCGATGGGTGTATTTGAGATGGAGAAATTCTCAAAGGGTACAACTGCCGTAGCTAAAGCAATAGCTGCCGCTACATCTAAAGGAGCCTATAGCCTTATCGGCGGAGGCGACTCAGTAGCGGCGATCAACAAAAACGGGCTTGCAGATAAAGTCAGCTATGTTTCAACCGGCGGCGGCGCAATGCTCGAATATATGGAAGGCAAAAAGCTGCCGGGGATAACTGCTATTCGCGGAGAATAGAAGAAGAAGGGGAGAGGGGGAGCAAGGGCGAAAGGGGGAACACTTGTTTATACCTTTAATTATTATAAATAGGCTGCATTTAGGTGCGGCCTATTTTGTGTTATCTTTGTACTGATTATGAAAAGGTCATTTTTTATATTAATGATAATCGTGACAATTCTTTCCGGTTGCCGGAAAGATGATAAACCACGAACATCTGGAACGGAAACAATTGATAACACTCTATACGGGACAGGTCCATATTATGCAAATGGTTTTTCATTTTCTAAAGCAAAGAAGGTTTCAACTCTTGATAATACGGGTTATGACATTACAATATATGTCAATATTGACAATCCGGTCAGCAGGTTGATCCTGCAGGCAGATAATTTCAAACCCTCTTTCTACAAGATAGGAGATTACCCTGACGCTGCATCTGCTGTTTCAGCATTTAATAACCTGAAAACAGTGGGAGCTTATCAATGGCAAGAGATGGCAGACCCGATAAACGATAACCAGGTATGGGTATTCAGAACAGGCAGCGAGAACTATGCAAAAATCAGGATTATCAGCACCAAAAATGAGATAAGGAATAATCTCCTCTACGGAGAATGTACCTTTGAGTGGCTCTATCAGACTGATGGATCATTAACTTTCCCGGGCAAATGAGAACAGATTTGCGGAATAGAATCTTCAATATTAAAAATCGGACTGACTTTCTGAAAATTGCCCTGGAAATATTTGATTATCAGCACGATAAAAATACTGTATATCAGGATTTTATAACCAGTCTCGGGAAGAATAATGATGCAGTTAAAACTCCTGACGATATACCATTTCTTCCGGTAGAATTTTATAGGAATCATAAAATTGTTACCGGTGGCTTTCCTGTTGAAATGATTTTTGAAAGCAGCGGCACTACGGGAGTTGCTCCCGGGAGGCATTTCGTTAGCGATTTAAGCTTGTATGAAGAGAGTTTTTTAAAAACTTTCCGGCTTTTTTACGGAGACCCCGGAGAATATTTAATTTTCGCTTTGCTTCCTTCATATACTGACAGAGAAAGTTCTTCACTTGTTTACATGGCTGATAAACTTATTGAAAGAAGCCTGCATCCACTCAGCGGATTTTACAAAGGCAATATTGAAGATCTGTTAAAAGCGATAAGGAAAGTAAAAACCGGTGACCAGAAAATTTTGTTGTTTGGAGTCAGCTTTGCCCTTCTTGATCTGGCTGAAAAAAAATCGCCCGATCTTTCAGGAGTTATTGTGATGGAGACCGGAGGAATGAAAGGCAGGAGAAATGAACTAACACGTTTGGAACTTCATACTATTCTTAAAGAGAAATTCAATGTGACTTCAATACATTCAGAGTATGGGATGACTGAGTTAATGAGTCAGGCATATTCGAAAGGAGACGGGATATTTTATTGTCCACCATGGATGAAAGTGGTTATAAGGGATCCCCAGGATCCTCTGACTCTTTATACTGAAACTGGCAGAACCGGGGGAATTAACATTATTGATCTGGCAAATATCAACTCATGCTCATTTATTGCTACCGGTGATCTCGGAAGGCTTCATGAGGATGGTGGATTTGAGGTGCTTGGAAGGTTCGACTCCAGCGACATAAGAGGTTGCAATCTTTTAGCAGAATAGGTTTATAAACCCAGTTTGGTTTTAATCTCAGCCGGTATAGCATTTTTATGCACCATTACTGCAATTGTCTTGGCCCTGACATAATTTTCCGACATATTCAGGTAGCCGCCGAAAGGATTTCTTTCAGTTCCCCACGAGTTCTTTGTGATATAGTATTTGTTACCGTTCTGATCTTTCACTATGCCGGTAAGATGCATCAGGTGATCGTCGGTGGTGGTTTTATTATCGTAACCTGCTTCGCGCGATTCCTGAGTTACTTTTACTTCCGGAAAAGGCTTGCTGAATTTATAGGCTTCAGCGGTGCGTTCCTCCTTAGTCATCTTACTAAGTCTTGCCTTGTCGGCAGCGGAGTACTGGTCAATATTTTCAACTTCCGGGATTATTGCAACACCTTTAGCGTGAGAGAACCCCTTTTCGCTTACGTCCCCATCCCAGGCAACAGTATACCCGTTATTAAGTGAATAATCCATTATTGCGATCAGTTCATCGAGAGGCACGTTGTAGTAATTCATTTTTCTCCAGTTATCCGGAATTGGAACAAGTCCTTGTGTATAGAACGGGAAAAAAGTGAATGAAGTTATCTCAACATAGTCATCGGGATTAATTTCAAGGCTTGCTGTAAATGATTTTGGAGTATACCCGACTCCTTTATATGTAAAGGTTTGAGGAACTTTGCCAAGATATGTATCAAGAACGGCATCGACAATAGTGAAATACTGATCGCTTTCCCTGTTTCTCTTAAGAGGCACTGTAGCGATAGCATTTACAAAAGAATTAAGTTCGCTGTGATTATGGTTTGTCATACTGTAATTAAGACCTGTATAAACCTCATCCGGTATAATTCCGTTTTTTATAAATTCTGCCATCCAGTCATGCCCGACACTGCCCTGACCCAGGTTTCCTTTACCTTGTTGGATGAAGTTGTCTTTCAGCCTGTCGACATAGTTATATCTTATTATAAACATTTCTGAAAGATCATATTCTCCTTTGCCCATCCGAAGCAGTTCAGCCTCAATGAAAGAAGTTGTTGCAAAGCACCAGCATGTTCCTGTACCAGCCTGATTTTTTACAGATGTAGCTTTTAACTCCACCACCGGAGTAAACCTGAAACCTTCCTCAGTTTTCGGAGGAGGTGGCGGGGGTATCTTTTTCTTTTGTGCGTATGATGGCGCAAGAATAATTGAAAGAATGACTGCCAGCAGGATACGGGTTTTCATA
>JAPLED010000128.1 GCA_026391475.1 Bacteroidia bacterium | reverse complement strand
AAATATACATCACTGATCTTTTCAGGTAATAAGCTATATGTTAACCGGTCAGATCCATTTTCGGGAGGCGACTCTGTCTATGCTATCGATGGAGCCGGAGTGAGTAATCTGTTTTCATACCTTCCTGGTGTTTATAACATATCTTTCGACCCGGCAAAAAGCGGATTTACAATTTCTTCCTCTGCTTCAATAAAATATTATAACAATGATGGTTCACTTAATAAAACTATCTCTTCTTATGGATGGGGAACACCAAATATTTCGCAGGCAGTCGCTGATGGCACTGATATATGGATTGCAGATATTAATTCCGGTCTTGTCAGGGGTGAAAACATGTCAGTTTTTTCAGCACTGACTCTCCCCGGACCAGCTTCCAATAATGCATATAGTATCACTTCATATAATGGGAAAACTCTGATTTGCGGAGGTGCCGTCGATGTTACATGGAATAATCTTTCAAACCCGTTACAGGTATCGATCCACGAAAATAATAGCTGGACCTCCTTTTCATCCACTACAATCAAGGATGCCATGAGAGCCACTGTAGATCCGGATAACAGCAATCATTTTTTTGTATCAACCTGGGGAGGAGGATTGCTTGAATACGAAAATAACAATCTTGTAAAACAATATACGGAATCAAATTCACCATTACAGACAATAATTCCCGGACAACCGTATGTAAGAATCTGCGGTATGGTAATGGATAAAAATAAAAACCTCTGGATTACTCAAAGTGGAGTAATTGGTAGTATTAAAGTTCTTAAACCCGATGGCAGCTGGATTGTGAATCCTGTAACAGTTGATGCCCCGACAGTTGGAGATATTATTATTACAAGAAACGGGTATAAATGGATTGTCCTGCCCAGAGGTTATGGACTATTTATTCTGGATGACAATAATACTCCGGATGTTTTTAGCGATGACAGGTATAAGAAGATGCTTGTGAAGGATACTGAAAATAAGCCAATTTCATTTGTCTATTCAATTGCAGAAGATCTCGATGGCAATATCTGGATTGGAACAGACCAGGGTCCGTTAGTTTATTATAATCCGGAAAAAGTATTCGATGCTGACTTGAATGCTTTCCGGATAAAAATCCCACGAAATGACGGAACAGGTCTTGCCGATAATGTGCTGGTCACAGAATCTATATCATCAATCGCTATTGACGGGGCCAACAGAAAATGGCTGGGAACTTCCAGCTCCGGAGCTTATCTTCTCTCCCCTGATGGAACGACTCAAATTAAAAACTATAATGAACAAAACAGCCCGATACTTTCAAATTCCATTGTCAGCCTTGCTATTGATAATAAATCGGGAGATATTTGGTTCGGTACATTAAAAGGGGTCCAGTCAGTGAGAGGTGACGCTATCCGGGGAGAAGAAAAATTTACAAATGTTTATACCTTCCCGAATCCGGTAAGGGAAGATTTCACAGGTAACGTGACAATAACCGGACTTATGAGTGATTCGCAGATCAGGATAACCGATATCAGTGGAAACCTTGTGTATAAAACGGTATCTGACGGAGGTCTGGCTACATGGGATCTGAAAACATACAGTGGCAGCCGAGTCGCTACCGGAGTCTATCTGGTTTTCTGTGCCAGCAAAGACGGCTCTCAGTCGTTTGTAACGAAAATGCTGGTAATTTGAATAAATCATTGGACATTATGCTTGAGAAAACCAGGGGAATAATACTTCATCAGATAAAATACACCGACTCCGGTATTATTGCACAGTTATATACGAGGAAATTCGGAAGGCAATCCTTTCTTATCAAAGGGATGAGAAACAGGAAAACAGGAAAACATAACATCCTTTTTCAACCCATGTTTATCCTTGATCTGGAGATATATTATAAGGCATCGCGCGAAATGCAGGTCCTGAAAGAATTTTCTGTTTTCTTCACACCTTATGATATTCATTCAAATATAAAAAAGAGCTGTGTTGCAATTTTTCTTGGTGAGGTTTTAACCTCCGTCCTCAGGGAAGAAAGCCCTCATGAAGAGATGTTCGATTATATTGAAGAATCAATAATCTACTTCGACAGGTGCAAAGAAGGTTATGCAAATTTTCATATAGCTTTCCTTGCCGGACTAAGCAGTTTTCTTGGGTTTGAACCTGGTCCAAGAACAAATAAAAACGATTCATTTTTTGATATGACAAATGGCATTTTTGTTCCAATTCCTCCCGTTCATGGCAATTTTGCAACCGGGGAAGTTTCAAATATACTTGCAGACTTTTTTGTGGCATCATATGACACCGTGAGCAATATAATCCTTACCGGGACTCTGCGAAATGAAGTCCTGGAAACCCTCGTAAGATACTATTCGCTTCACCTTCCCGGACTGAAAAAAATAAATTCGCTTGAAGTGCTGAAAGAGGTTTTCAGCTGAATTTAAAGTCATCACCCTGAAGTTTTTTATATATCTTTAGACATCAAACAGATCATATAATGGCGATTATTCCATTTATAATTAACTGGCTTAATGTCAAGCGAATAAATCAGATAGAACTGTTTAAAAAATATCCTTTCGAAACACAGCTGGAGACATTATACCAGCTTCTTGCAAAAGCTGCATTAACAGAATGGGGGAGAAAATTCAGTTACTCTTCTATTACATCTATCAGGGAGTATCAATCACGGTTTCCGGTTCAGACTTATGAGGATATTATACCTTATGTTGAAAGACTTCGTAAGGGAGAGACCAATCTTTTATGGCCGGGCGAAATCAGGTGGTTTGCAAAATCGTCCGGAACTACCTCCACAAAAAGCAAGTTCATCCCGATGAGTTGTGAAGCACTTGAAGATTGTCATTACAGAGCAGCAAAAGATATCCTTGCTATCTACACAATGCAGAGACCCGGCACCCGTATATTCTCCGGCAAGAGTCTTACCCTGGGAGGAAGTCATAAAATGAATTCGTTCAGTAATGCTTCTTTATACGGCGATCTGTCAGCTATACTTATAGAAAATGCTCCTTTCTGGGTAGAAATAATCAGAACACCAAAACAGAAGATTGCCCTTCTGGAAGATTTCGAAGAGAAGCTTGAACTTATTACAAAATCAACCATTAATGAAAATGTAACGAATATATCAGGTGTCCCTTCCTGGTACCTCGTTTTAATAAAACAGATACTTGCTTATACCGGAAAATCAAATCTGCTTGATGTCTGGCCTAATCTAGAGGTCTTTTTCCACGGAGGGATAAGTTTTGCTCCCTATCGCGAGCAGTATAAAAAACTTATCAACGGCGACCAGATGAATTATATGGAGACATATAACGCCTCCGAAGGTTTCTTTGGAATTCAGGACGACCCCGGGAGAAGTGATATGCTCCTTATGCTCGATTATGGAATTTTTTATGAATTTATCCCGGCTGACAAAATAGACTCAGACTCTCCTCCTGTTTATACTATCGGTGAAGTTAAAAAAGGGGTAAACTATGCAATAATCATTTCAACCAACGGCGGCCTCTGGAGATATATGATGGGTGATACAATCGTTTTTACCTGCCTGAACCCTCACAGGTTAAAAATTTCGGGACGCACAAAGCATTTTATTAATGTCTTTGGTGAAGAGGTGATAATTGACAATGCCGATAAGGCGATCGAATCAGCCTGTAAAGCAACGGGTGCAGTAATTGCGGAATATACTGCCGGCCCTGTGTTCATGAACATATCTTCAAAAGGATCTCATGAATGGATAATTGAATTCGAAAAAGAGCCTGCCGATTTTGGAAAGTTCATTGAGTCCCTTGATAATTCGCTTAAATCAGTTAACTCCGATTACGAAGCTAAAAGGTATAAAGATCTTAATCTTGTTATACCTGTTGTCAGGTCGGTCCCGGCTGGAACGTTTAATAAATGGTTAAAGGCTAATAACAAATTTGGAGGACAAAATAAAGTACCACGACTTTCAAACTCACGCGAATATATTGAAGATCTATATGTTATTGCAGGAATAAGAAATGCCTAAAGTGCTTAGAGTTTAGAGTGCCTAAAGTTATAAAATCAATCATACATAATGAATCTATCTGGAATAAATCCTAACTTTAAGTACTTTAGGCACTTTCGTTCACTTTAGGCACTTTAGGCACTTTAGGCACTTATTTTGTCAAACCTGAATCAATTTTTACTAATTTTATAAACTGATTAAACAATTTGAAATATGCATATAGCTATTGCGGGAAATATCGGATCGGGCAAAACAACACTGGCAGGACTGCTTGCAAAACAGTACGGGTGGGTGGCTCATTATGAAGATGTTGACGACAATCCATATCTTAATGATTTTTATGAAGATATGCAACGCTGGTCATTTAATCTGCAGATCTATTTTCTGAATTCCCGCTTCAGTCAGATCCTTGAAATCAGAAAATCCGACAAAACCATTATTCAGGACAGAACCATTTATGAGGATGCTTACATTTTCGCTCCGAACCTTCATTCAATGGGACTGATGTCGACCCGCGACTTTGACAACTATTCAAAGCTTTTTAAAATGATGAGCTCGCTGGTACAGCCTCCTGATCTTCTCCTTTATCTAAGGGCATCTGTTCCGACCCTTGTGAACCAGATCCAGAAACGAGGCCGTGAATATGAAAGTTCTATCCGTATCGATTACCTAAAGAGACTTAATGAACGGTACGAAGCGTGGATGGAATCTTACGCCCTTGGCAAGGTTCTGATAATTGAGGCCGATCATTATAACTTTCCTAATAATAGTGCTCATCTCAGCGAAGTAATTGATAAGATTAACGCGGAAATTCACGGCTTATTTTAAAATCCGGAGAAGTCCGGTCTGAACCTCTCCGGGAAATTTTCAAGACAGATCTGTTATTTTGTTTCCTTTTTGGGCGCAGGAGTTAATGCTACCTGCACATAACTAACTGTATTTAAATATTTATTGGCAATAGCTTTTATGTCATCTCCCGAGAAGGAATTAACAAAAGTTTTATAGTCTTCAAGCGAGAGAAGATTGTCCCCATATAGGAAATGATTTTGAAGGGCAGATAACCAGTAACCATTCTCTTTCAATCGGGTTTCTCGCTCCCGGATTAACGTCTCCTTAACTTTGTTTAAATCAATCTCTGTCGGACCATCTTTTCTGATTTTTCCCATTTCACTCAAAACTGTCTGAGAAAGTTTTGTAATATTTTCCGGATTACATCCCCAGGTCGATTGGATGGAGTACTTAGGTTTGGGAAGTTTTGAAGTGCTGCCGGTAACGCTTACTCCATATACTCCGCCCTGATCTTCACGCATCGATTCCCTGCATTTTATCGCCAGTATATTCATTAACATGGCGAAACCCTGACGATCTTTATCCTTCCATTTGAAATCACCTTTCCAGATCATGGCCACAGTACTTTGTGGCTCTGAATTTTTTGGTACATCAACAACAACCAGTCCTTTGGGAAATCCTGGTGTTACATCTTTCCATGTCTCTTTTCTCTTAATTGAAGGAAGTCCGCCTATATATTTTTCAAGGAGCGGAATCACCTCCTCAACTTTAAAATTACCAATCATGAGATATGTAAAATCGCTGGCATCGGCAAAACGGTCTTTAAAAATACCGATCGACCTGTCTAAATTAATCTGGTCTAATTGAGCATCAGAAGGTATAGCGATGACTCTGGGTGAATTCTGTGATACTATTTTGGATAATGTGTCGGTGAAAATTACCTGTGGTGTTGATCTCATCGGTTTTAGCATGTTCCTCAGGTAAGATATATAGGCATTGAAGGCACTTTCGTCTTTACGGGTCCTGGTAAAATAAAGATAATTAAGCTGAAGCATCGTTTCAAGATCTTTGGGAGAGCAGTTGCCATTAACCCCTTCACGAAGGTCATTAATATATGGAGTAAGTTTTGCAGTATTCCCTGAAAGTTTCTTTTGTAATCCGGTAAAATCGTATTCGCCCAATCCACTTCTACTAATAATTGTGGCAGCCAGAGTTGCTGACATAATGTCGCCGTCAGGATAAAGAGATGTTCCGCCAGGACTATAGGCCAATAAAATAATTTCATCATTTTTAAAATCAGTAGATTTTAAGATCATACGGACACCATTCCCGAAGGTTAATTCTGTAAAACCAAAAGCATTGTTATCCGTTCTCTTAGCTACTTTAGAGGCTACCGGCAATTCAGATAAAAGAGGAACATCTGAAACCTTATCGACATATGCTTCAATTTTCCTGGTCTTGACTGCCTTAATTACATCCATTACCTGGCTTTCTGTCGGTACTCTGTCACCCTCCTTTTCCGGGGCAGTAATCAGTGCTACCATATTATTGTCAGTGATCCATGCCTGGCCTAATTTATTGATCTCTTCAAGTGTTATGCCTGGCAAGTATTCTTTGGTTATTTCAAATTCCTTCTTGATACCGGGGATACATTCCTTATCCAGATAGTTCCTTATAAATTCGTCGGCATATGACCGCGACTCAGTTTTATCGGCTTCCTTTGCCATCTTTTCATAATTTGAAAGAATCTCCTTTTTCTCCCGTTCAAGTTCAGTTGCTGTGAAGCCAAACTGACGCACTCTTTCATTTTCGGTAAGAACGACTTCCAGGCTCTTTTCAATCTGGTTTTCTTTTGCACCAACAGACAATGAATAAACATCCTCGGAGCGGCTAATAAATGAACCATACCCTGCTCCGGCATATAAAAACGGAGCATCCGGTTTCTGAGCAATCTCCTGGAGTCGATTATTTAACATACCGGTATATAATGAACGTAACAGCTGAGTGCGGTAATCTGCATACGTAATATTATCAGATTTTGGATGCTTAAAAAATATTGATGCCGAATAGCCGGAGGCTTCCTTATCTGTAACCACGCTTATAAGGGGTTCAATATTATCAGGGACCGGAAATTCGACCCTCTTTTGTGGATTAACTGCTTTTGGAACCCTTCCGAAATATTCCTTCACCTTCTCTTCTGCAAGCCCGGGGTCAATGTCACCAACAACTACTACTGCCATCAGGTCGGGACGGTACCATGATTTGTAAAAAGCACGCAATGTATCATAAGGGAAACTTTTTATCACATCAACTTTCCCTATAGGAAGTCTTTCAGCATATTTTGAACCTTTTAAAATGACAGGGATGTATTTTGACATCATGCGGTCATCGGCGCCAAGTCCTAACCGCCATTCTTCAACTATTACTCCCCTCTCTTTATCAATCTCAACATCTTCCATGCTGACCTGGTGTGCCCAGTCTTCCAAAACCTGGAAACCCCTGTTGATCCATAGAATGCTGTCAGTTGGAACTTTAAGCATATAAATCGTCTGGTCGAAGCTTGTAGAGGCATTCAGTTCAGCACCAAACTTTACTCCCATCTCTTCCAGCATACTAATTATTTTATTGCTTGGGAAATTTTTAGTGCCGTTGAAACACATATGTTCGCAAAAGTGAGCTAACCCCTGTTGCCCGTTCGTTTCGCAAACAGATCCGGCATTTACTGCAAGCCTTAACTCAATCCGTTGTTCAGGTTTTTTGTTTTGCTTGATGTAATAAGTGATCCCGTTATCCAGCTTACCGATTTTTATATTCGGATCAGCAGGAATGGGCTTATTAAGATCCTGGATTTGAGCAGAAATACCTGTAAACACAAATCCCCAGAAAACCAAAATGAAAAGAAGTTTTAAATTTTTCATTGTACAGATTTTAAAAACTATTTAAGACTAAACTTATTTGAAAATTATAAATTCACGTTATGTTATTATGCAGCACCATAATAATATCAAAAGCACGATTTAAAAAGTAAATTTAGAAATTTATTATCATAATCAAAATGAATAGATCATTTTTTCAGATCGGAATAATTTATTATTGATTCCTGTAATGGCGTGTCGCGACCCGCCATTACATTTTTAATGTTTTTTAATAATTGGCAGATTGATCATTTTGAATTAAAATATTACCTTGCCAGTCTTATTAAATCTAATCATCATGAGTTCCACACGTAGAGATTTCATAAAGACAGCATCTGTACTGGCAGCAGGAAGTGTTTTACCTTTGGATGCGCTGTCAAAATCCAGGTTAGGCATTTCTCCTAACGATAAGATACAGGTCGGCCTTATTGGCGCAAATGGGATGGGTTTTAACGATCTGACTTCATTCCTGAAAAACCCCGAAATAGAGTGTGTGGCATTATGCGATATTGATCGCAATGTGCTCAACAACCGTACCGATGCACTTATAAAGCTTGGGTTCCCAAAGCCAAAGCTATATGTTGATTACCGCAAAATGCTCGAAAACAAGGATATTGATGTAGCGATCATCGGAACCCCCGACCACTGGCATTGTCTTATCCTGGTTGATGCCCTCGAAGCAGGCAAGCATGCTTATGTTGAAAAACCAATCGGAAATTCCATTGCAGAAATCAATATTATGCAGAAAGCCGTTCAAAAACATGGTAAGATAGTACAGGTTGGTCAGTGGCAAAGAAGCCAGCCCCATTTTGTTGATGCGGTTAATTATCTGAAATCCGGAAAACTCGGACGTATCCGCACTTGCAAGGCGTGGTCGTATGTCGATTGGAAAGGTGCTGTTCCTAAAGTCGCCGATTCAGCTGTTCCCGAAGGCGTTGATTATGATATGTGGCTCGGACCGGCTCCAAAACGCCCGTTTAATAAAAACCGCTTTCACTTCACTTTCCGTTGGTACTGGGATTATGCAGGCGGATTAATGACCGACTGGGGCGTGCACCTTATCGATTATATATTATATGGTATGGGAAAATCTGTTCCTGAATCTGTAATGGCTATCGGTGGTAAATATGCCTTCCCCGATGATGCTATGGAAACACCCGATACCATGACCGCTGTTTATGACTTCAAGGATTTTACAATGATCTGGGAACACACAATAGGTATTGGTCTCGGAAACTGGAGAAGACCTCACGGAATGTCATATATCGGTGAAAACGGGACTTTGGTTCTCGACCGTAACGGTTGGGAGGTGATACCTGAGAAGACGAGAATTGAAGCCCTCCCTGTTCAGAAAAATGTTGGCGTAGGCCTCGATATCCATGTTAAGAATTTCCTCGATTGCCTCAAAAACAATACACCCCAGAAACTTAATGCAAGTATAAATATCGGCCGCGACGTGGCTCTTGTAGCCCAGATGGGAAATATTGCATTCCGTACCGGTGAGAAAGTTTATTGGGATGATGCAAAACAATCGTTTAAAACCAGTGCACCAAACAAGCTGATTGTGCCTGAATATCACAACGGTTGGACGTTACCAAAATATTAAACAGTTTATTCGGGTTTTGAGATTTCGGAAACGATAGTCCTGATCTCTTTCCATTTATCGTGGTGCATTCTTGCTCCCACGATTTCAATTACGTGGCCGGCAAGAACTGAACCATATTGCCCGCATATCTCAAGATTCTGGTTCCGTGCATATCCGTAAAGGAACCCTGAAGCATACAGATCTCCTGCTCCGGTTGTATCTTTCAGGTTCACTTTGATAGTACCAATCTTAATAATTTCCTCTCCCCGCTTAACCCAGGAGCCTTCACTACCCACTTTAATAACAGCTACTTCACAAAACTGTGAAATATGATTCAATGCCTCTTCCGGTCCCATGCCGGTGAAAGACTTTGCTTCCTCTTCATTAGCAAAAACAATATCGACATATTTTTCAACTATTTCTTTAAAGTCATCTATTCTGGATTCAACCACATTGTAACTTGCAAGATCAAGAGCAATTTTCATTTTTTTCTCTTTCGCTATCTGGCAGGCCGTTTCGACCAAAGATTTGTTGAAAATTAAGTAACCCTCAAGATAAAGAATATCGTAACCGTTAAAATCTTCAGGATCAAGATCCGCGGCATCCAGTTCAACTGCTGCTCCGAGGTGCGTTGCAAAAGTTCTTTCAGAATCAGGAGAAATGAGAGCTACTGCAGTACCAGTGACTGAATTTCGTCTGGACAACATGGTATTTATACCAGCATACTTCATATCATTTTCAAAGAAATCACCTAACTCATCTTTTCCAATTGAACCAATAAATCCAGTTTTTACACCTAGCATTGCAAGTCCATGTATTGTGTTCGCTGCTGATCCTCCTGAGGCAAGGTTTCTGTTAAAGTTCACAGTTTCAGATTTTACCATTTCGGATTTTGCTTTATCAACCAGTTGCATACTACCTTTTGGTAAAGTGAATTTTTCCAGAACACTATCGCCATTTATCATTGTCATTACATCGACCAATGCATTGCCAATACCAAGGATTTGTTTCATTTAAAAAAATTTTCTCAAAGATATTGCTTAATTCACTAAAAGCCCTTACTTTTGGCCTGATAAATACAGCACGTTCATTTGAAATTATTCCTTAGTAGCTCAGTTGGTTAGAGCGACGGACTGTTAATCCGTAGGTCGTAGGTTCGAGCCCTACCTGGGGAGCACTTCAAGACGAATAAAGCCCTGATACACAACAATATCGAGGCTTTTTTAATTTTTGTTCGCTGAAACATTTTTGGTTAATATTCCAATTCTCCTTGCGTCTCAATGATTATACTTCTACCCTAAAACCACCTTAACCGTATGTTCCTTCCCATCTCCAAAAACAGGAATTACATTCGATGTCTGAAGTTTCCCTTCCACTATTACCTTATTAACTCCTTTCGATTTGCCATTAGGATTTACAACTTCAATCTGGTAAGTAGCACCCCTGAATTTTCGGGTTGCCTTAAAGCCTTTCCAATCGGGGGGAATACATGGATCAATTAAAAGTCCATCGTAATCAGGGCGAATACCCAATATATACTGCGAGATAGCATAAAAATTCCAGGAGGCTGTACCTGTTAGCCATGAGTTCTTAGCTTCACCAGGCTTAAATGCATCTTTCCCGGCAATCATTTGCGCATATACATAGGGTTCGGTCTTATGCAAATCGCTGATTTCTTCAAGGTATGAAGGACATATTTTACGATAATATTCCCAGGCACGGTTTCCATTTCCCACTACTGTTTCACCAATCATGATCCACGGATTATTGTGGCAGAATACACCTGCATTTTCTTTGTAACCTGCAGGGTACGACGATATTTCGCCATACTCGATATAGTATTTGGTGAAGGCCGGGTTATTAAGTACAATCCCATGCTGACAATCAAGTCTTTCCTTTACGGCATTGAGTGCTTTAGTGCAAAGGCCTTCTTCTTTGCCAATGCCGGCCATGGTGCACCATCCATTTGATTCGATAAATATTTTGGCTTCTTCGTTTTCGTTGCTTCCTATTTTACGGCCATAATAGTCGTAGGCACGGATAAACCATTCTCCATCCCACCCATGTTTCTTTATAACCTCTACCATAGTATCTACATGCTTTTGAGCACGTATAGCCTCGTCATTCTTACCTGATTTCTTACAAAGATCAACGTAATCCCGACCATAAACCACAAATAAACCGGCAATCATAACTGATTCGGCTTTGGATCCCTCAGTTTTATTCTCGGTAGTCTGGAACGATTCGTTAGGATCGTTTGAGAAACAGTTCAGATTAAGACAATCGTTCCAATCGGCACGGCCTATGAGCGGAAGTCCATGTGGCCCAAGGTTGTTTACAATATGGTCAAATGAAACTGTAAGATGGTCGAATAAATTGCGGGCTATGGTCATATCGTTGTTGAAAGGGACCATTTCATCGAGAATGCCAAAATCGCCGGTTTCCTTGATATAGCTGACTACACCAAGAATGAGCCACATAGGATCGTCGTTGAAGCCACCGCCAATATCGTTATTGCCACGTTTGTTAAATGGTTGGTATTGGTGGTAGCAACCACCATCAGGAAATTGAGTGGAAGCAATATCGATAATTCGCTCGCGGGCACGTTCCGGAATCTGATGAATAAAACCGATCAGGTCCTGATTGGAATCGCGGAAGCCCATACCACGGCCAATACCCGATTCGAAGAAAGAAGCCGAACGGGAAAAACAGAAGGTAATCATACACTGGTATTGGTTCCAGATGTTTACCATACGATCCAGTTTATCGTCACCCGATTTTACAGTGTAAATGCTCAATAAATTATCCCAGTATTTACGGAGATCGGCAAGTGCAGCATCAACTTTAGCTGAAGTATCAAATCTGGCTATGGTTTCTTTCGCCTTTTTTTTGTTGATAATATTTTTTGACTCCCATTTTTCATCCTCTGTATTTTCAACATAACCTAAAACGAAAACAAAATCTTTCGACTCGCCTGGTTTAAGTTCTACTTCAATATAATGTGAAGCAACAGGAGACCAGCCATGAGCTTCGGTGTTTTGTGGTTTCCCTTCAGCAACCACCTGAGGTTCATCAAAACCATTATATAAGCCGAAGAAAGACTCACGATCCGTATCAAACCCCTGAATGGGTACATTCACAGAGTAATAGGCATAATGATCCCGTCTTTCCTTGTATTCGGTTTTATGATAGATTACCGAACCCTGAATTTCAACTTCTCCGGTAGAAAAATTCCGTTGAAAGTTTTCCATGTCAGAAGCTGCGTTCCATAAGCACCACTCTAAAAATGAAAAAATCTTAAGTTTTTTAGTATCGTTTGAATTATTGGTAAGAGTAAGTTTTTGAACTTCTGCCCATGTTTTCAGGGGCACAAAGTAAAGAACATTGGCTGTGACCCCGTCTTTTCCGCCTTTAATATTCGTGTAGTTCATCCCATGACGGCATTCATAGCTATCGAGCTCCGTTTTGCAAGGCTTCCAACCCGGCGACCAGATACTATCACCATCTTTAATATAGAAATACTTTCCACCGCTGTCCATAGGTACATTGTTGTACCTGTATCGTGTAATCCGGCGGAATTTGGCATCTTTATAAAAGGTATATCCACCTCCGGAGTTTGATATGAGCGAGAAAAAATCTTCGTTCCCCAGGTAGTTAATCCATGGCCATGGGGTACGTGGATTATTAATCACGTATTCCCGGTTTTTATCATCGAAGTATCCGAATTTCATAATATTAAATTATAGATAATATTTTTTGTTCCATTACAAGATAATTGCTTTTCTGGCTTTAAGATCAATTTCAATCTGATCCATTTTTTTCTTGGTTAAAGGATAAAGGATTAAAACCGAGGCTCCTATTGCTGCAAAAATTCCGGGAACCCAGCTCATGAGCAATTTAATTCCCGGAATAGCACCAGGAATAGTGCTGGTATCCATGCCATTGTAATGATATGCAGATAATACAAATCCTATAATAGCACCTGCCACACCGCCACCAAATTTCATGGCAAAAGTTCCTGCTGAATAAAATAAGCCCGTAGCCCGGCGGTTGTTCTTCCATTCCGAATAATCAGCAGAATCACCAAGCATTGCAAAAAACAGTACCGGCATTATACCAGCGCCAAATTCAGATAAAATCCCAAAAATGAAAATAGCAGTAATATCAGATGGGCCAAAGAAATATAACATACCGTTTGTTAATCCTGAAAAAACGATTACATAAATAAACAGATTCCTTTTCCCGAAAAAATTTGCCAATGATGTAGTAACCAGGGCTGCAATCACTGAGATAACCAACAACGCTACCATATAATAAGCCGTTAAAGAAACATTATTGAGGTAACGTTCGAAATAAATAACTGTAATACCCTGTTTAATGGAATTGTATGTAACAAACAGAAAGCCGATTAAAAGTAAAATTAACCAGGGACGGTTTGTCAGTAAATCTTTTAAGTCCTTTCCAACGTTGGTTTGCTGGTCTTTTGAAGGCAAAACTCGTTCTTTTGTAGTAAAATATGTTATAAGTAAAAACCCAACAAGCAATGCTGCAAACAGGTACATTGAATACTGATAGCCCAGGTTTTTATTTCCATTCCCAAGAAACATTACAAGGTAAATTAGAAATCCCTGAGTTATAATACCACCCAGATATGCACCTGCAAAACGGAATGATGATAATGAAGTCCGTTCCTTATGAGAACTGGTCATTACCCCCATTAGAGCAGAATAAGGGATATTATTGGATGTATAAACAAAAAGCATCAGGATATAGGTAAAATAAGCATAAATGAGTTTGCCTGTATAACTGAAATTAGGTGTGGTAAAAGTAAGTGCCATTAAAACACCAAGTGGTACTGCCGACCATAAAATCCATGGCCTGAACTTTCCATGTTTAGTATTGGTACGGTCAGCAAGCATTCCGACTACTATATCGAGTCCTCCGTCTGAAATTCTTGCAACCAGCAATAATACACCTGCTGCTGCTGCAGAAATTCCAAATACATCAGTATAAAACACCAATAAAAAGGTAGTAAGAGAACGCCATGCAATATTTGCTGCAGTATCTCCTAACGCATATCCGATTTTTTCTTTTAATGCTAGTTTTTCCACAGTTTTCTGTTTTATTAGTTATCGCTTTAAAAAGTTTTTATATAAAAACAAATCCCGGTTGTTCCTTTTTTAGTTTTTCTGATACCTCGTTAATAAAAAGAAAAATTTGAGCAAGTTTATGAGGTACTCCTTTTTGTCAGCCGGAATTAATTCAAAGATCAACAATATTTTCAAAATTATAGCTTAGTAATGGTTAAAGAAATCTATTCAATAACTTTTTACTTCAACCAATAAGTAAATCAGCCTTGGGAGCAAATTAATAATCAGCTCTTGCAAAATCATTCTTATTATCCTACTTTTGAGATTACGAACCGGGAACCATTCAATCTTTAACTATTTATTAAACTTGGGATAAACATTACGAACATACATAATGAAAACATCAAGACGCGATTTTTTAAGGTTTTCAGCTATAGCTGGAACCGGCATATTTTTGAGACCCTTTAATGCTTTTGGATTAGCTTCCGAAGCCGGAAAATTTCTTGAAAAGATCGGGATATCAACAGGTATTGCAAACAGCGCGATCCTTGCCTCAGCAGGTTATTCTTTTGTAGAAGAAAATGTCAGAGGTTTCCTTGTACCGGCAGAACCTGAATCCGTCTTCGAACAAAAACTTGCATTGCTGAAAGAATCTAAACTCCCTGTAGAAGCCTGCAACTCTTTTCTTCCCGGCAATCTGAAGTGCGTCGGACCAACTCCTTTTCATGAAGATATACTAAGATTTGGTGAGTCTGCATTCCGGAGGGCTCAGATGGCCGGAGTTAAAACAATCGTTTTTGGCAGTGGTGGAGCGAGGGCAATACCGGAAGGCTTTTCAAGAGACGAAGCTAAACAGCAATTCATTTCAATCTGCAAACAGCTTGCACCTTTTGCACAAAAATATAATGTTGTTATTTCACTTGAACCTTTGAATACCCAGGAGTGCAACTTCATTAATTCACTTGTAGAAGGAGGTGAGATTGTTCAGGCTGTAAATCACGAAAATTTCAGATTACTGGCTGATATCTATCACATGCTGAAAGAGAATGAGAGCCCTTCAAATATTACAAAATACGGACATTTGTTATACCACACGCATATTGCTGAAAAAACAGGTCGTACAGCTCCGGGTGTCAACAATGATGATTTTACACCCTACTTCAAAGCATTAAAAGAGGTGAAATACGAGGGACGTATGGCTATTGAATGTTCGTGGAAAAACCTGGAAGAACAGGCTGCAAATGCGCTTAAAACTATGAGAAGCCAGTTGGCAACGATCTAACTGATGCTCTTAACCTGGTATCCCTTTAGTCCAAAAAAGACAATGAAACCAAAACAAATCAAGGGGACAATGAAACCGAGTGCCATATTTGAAACATCAGCTATCCAGCCCATAAATATAGGACAGATTGCACCGCCCACTATTGTCATAATAATGAAGGAGGAGCCTTTTTTCGTTAGTCCGCCAAGATCTTTTATTCCGAGGGCAAATATTGTAGGGAACATAATTGACATACAGAAATAAGTCAGGTACAGGGCGATAATTGATAGCCAGCCCAGACCTAAGACCACAAAGACCATTGCGAGAACATTGATAACAGCGTATAATGCCAGCATCTGGTTTGGCTTAAACCAGCTCATCAGAAGACTGCCAGAAAACCGGCCAACCATAAAGAATACAAAACCAAGTGATAACAGGTACGCGGCTTTTTCATTACTGATCTGGGGCATTGTCTCGGTAACATAATTAATGAAAAAACTATTGATCCCGGTTTGCGCTGCAACATAAAGGAACTGGGTAACTACTGCAAATTTAAAATGAGGATATTTAAGAAGGTCACGATACCTGCCCTTATCACCATGATCATCATATTCTCCTTCATGAATGACTGGAAATTTAATAAACATGAACAATATTGCAACAAGGAGCACCATTGTTCCGATAATCATATAAGGTAATGTCATCGAAGCAAATTTGTTTGTTTCTGCACCACTTGTCCCACTTAAAATCAGCATCCCTCCGAGAGCAGGTCCCATTATCCATCCTAATCCGTTAAAGGATTGCGATAGGTTTAGCCGTTGTTCCGATGTCTCTCTCGGTCCAAGTACCGTTGAAAAAGGGTTTGCCGCAGTCTCAAGGCATGTAAGTCCGCAAGCTATTATGAATAAACAAACAAGTGTGAATTCGAATGTCTGGATATGGGCTGCCGGCATGAACAGAAATGCACCGATAGCATAAAGAAGTAAACCAAAAATTATGCCTCTCTTATAGCCAAAACGGGTCATTATCAACCCTGCAGGGATCGCCATTATAAAATAACCTCCGTAAAGAGCTGCCTGTACCCAGCCTGATTTGGCTTTTGTAATTCCTAATATTTCCTGAAAATGTTTATTCAGAACATCAAGAAGACTATGTGCAAAACCCCACAGAAAAAACAGGCTTGTAACAAGTATAAATGGAACTAAAAACCCGTAGGTAACAAGTTTTTGACGGTTCACATTAGCAGTTAAATCGTTTGTCATATACAATATTATTTTGATAATACAAGATTGTTATGATTTCCGACATTACCAAAACTTTGCTATTCTTTTTATTTAACCAAAAGATTCTCTATTAAACATCAGGTTCTGTCCTTTTGTTTAACCATCATTAAAATTTTTACTTTTTTTTTGTTTGGGGACAACCAATAATCAGGATTTCAGATTTTGTGGATATTAAGGCCACCACTGATTTCGAATATCATTCCTGTGGAGAAACTCCAGTCGCCCCTGGCTATTGATGCAACTGCCTTACCGATATCCAAAGGTAGTCCCCATCTTTTTTGAGGAACAAGCCCTTCACTGATCAGTTTGTTATATTTATCCTTGATTTTTACCGTCATATCGGTATCGATAATACCGGGACGTACTTCGTAAACAAGAATCCCCTCCCGCGAAAGCCTGTCAGCAAAAACTGTTGAGGCCATACTCAACCCGGCTTTTGAAACACAGTATTCTCCCCTGTTTGTAGATGAAAGTACTGATGATACAGATGTAATAAATATTATAACAGGCTTATAATCAGAGATTTGTTGTTTCAGCCAAATCATTTCCCTGGCAACCTTCTGGGCAAAGAAAACCGGTCCTTTCAGATTAATATTCAATACTCTCTCGTAGCTCTCTTCAGTCATTTCAAGAATATCATTTCTCAGAAGCGGCGCTACTCCGGCATTATTAACCAGAAAATCGATTCTCCCATATCTTTCAAGAATATTTGAAACGACCTCTTTATGACAACCTGTGCATGAGATATCCAGACCGACAGGAAAGAACTGAGCTCCTCTTTTTTCAACCTCCGGACCAAGAATTTCCATTCCTTCACTGTCTACGGAACGGGCTATTGCTGCAATATCATACCCTTCGGTTGCTAAAGCAATTGCAACCGACCTGCCTATCCCTCTGCTGGCACCTGTAATTACAGCTACAGGTTTATAATTCATACGTAAAGAGTATAATCAGGTTTAACAGTAAATTTCGCTTTAAAGGTAGTAATTTGCCCGACTTTGTCAACAATCGAGATAATTATCTTCAAGATAATCCTTCCAGACTCTTTCAAACCAGAGATTCTGCTTTGGTATTTCTCTTACTTCTTCAAGATTAATTCTGACAATCCCCTTCTTAAAACCAACCTCCAGAATTTTATTTTCTATATCTCTATCGTACAGGCAAAGCTCCGGGTTCCGGTCTGATTCAGACTTATCACCACTCTTCGGCTTTCCCTTTTCTATAACAATATATGATCCTCTGCTTCGTCCTCCATTTTCGATATAAGACCTGATTGCCTCAAGATAAACAAAGTGAGCAATACAATGATCCAGCAACAAAAATGAATCAGCAAGTTCGCTGACAGAACCAGCGCCGATCTTCCCCGGAAGCTGATTCAGCATAACAGCAGCTTCTGAAGATGCGTTTGCCGCGTTTCCCCTGTCACGGATAATTCCTCCCGCCTCTGACATTCTCTTTCGTATTTCTGAAAGGTACTTTTTATTGCCGGCAGCATTGCCTGAAGATATCCATCCGGTAGCAAGTGTCAACGTACTATTTATTATATCATTAGCTTCGGAAAGAAAAGCACCGGAATCCAATGACGGCATCTTATACTTTTTACTGATGTACTGTGCTGCCCTGTAGCTACCAACCTGACCGGAATTCAATGCTGATCCTCCGGGGCGGGATACCCCGTGAGAGCCATTCACCTCCCCGACCGGGAAAAGGTGCCTGAGGTCAGATTCCCACCATATATAGGCTTTCAGCCCTCCGTTATTATGCTGTGCACAAACTGCAATCTGAAGAGGTTCGCTTTCAAGATCGATCCCATGTTCTTTATAAAGAGCTATGGCAGGAGCATTTATAGCACTCAATCTTTCGATAGGAGTGGCTTTCAGGGCACCTGAATTTCTGAGATAATTTTCAACCTCAGTATCGAGGTTCTCAAGTGAAAAAGATTCACCTTTTTCCCATGATGGATTTCTGGTGTAGTCAATAAAAACGTTTCGTCCCTTTTCATTGATTTCTCTGTAAACAAGGAGATCAATCAGAGAAGACCCATGATTACCGACCTTTCCGGGATCGAAAGGCCATTGATATCCTTTCAGAAAGACAGCTTTTGAAAGAGCTCTGATGTCAGGGAAGAAATCATTCAGAAATTCCTTCTCATCTTTCCCTTGTTTATCTTTTGATATATATCGGGGTATAGCCTGCTGATAGCTTCCCGAAAGGTTCCATCTGAACTTAAGTGATGCAATTCCAAATTGAGATTCAGTAAGATTTTGTCCGGTTGCTCCTGCTTTAAAAGCCATTCCGATCGACCCGCTCTGTGACAATGGATAAACAGTTGTTTCATATATACCTGCGGGGCCTCCGGTTCCAAGGATCACATTTGTCGAGTTAAACAAAACAAATGCTTTGGTATGATCCTTCTCATTGGTATTTAGTGCAATGGCCCCTATGACTTTTGATCCTGAAATATCTGTCAGGAGAGCAACACAATGATGATTGTCAAGAACTGCAATATCACGTCTTTTTACTTCCGCAGCAAGTGCCTCAAACATTCTTTTAGAGGTGTATGGCCCCACCGAGGTAGCCCTGGAGCGACGGTCGTGATCAGTTTTGTAACCTGCCCATGCACCGTATTTATCATGTGGAAATCTGACTCCAAGACTAACAAGGTTCATGAAAGCCTGAACCGATCCCTGAGCTTCGCAAAGTGCAATATCGCCATGCATGCATTTCCCGTTGAACAGATCCTGTGCCATTTCTGAAACTGAATCCGGTTCATCGCCGCTGAGAGAAAGTTTATAATAAGTCTGCTTATCCGATCCTGCATTGTTAGAGGTGCCGCCGCCCCACTGGGATGTGGCAATCAGAATATCTTTTTGTCCCATTGAATGAAGACTCACAGCAGCATTAAGAGATGCAGCACCACTTCCGATTATCAATGTGTTAATACGATAACAATCGATTGTATAATTGTTAATAACGATTTTTTCACTTTCCATCGGCAATAAGTTTTTTCAGTTCATTACCATAAATTTCACGGTCGCGTATTACACATCCTCCCGGTCGCATGTTACTAATCAGCCTTGTGCATCCTGAACATGTTATACAGATTTTTGAAGGATCGGCTTCCCCATTTCTGATAAGATCAAGTGGAAGAGAAGGGTAAGCAAATGAACTTCTACCAAAACCTATAAATGAGGCATCTCCGTTTTTAAGTACAGCAGCTCCTACATTCGGAGCATACTGCCTCAGATATGAATAAGCTGAACCTATGAAAAATAATTCAGGAAACCTTTTCTGAAACAGGGCGGTCCCGTTTATCATTTTAATTACTCCCTGAAGAGGGTGTTCTTCAGGAACCTGCTGGCCAGGTAATGGGTTATCGTATGGACGTGTTACATGAGGATTGAAGTACGGGCTGCCCATACTTATATTTATTAATGTGATACCCCTGGCTTTAAGTTCTTCAACTAATAATAAAGGTTCTGTGAAATCAGGCCGGTTGTCCTTATCTACTCCAAAGCCGCCCTGATATCCGTCAGAAATGTTTAACCGTGTTGTGATTATTATCCCCGGAACTTTAGTTTTTATCCTCTCAATTGTTTCGAGCATGAACCTGAACCTGTCAGCAGGATCCTCACCACCATAAATGCTCTTCTGCCGTGATCTGGCAGCCAGTAACTCAATCATAAGATATCCATGACAGGCCTTTATGTCAATAGCATCAAAGCCGGTATCTGCTGCCAGTTTTGCAGCAGAAACATACTGGTCCTGAATTCTTATAAGATCATCATCAGTGAGAAGATATGGGACTCTCTTATCAAGTGTTTGGTTCAATGCTGCTACCTGAGGTTTTGGTTTCCCATCGGGTTTGCTGTAACGGCCGGAATGGGTGAGTTGAATAACTAACAGCGGGCTTATTCCCACCTGATCCGCAGCTCTTCGCACCTCATCATTAAGTGAAGTAAAAACAGCAGAGTTATTTTTGTTTATCCATAGCTGGTTCGGATTAGACCTGCCATCGTAAGAAACCGCAACAGCTTCATACCATATTATACCACTGCCACCTCCGGCATAACGAAGGTAGCGCCTTTTTGTAAAAGCCGATGGAGAACCGTCAGCTTCAGAATCATACCCCTCCATGGGTTGAACAACCAGCCGGTTTGGGATAGAAAATCCTACTATTGATGCCGGGGCAAACAAAGGGGATATATCATCACTGAAAGGTAATTCAAAACCAAGGGCAAGTGCCTTCTTTAATATTTCATCTTTGCTTTTAAATCTGAACCGTTCGTGCATAGATATATGTGAATATCTGTTATTAAATCAAAAATAAGATGCATAAAGATAATAAGAATCATTCTGTACGCTTTTTATGAAAATTTACCGACCGTGGACTAATCCACGATAGCCTGAAAAGTGATCCTGTGTAGTAGCTGATTAATCTGAAGTAAATCAATGTTCGAACAAATACCTTCGGAACGAAAAAAAACAGGAGCCCTAAAAGCGCCATTAAACCTCCTGATATGAGGTTATTGATAATAAGAAAGGTTTGTATCAGAACTCTATCGAGTCCGGTTTTGTGTTTGCTGATATAAATATGCCTTGAAATATGAACTTCAGTTTTTGTTAATGATGCTGTTTTTAAATTTATTCTTGAACTGCCACCATGATTATGTTCAATGGTTATGTTCCTGCAGAATGCAATTTCGCCTGGAATATTCCGGACTCGCCTGCATAAATCAACATCTTCAAAGTACATCCAGAAATCTTCATCAAACCCTTTAAGTTTTTGGAATAGCTCTTTCCGTATCATCACTACTGATCCGGAAATCCAGTCCGGGAAACTGAATTCGGGCGTCAGGCATCTGGCGTCGGGCGTCAGGCGCCCAAAGACTGCCCTCTGAAATCCGGTAAGATTGAAAAACTGAGGAAATGGGCCTGAGACAATGCATTCTTTCCCATTTTCATTTACCTGTCTGCACGACAAAATGCTAAAGGCAGGATTTTGTTTTGCAATATTTAGTAGTTTTTCTAACTCAGATTCGGAGGCAACAGTATCAGGATTAAGAAATAATAAAAATTCTCCTCCTGCATTTTTACCTCCAAGATTACATCCGTTTGCAAATCCTCCGTTTATTTTATTATGGATGAACCTGAACTTTTGAAACCGTTCTTCGATTTTTAAAATTGTTTCATCATCCGTTCTGTTATCAACAACAATCACCTCAGTACTGAAGTTTTTCCCGGTAAATGAGTTAAGCGCCTCAAGACACTTTGTAAGACGCTCCCATCCTTTGTAACTTACTATGATTATAGAAAGATCAGTCATGATGCTAATTTGTTTATTCTATTACTTTTATCTTCTATCTAAAATTAACCCACCCCTTGCCCCTCCCAGGAGGGGATCTTTAAAAATTACCTTTGTTTTATTTTAACCACGAGTTTCACTGTGTTCATTCTTAATTCTTCAGTCGTTTGTTCATTTAACTCTCCACGACTCCTCTTCTTCATTCTCTT
Organism: Bacteroidia bacterium; assembly: GCA_026391475.1. Taxonomy (GTDB): domain Bacteria; phylum Bacteroidota; class Bacteroidia; order Bacteroidales; family VadinHA17; genus LD21. The sequence goes on along the minus strand of JAPLED010000128.1, from coordinate 7,543 downwards.
CCTCTTCCAATCCCCCATTCTCTTCTTCTCCCTCTCTCCCCATCCCTTCCTCCTCCATCCACTCATAAACCGGTCGCTGCGGGCCTTCTTTCCTGTACCAGAACGCCAGAACAACTCCGGAAAAGAATCCCAGCATATGCGACTCCCATGAAACATTCTTATAAATTCCGGGGAATATACCCCATACCATCGATCCATAAAGAAATACTATAAGAAGCGATAAAGCAATAAGCCTGAAATACCTGCGTATTATACCACTGAAAAACAGGAACGATGCAAGACCATAAACCAGTCCGCTGGCACCTATATGCCAGGCTTGCCTTCCTGCAATCCATACAAATAACCCGGTAAGAAAAAATGTCCATATAAAAACTTTCAATGCCACTTCCGAATAGAAATAGAAAAGGGCTACTGAGAGAAAAAACAATGGCAATGAATTATTAAACAGATGGTTAATGGAAATCTATTTCAAAAAGTATCTCAATTATCTTCACCAGCCACATCAAAAAAATAAATATCCCCGGAATGATTATGCTGAGAAGAAGTTTCTTCCTGTAAAAGGCACCTTCAATGTTTATATCTGAGTCGGTTTCTGGCATAGTTAAATCTGGTTACTCGTTTCTCGTTAATCGTTTTCTTTTGTCATTTCACTTTTGTCTTTTACTTTAACCCGATTAAACCCACCCCTCGCCCCTCCCAGGAGGGGATTCCACATATTCAACTCCTTCAACCTCTTCAACTTTTATCTTTTTACTTTTCTCAATCCCTTCCCGGAAAAATAATTCCGGCAGCTTTTCTTATTCTGTCAAGTGTATTCATCAGTTCGCGGCTAAAAGAGAGTGGAACAACATCGCTTTCAAGCTTTCCTTCGTCAAGACATTTCATTACTTCCATGGCTTCGAACTGGTAGCCCATACCGTCGGGCAAAAGTGAATATTCCTTATTCTCTTTGCCATTCACTGCAACATTCAGCCGTTGCGACATATCGCGACCACGTGAGAAGAAAAGATTACCGTTTTCACACAGCAAATCACATCCGATCCCCGCTGCTGTGCGGAATGAGCTGTACAGAGTTGCCATTCGACCATCGTTATAACCAAAGATTATGCTTAATGAATCCTCCGACCCTGTTTCTGTAAATGAAGCTTTTGCGATTACCTCATCAGGAACTCCCATAAAATAGAGAGCATCGATAACAGGATATATTCCAATATCGAGAAGTGAGCCTCCACCAAGCCCGAGATTGAATTTTCTGTCGATTGGGTTATAAGGAGCCTGAAAAGAAAAGCGTGCATCAAGGTGCACTATTTTCCCGGGTTCACCTCCATGAATTATCTTTTTCATTTTTTTATAAATTGGTTGAAATGGCGGCCAGAGGGCTTCCATCAGAAATACTTTTTGCCTGGCAGCTTCGGCGATCATCGCTTCAACCTCATGGCTGTTTAAGGCAAATGCCTTTTCACAAATAACAGCTTTCTTATTCTTCAGACAGAGCATAGTATGCTCATAATGATGCGAATGTGGTGAAGCAACATAAACTACTTCCAGTTCGGGGTCAGCTACCAGTTCTTCATAGCTGCCATAGTATTTTTTAAACCCGTTCGCTTCGGCAAACTGTTTTGAACGCTGGAGATCACGAGAACCAACTGCATATAATTCAACATTTTCCAGCAATATTAGTCCCCTCGTAAATTTTGCCGACATTTTCCCGGGAGCAAGGATTCCCCATTTATATTTCTTCTTCATCCTTAAATAATATTTTGATAAATATAGAAATTACTGATTGACATTGAAATCATTTCTAAAGTTTAAACTGTTTTCATTTTAGGTTTTTAATTCTGGAAAGAACATCTTCTATATTATTTATTACTTCTTCGTTTCTAAAGCGTAAAATCTTAAAACCTTTTTCTTCAAGCTCAAAAGTTCTTCCCTCGTCATATTCCTTATGTTCTAATCTGTCATGAATTCCGCCATCCAGCTCTATTACTAATTTCTTTTCGTGACAATAAAAATCTGCGATGAATATATCCAATGGATGTTGTCGTCTGAATTTTAACCCATCCAATTTATTATTTCTTAGATATTTCCAAAGGATTTCTTCTGCTATAGTCATAGATTTTCTTAATTCTTTAGCCTTACAGAAAATACCTGGTTTGGCTGCCCAGGTGAGATTATCCTTATAATCAGGGATAGAAGAATTTTTCATTGAACTTTTTTATAATCAAATTTACATTTTTCAAAGTTATTATCATTTCTTCTTTTTTATGTCAACCTTTTATAAGGATGTCGCGTTTTTACCTCATCCCAACCAATCTCCTTTTATTTTTACATCACCCCAATTTCTCTTTTCGTTTCTACCTCACCCAAAACCCCCCTTTTCATTTATACCTCATCACATCCAATCTCTATTTGTGTTTTTACCTCACCCCAACCCCTCTCCTTTTGGAGAGGGGCTATATAACTGATATTCTTTGTATTACACTCCTTCTCCTTAAGGAGAAGGAGATGGAGGATGAGGTGAAAATCAAAGAGAAAAAGATGGAGGATGAGGTGAAAATCAAGGAGAAAAGATGGAGGATGAGGTGAAAATCAAAGAGAAAAAAATTGAGGATGAGGTGAAAATCAAGGAGAAGGAGAAGGAGACGGAGGATTTGTTATACAAGTTGATTTCATTATTTTTATTGCAATGATTATCTGCACATTCAAAAATATTTATAAAAATAATTGCATTATTTTAGTACTATGTATTGCATAGTATATTTTTTTATATATATCTTTGCATTGTCATGTTACATGTATTAACCCAGTAGTAAAAATAAAACAGAACTATGAAAATCACAGTAAGCATTAATCTCGGCGGATATTCTTTCAACATCGACGAAGATGCATACGCCGAACTAAAAAGGTATCTAAAAAATCTTGAACTTCACTTTGCAGGAGAAGAAAGCTCCTCTGAGATCCTTTCAGATATCGAAACCCGCATGGCGGAACTATTCCGCACCAAGATTACCAACTACAAACAGGTAATAGACATAGAAGATGTCCGTCAGGCTATCTCTGTGTTAGGAACTCCTGAAGATATTTCTGACAATGACGGAACATCAGCCCGCGATAAGTTTTCATCGCCCGGCTATCACCGGATGTACCGCGATACCGACCACAGGGTGATAGGCGGCGTATGTTCAGGGATGGGCGCTTATTGGGGTATCGATCCGGTAATTGTCAGGATTATTTTTGTCGCACTTGCCCTTGGCGGTGGACTGGGAGTTTTAGTCTATCTTATACTTTATATAGTAATTCCTGAAGCAAAAACCACAGCTCAGAAAATCGAGATGAAAGGCAACCCGGTTAATATCCACAACATTAAAGAATCAGTAAAAAAAGAATTTGATACAGTCAGAAAGAACATGAAACTGTAGCATATATGGAATTTTAACTATTTGAAGTGTAAATTATAAAAATTACATATCATGGATTTAGAAAACACAAAAGCACAGATGCGCAAAGGGATACTGGAATATTGCATCTTATCGGTAATATCCAGGAATTCCTGTTATGCAAGCGACATAATAAATGAACTTAAAGAGGCTGAGGTAATTGTGGTTGAAGGCACCCTTTACCCGTTGCTGACCAGGCAAAAAAACGCCGGATTGCTCAGCTACCGTTGGGAAGAATCGCAACAGGGCCCTCCCCGCAAATATTATGAACTTACCGTGGAAGGTCGCACCTACCTGGCCGACCTCGATAAATCGTGGCGGGAGCTTGTTGAATCAGTCAATCTGATCAGAACCAGATAACCTATTATTAACCATTTAAAACTGAAAATGATGGACAAGACTATAAATATAAATATCGCCGGCACTCTGTTTCAGATTGACGAGGTGGCTTTCCGGATACTGCGCGATTACCTTCAGGCAATTAATAACCGCTTCAGAAATGTCCGGGGCGGACATGAAACAATTGAGGATATCGAATCGCGAATTGCTGAAATATTTCAGTCGCAAAAGGGTTTGGCCGGAGTTATCTCAAAAGAGAATGTTGATGCTATGATTTCAATTATCGGCAAACCTGAAGATTTTGATCATAATGAAAGTGAAACAGAACCACCAGTTTATTCTGCTCAGAGAAAAAGGATGTACCGTAATCCCGACGATTCAATTATCAGCGGGGTATGCGGAGGTATCGGAGCCTATCTGAATACTGACCCCGTACTGTTCAGGATTCTGTTTGTTCTTTTTGCAATATTTTTCGGAGTTGGATTTTTTGTCTACATCGCTCTGTGGATCGCACTCCCCCAGGCCAACACCGATGCCCGTAAAAGAGAAATGTATGGTAATGCGTATCATTCAGCCCGGTCGCAGAACAGACAGCATGAGGGAAACACTGCCAGAAGCACTCCTTTGTATAATACAGGATATTACAACACCTCCGGAGTTGGTAATGCTTTTAATGAGGTTTTCAGGGCAATAGGCCGGGTGTGCTATATTATATTACGCATCTTCCTCATATTTATTGGTATTGGGCTTGTGCTGACAGGATTCCTTACCATCCTGAGCTTTGTTATGGTTTTCGTTTTTAAATACCCCGGAACTTTTTCGACCGATGCGTTTGGAATGCACCTTATCTATTTCCCCGATTTTCTGAACTATATTGTGAACCCTGCAACTGCTCCCTGGATAATAGCATTGACAATAATTGCAGTTGCCTTACCGATGTTGGCCATGATCTACTGGGGTGTCAAAATGATCTTGTGGTTCAAAGCAAAAGATGGTGTATTGAGCCTGGTTGGCCTGGTCATATGGGTAATGACCATTGCAGCCCTTTCAATAATCCTTTTCAATGAAGGGATCAGTTTTGCCGAGTCAGCCAAAACATCATCTCAGAATATCCTGCCCAATACACCCGATACTCTTTACCTAATGACGGACCATAAAGTTGCTGACCTGAAATTTGAAAAGGAGTTTACTCTTCCGCATGAGGGATATGGTGTTTTTATAAATGAGGAAAAGAAAGAGCTCTATATTCGTCCTTATTTAAACGTAAACAGCTCTGATGATGATGTTATAAGAGTTGAAGTAAGGAAGCGTTCATCAGGCCGGACCAGGCTCGATGCAATAAAAAAAACCGGGGAGTTGAAGTACAATTACAGTGTCAATGGTGACACCCTTCTGCTTGATGAATATTTTACAATCCCCGCAGGACGCAGATGGGCTGCCGATAATATTGGCATCAACCTCTACATCCCTGAAGGTACAATTTTAAAATTTGACAGAGGCGCAGAGAATCTTTTACATTCATATAATAATTTTGAAGAGAAAGAATATTCTGACTCGCCCATATGGGAATCCGGGAACAGTTCATTTGTATTAACTGATGAGGGACTTAAAGCGGTGAGCAAAAAAACAACTAAACAAAAATAATTTCTGATTTTTCATTCCTGATTTTTTCGATGACATCCGGTATCCGTTCTTCGGTGCCGGATTTTTTCTGTTAATGATCTTTTAAACCTATAATTTTAGTTTAAAGTAATAATTATTTATGTAACTTCGTTTTAGCAATAATCTATTATCCAATTTACCAACTATGAAAAAATCCTTTATGCTTGTCGCCCTGGCACTCTTTTTTTTCAGGGCATTTTCTCAGGAAACTGCTCCTAAATCTGACACATTACGTAAAGACGCTCTTAACGTTTTTATGGAAGCCAGCGATTTTATAAAAAAAGAGATCCCTTTCATAAATTATGTAAGAGACATAAAGGTTGCAGATGTTTACATAATTTCAACCGAGGAAAACACCGGTTCCGGTGGCTCTGTTTCTACTTTTTTTATTGTTGGTCAGGGAAAGTATGAAGGAATGGCAGATACTCTGAAATGCAATTTCAGTCCCGATGAAACTACTGATATCCGGAGAGCCAAACAGGTAAAAACCCTGAAGATGGGATTGATGCGGTATGTTGCAAAAACTCCTCTTGCGCAATTCATGAACATTAATTTCAGTGAACCGCTTTCCGAAACCGTATCATCAGACAAATGGAACAGCTGGGTTTACAGTACAAATATGCAAGTATATTCTTACGCAGAAAAATCTCAAAAATATGGGTACCTGTATGGAAACTTGTCAGCAAACAGGATCACTGAAAAATCCAAGTTCGAATCAAGCCTGAGCATATCCCTGCAAAAAAACAAGACTATTTATCTTGATACGTTGGTTTACTTAAGCGAATATCGTGATGAGAATTTAAATCTCTCCTATGTAAAAAGCATTAATGATCACTGGTCAGCCGGAGGGTACACATACATAAAGATATCAAGCTACAACAACTATGATCTTAATGTAAAGATCAAGCCGGGAATTGAGTATGACATCTTCCCTTATTCTGAATCAACACGCCATCAATTACGGCTTTTATACAAAGTTGGGCTGGAAATCAATAATTATTCTGAAGAAACCACCCGAAATAAACTTAAGGAAACACTGGCTTGCCAATCCTTGTCTGCATCTTTGTCGGTTATTCAGAAATGGGGTTCAGTGAGTTCATCGCTTACCTGGAGTAATTATTTTTTCGACTGGTCATTTAATAACCTTAGCTTTAATACAAGTGCCAACCTGAGAATAATTAAAGGACTTTCGTTCTCAATCCAGGGAAGTGCCGCTCTTATTCATGACCAGATATCTCTTCCTATCGGAAATGCAACTCTCGAGGACGCCCTGCTTCAAAGAAAGATGCAGGCAACAAATTATAGCTATTGGACCAGTTTTGGATTCACTTATACTTTCGGGTCCATCTACAATAATGTGGTAAATCCAAGGTTCGGGAACTGACCTGCAGACAGTAATACAATCTTTGCCAACAGAGTAGTTCAATCCGATTTCAATACCGGGCTGAAGCTATTATATGTAATCCCAAAAAAAAGAAGAGATTTTACAGTCTGTTATAATTATTTTTTGTTTAATTTTAATATGAAAAGTGAAAGCAAAAGTTGGGCTATAAGTAGTATATGAGTTTATCTATCAACACATTAACCAATAATTACTTATGTGACTGACCAGACGGGAGTATAACCTGAAATGACGAAATGAGACGTTTGTAGCATCGGCCGTTGGGGGTGCCGGGCTTATTTAAAAGTCAAGGTATTTGGATCTTATCTCGTGTCGAAAATTCTAAGTATGTCAACTTGAGTTTTTCTGTCTCTGTAGAACAAAGTATTGTGCTTAGTCGGAATAGAAACCATTGTAGCAATTCCTGGCATTTCATCAACAAGTCAGGCTCCAAACCCTGAATATAATTTTGAGCATTTTAAATACGACGGGCAGAGTGATACTTACACCTGCCCACAGGGAGAAGTTCTCAGAACCAACGGAACATGGTACAAGGAACACAACAGGCGGGATAACGTCATTATTTTTAAGCAATACAAGACACGATCATGCAAATCATGCCCGGTACGCTCACAATGCACAAGATCAAAAAATGCAAGAGTGCTTTCAAGAAGCACATTTACTGAATATTACGAAATGAATCGTAAAACTTATCAGGAGAAAG
>JAPLED010000123.1 GCA_026391475.1 Bacteroidia bacterium | reverse complement strand
GTTTGTATCTGTTTTACATGAAACCGGTTAACGGGCAAACTTCCCTGATCGGTTATTATCCTCAAAGACTCCGTCGGAGAAATTGATGGTATTGCATTACCAAGCTTTTCAGCTATGTCGAAACATCTTTTGATTGTATCAATACTCACAAATGGTCTTACTCCATCATGAATGGCTACCAGGCCTGGGGCATTAACAAACTTCAGTCCGTTCCTTACTGAAAAAAACCTATGGGAACCACCCTTAACAAGTGTCTGTGGAATTGTAAAAGAGTGTTTTTTTTGAAGTTCAATCCAATGTCTGAGCTGATTTTCAGGAAGAACCGTTATTATTTCTATTGCATCATTAAATGATTTGAATCTTTCAATTGTATGCATCAGCACAGGCCTCCCGGCAAGTTCAAGAAACTGCTTGGGAATTTCTGCCCCCATTCGTTTTCCGCTTCCTCCTGCAACAATTACTGCGTACAGTTCCATAAAACAGATCCTATTCTTTTGTGTACAAGAATCTTTTAATACTTCTCTTGGGTGTTTTTACAAATTCTTCAGGGTGTATCCTGAATTTACTGACAGCCATGAAATCAGGTAACCTTGCATTTATATCTTTCCTGGTTTCGTTCAAAATAGAGATAAGTTGTTCCTCAGAAATATTATCTCTCTTCATCATATCATAATCGGGGAAAATTAGTCCGATCAGCTTATTGTCTTCAGAAATGACTAACGATTCCGTTATATAATCTTTATTGTTTATCACAGATTCAATTTCCTCAGGATAAATATTTTTCCCCGATGGGCCGAGTATCATGCTTTTACTTCTTCCCTTGATAAATATATTACCTTCCTTGTCAATCACACCAAGGTCACCGGTGTGCATCCAGCCTTTGTTGTCTATCATCTCCCTTGTTGCTTTTTCATTCTTATAATACCCGGTCATCACATTTTCACCTCTCAGAATGATCTCGCCAACAATGTTTACCGGATCCGGAGAATCAATAGTGACTTCAAGTGTGTTGACCGCTCTTCCCGATGCGCCAGGTTTAGTTGTATCCCACGAAGCATAACTGATAAGCGGCCCGCATTCGGTCATTCCGTAACCAACTGTAAATCTGAACCCGATTTTTTTAAAGAATTTTTCAGCATCAGCATTGAAAGCCGCACCACCTACGACCAACTCTTTAAAACGCCCACCGAATGTTTCTGTGAGTTTCTCCCTGATTTTTTTGAACAGGATTTTATTAATTACCGGTATGGCAAGAAGTATCTTCATATGCGGCTTGCTTATAACCGGAAGCAGTTGCTTTTTATAGATTTTTTCAACTACCAGAGGAACCGATAAAATTAGTCTTGGTTTTATCTCCTTAAATGCTTGTATCAGAATCTGTGGTGACGGGGTTTTTGTGAGAATTGTTATGTGGCATCCTAATGTAAAAGGAAAAAGAAATTCAAAAGCACATCCGAAAGTGTGGGCCAGAGGAAGAAATGAGACCACCGGATCACCGGATTCGAGTGGCATGTTTTCCTGTGCATACTTTACGTTTGCCGTAAGGCTGTTATGAGGAACCATTACCCCTTTTGAAAAGCCTGTTGTCCCGGAAGTGTAGCTGATAACTGCAAGATGATCATTTGAGATGTCAGAAAACTTAATATCTTCCTGCTTTAGGTCCGGATAAGATTTTGAATATTTTTCTTCAAGTGATGAGAAAACTTTTTTAACAGTTGAGTTCGCTGAAAATATAAGGCTAAAATCATCGAGAGAAAAAACTCCGATTATCTCCGGCATCTTAGTGATATCAACTGTCTCATAGATTTTATCATCAACGAAAAGAAGCCTTGAATCAGAATGGTTTATAATATTGGTCAAATCTTCCGGTTTGAAATCCGGAAGAATCGGGACAGTAATGGCTCCGTATGTTATTGTGGCCAGATATGTTACACACCAGTTGGCGGAGTTTTTTCCTATCAGAGCAATTTTGTCTCCCTCTTTAATTCCGGATTCTTTAAACAGGATATGAAGCTTCAGAATCTTTTCTGCGATCTTCTTGTAAGAATATCCGGTTTCTTTATAATTCGACAAAGCTTCAATATTCCAGTTTTGTCTGATACTCTGTTCAATATACCCGATTAATCGTTCCTGGATCATAAATTTGGGTTTTAAATTATTCGTCAAAGTTACAATATGATTAACAATTACAGAATTACTTTGTTGACCACACAAGTGAACTGGCTCCCAGGACTGCTGCATTCTGAGTGCTTAACTCCGACTGGAGAAGTTTGACTTTCCCTTTGTAAATACTGAGAAGGTTTTCCTCCATATATTCTTTAGCCGGTTCAAAAATCAGATCCTTGGCAAGGGCAAGTCCGCCAAAAAGAAAAATTGCTTCAGGATTTGTATGTGCCACCACATCAGCCAACTTAAAACCGAGCATCCTTCCTGTGTGTGTAAAAGCTCTCTTTGCAATATAATCACCTCGTTTTGCAGCATCATGTATTATTTCGGCATCAAGTTCTTCAAAACTATATTTCCTCAACTCACTGGGCTGATTGCTATCGGCCATTATTTTCAGAAGCGACCTTTTAAGTCCGGTTGCTGAGACATATGTTTCGAGGCACCCTTTCCTACCGCATCCGCAATCGCGGTTATTGGGACCGGGTCTTATTGCAGTATGTCCGATTTCACCGGCAAATCCATCATGCCCATACACAAGCTTTCCGTCAATAACAAAGCCACTGCCCAGCCCGGTACCAAGTGTAATTACTACAAAGTTTTTCATCCCTTTAGCTCCTCCGTATATCATCTCTCCGACTGCTGCTGCATTAGCATCGTTTGTTACGATTACAGGAAGGCTTGTGTGCCTGTTAAAAACCTCTGCAAGAGGAACTATCCCTTTCCAGGGGAGCCCTGCAGCATGTTCTATTGTTCCTTTATTTATGTTCCCCATCGGGGCACCAATTCCAAATCCAATCACGTCAATACCATTCCCTATCTTTTTGCCCGTAACCATTATCTTTTCATACAAAGCGGCTACAAATACTTCAATTTCATCATACTGCGTGGTTTTTAACCGGTCCTCTCCAAGAATATTTCCTTCCCTGTCAACAAAACCAAAAACTGTATTTGTTCCTCCGAGATCGATACCTACTGCTACCCCTTTTTTTGCCATATTTTATAAATAATAACTTTTTGTATCTGTAAATATAACATTTACAAATATATTTTTTTAAGTATTGGCATAGATTAATAAAAACTGAAATTATCTGCTAATGTAATCTATAGAGGTACTTTAAAATATTTTAAATTTTGGACTAAAGTCCACAAACATCTCATTATCAATAACCCCGGACTTAAGTCCGGGGTTATTATACGATCTTTAAAATCGGGCTTTAGCCCATAATATTTTATTATTCCGGTATATATTCGTTGCCGACTTTCCTTGCCCTTGTTGGTTTATCAAGATTAATCCCGAGAGAGATCCCTGTTTCAACAAGAATATTCCATCCTGCCGCAAGCTGAACATATTCAGCATATTGACCACCATCAGGTATAATAATTGTAGGGAAAATGGTTTTTTTGGATGATACAGCAATGATATTCATCCCTACTCCTTTTACAAGGCACTCATTAAATTTTTCCTGTTCGGCTGAAAATGGTTCAATCCATATTAAAACTTCACTTTTATCCATTACCTCCTCAATGCCGTGAACCGCAAATGTCCCTTCAAGGAATGCCGATTTTTTCCTTGTAATCTCGTTGGTCTTTAGTGCCAGCTCCTCGGCTACACCATTATTCCGGCCTGCAAAATATATAACACTTGCCTTTCGGATTATTTCAGTCATCCCGGCTTCAATTTTTGTTGTGAGAGCCTGTTTTGTTTTTTCTGAAAGCTCTTTCAGCCCCTCCATCTTTTCACCACGCAGCTTCCGGAGAAGAGAATCATAGAATAGTCCCTGTTCAACTACCGACTTGGTTGCTGCCACTGCGTTTTCCTTTCCGCATTTCAATACATGTGTGGCTGAGGCTATTTCTTCAAGTTTGGTCTTCGGGTTTGCTGTCAGACCAAAAACTGCACTGTGTTTCTGTTTTTTCAGAGAAGTTGTGAGGCGAATAACCTCTTTTGTCTGCCCCGAATTTGAAGCAGCAAAAACTGCATAATCACTCAGATTATACTCTTCAGCCTGAGTACAGCCTTCTGTTATTACAGGAAGAGTAAAATCCTTTTTAAGAGACGAATAAATTGCTCTTTTGGCAGGAAAGATCCTGCTGCTCCCCTCTCCTGTGAGGAACAATCCTTTGCACAACTTCGCTGTCTCAGCAAATTTGGCTGCAGTTCCAGGATTAAAAGACCTGATGATCTCCGGAGTTTCCATCATTTCCCTCACGAGGGCATACTTATTGTACTTTTCCTCTTTTAGATTCATAGCTAAGACATTTTATTAATAAGAAATTCTGAAAGATCGTTCTGAACCTGTGGTTCCTTCTGAAAGCCACCTCCAAGATGCTGCCAGTATACTTCAGCGTATTCAACACCTGCCATTTTCCCATAGTTTCGGTTTCCCTCAAGTACATATCCGAAGAAATCATTCATCTTATGCATGTGTTTCATTAACTCAATCTGCGAGATATGATAACCGAGCATCTTTTTCTTGGTTTCAATAGCTGTTTTGATATCAACAAAAAAATGAGGAGGCACTATCTGCGATCCCAGTGGATCAGATAATGTGAGGGGAGAAGTGTGATACAGCAGAGGTGTAATTTCAAGAGGTTTTTCTTTAACCGGAACTGTATCGAGAGAAGAGACCATTGCCGCTGTTTCGACAATATTGGCCGTGGTCCGGTGGTCGGAATGATAATCGGATGGAAGATGAGTGAATATGACGCCTGCCCTGACCTTCCTCATCAGAGATATCGCTTTTAATCTGAGCTCCTTAGTGTCGAAAAGAAACCCGTCTGTTCCTCCAAGCATATAATATTCCGCATCAAGAACCGAAGCTGCTTTTTTTGCCTCTTCAATTCTCAGTTTTGCGGTCTCTTTCATCGTCATATTACAACCGCCGAGATCTCCTGCAGTCATGGAGGCAATAACAATCTTATAACCTTTGTCTTTCAGAAGTTTCAGTACTCCTGCATTCCATGCTTCAGCATCATCAGGATGGGCATGAAATGACAACGCAACTTTGTTAAATTCTTTGCTCATGGCTAAATATATTAATCTCTTTTTGCAAATATTTTTTCAAGACTTACAAACTCCGGGAGTTCTCCTGCAAGGGGTTTCATATAATCAATAAATAAGGGTGAAACATGATTACCTTCAGAATTAAAAAACTCTTCCGGCATCGGTTTTGCCGAAACAGCAACTTCTTTCAGCGGTATTTTTCCAAATTCGATTGTATAAGGTTTGTTTGAAATTCTTTTAATACTTACCATGACTCCCGATTCTCCTCTCTCTGCCAATTTCACAGCTTCAACTCCGCAACCATATGCTTCATCATGATCGACAGGTGACGATCTCACGAAGTCACTCATTATCAACGATTCGGTGATTTGAAACTCACCCCTGTATCCGAACTCTTCAGTTATCATCCGGTGAAGGCTGATGGCTACACTGGCGCCGCCCATTGCACCAAATTCAGTATTATTAAACTTATCTTTAGTTCTGGCAGAGCTTACCGGAGTTCCGTCAGAATATTTTAACCCTTCGCCGCAAACAACAGAAACCCAACCATTGGCTTTAATGCAGGTATCAACTTCTTTTAAAAATTTCTCGCGGCTAAAATGAAACTCGGGGGCATAAATCAGATGAGGAGCATCTTCTTCTCTTTTCCCGGCTAATGCTGTTGCAGCAGCCAGCCAGCCGGCATCTCTGCCAATAGTCTGATAAATAACAAACCTGTCAACTTTCTGCATATCACGGGCAAGTATCCCGGCCTGCATGACATTCAGGATATTTGACCTTGCTGCGGAAGCAAAACCGGGGGTATGGTCAGTGCCGAAAAGATCATTGTCAACCGTTTTAGGAATTCCGATACCGGTAAGTTCATATTTTTCATTCCTGCAATATGTCTCAACCCGGTGAATCGTGTCCATTGTATCATTTCCTCCTATCAGGAAGAAATACCTTATTTTATATTTCCTCAACACATCAAGGATAAGGGAAAGATCTTTCTCCTGAACCTTGTGACGGGATGATCCCAAAGCAGAAGAAGGTGTGTGACGCAATCCTTCAATGATTTTCCGGGGCTGCTTACCAAGATCATACAGCCATTCCTGTATGAACCCTTCAATACCAAAATGCATCCCGTAAATATTCTTAACGAAGGATGAAGATAAAGCTGTTTCTATAACTCCTGCAAGACTAGAATTAATCACAGACGTTGGCCCGCCTGATTGCCCTATGAGTGCATTGCCTTTAAGCATTTTAGTTGATTATTTTCTGATTTTATACCTTAAATAAACTTAAGTAAACCAAAGTATTTTGGCTGATGATAATCCGGCTTTTCAGTGCCAACCGGGTTCCATGTAACGTAATGAGGAACTGTAAGCTTGTCGCCGCACTTGTAAAAATTTGCTCTGAATGTTTTTCCTTTCAGTTCTTTTACTTTATGCTGGAAAAACACCTCAAAAGGAATGGCAATGGTTATCGTCCATCCAAACTCACTCACTTTCTCTTTGACCGGTTTTTCGCCGGCAGATGTCAGCCTCCTTATTTTTGAAATGATTTCAGGATTGGCACGGGTACTGTTTGCCCGGCCGGTTCCCGTGCCCAGCAGGCAGGTACCGATACCATTGAATTCCAGATTATAATATATCCCGTCATCTTCAGGTGAAACAAAAAATTCAACACATGAGTCTTCGCAAACCATCTGGTTTGTCTCCGTTTTTTCAGCTTTGAAATAATTCTCGGTAATGTAGTACTTCAGAAAAATTTCATGATCGCTATATGCAATCGAAAATGCAACTTCCGGTTTATAATTGTAACCCTTCCAGTTAATTGTATCTATCAGGAGCTTTTCATTCTGTTCATCCATCATGGCTGAAATTTCTTTCAGTCCGGGATAAGCAGATTTAAGTTCTGTTTTTTTAACCTCTGCGACTTTCATATCATAAATTCGTATTACTTCGGAACTTAAAGAACCAAATTTACAACAATTTTTTATTCAATACATAAACAATACTTCACTAAAAAAATACTACTTCGTCAACTCATTCCATGCAAGTGCTGCAGCACCTAAAACGGCAGCATTGCTTTCAGGAACACCGGAAGGCAATATCTTAACAGTTCCTTTAAAAATTGGTTGAACATTCTGATCGACATATTTTCTTGTCGGGATGAAAAGCATTTCTCCTGCCTGTGCCAGTCCCCCGAATAAAAAGACAGCTTCGGGGCTTGAGAATTCTATCGCGTTGACTATTCCGAATGCCAGAATTTCCGCAGTATAATCCAACGCTTCAACAGCTATCAGATCATTTTTAGCCGCTGCTTCGGCAATTTTTTTGGCGGTTAATTCCGAGGGGGGAATATCTCTTAATGAACTCTCTTCCCTCATTTCACTTAACATATAAAGGACAGTACGTACGAGACCGGAGGCAGATGCATAGGTTTCATAACAACCCTGGCGGCCACATCCGCAATCTCTTCCTCCCGGAACAACTATTGTATGCCCCAACTCCCCGGCAAACCCGGTGTGCCCATAAACAACTTCTCCGTTAATAACGATCCCGCTGCCAAGACCTGTCCCGAGGGTCAGAATTATGAAATCCTTCATTTTTTTTGCTCCGCCGAAGATCATTTCTCCCATTGCAGCAGCATTTGCATCATTTGTAACAATAACCGGAACATCAATCTTTTTCCTGATATATTCAGCAAGCGGAACAATGCCTTTCCAGGCCAGGTTTGGAGCAAGCTCAATTGTCCCTTTATGATAATTAGCATTAGGAGCCCCGATACCGATACCCACCAGTTTCAGATTGGACTTCCCTTCCATCAGCTTATTTATGGCTGCTGCCAGTGCTGACACAAAATTTTTAATCTTGGGATAATCAGTCGTCATTAGCCTGTTTTCGGCTAAAATATTGCCTGTTTTGTCAACCAACCCGAATACAGTATTGGTTCCTCCGATGTCAATACCTGCTACAACTTCCTTCATTTTCGAAAACGTATTAGTTATTTATATCTGTTTGATTAAATGCCAGTTTTTCAGTTTATTCTCTTGTTTTCTTTTTCTCCCTCAATTTCTGATCTTTAAAATTTAATGCTTTTATATTCCATTCATTATTTATATCCCAGCCTGTTTTTATCTCCAGCTCCTGAAAATAATATGAGACCGGCTCCGGTTGCCGCCCTGACTCAAAATCACCTGTGGTCCATTCCCCGTCACCGTTCAGATCGTATATTATCCGTACACGGTAAAAGCCACTCTCAAGAAGCGGAAATACCACCTTCCCATCCTTTTTCATATATGCTTCACTGACCAGTTTTTCCGTATGGTCAAGCAACTGGATTATCCGGTCTCCTTCATAATTACGGATATCTAAAGTCAGCTTGTTGTAGGAATCCGGATCTCTGACAGAGAATCTTATCCCGGTTGAGTCACGGATATCTAAAGTCAGCTTGTTGTAAGAAGCCGGATCTCTGACTGAGAATTTTATCCCAATAGAGTCAGAAAATTCATTATAAATATTACCAAAGGATTCTGAATCAGCAATATAAAGATATTTCTTCTCCGGTATAAGACCTGCATTTAAAAAATACCGGCAGGAATTTGTACTGTCTTTAATTAAGCTGTATGGGATTTTTTTCCTGTTTGCATTTATTATTTCGTAAAGACGGATGCGTGATGTATCCGGTTCTCTGAAAGGTGTTTGAGATTTTAAAACAATTATTTGTCCTGGTTTCAAAAAGCCGGAACTGATATTTGTTTCAACTGTAAATACCGGTTTTTTGATTTTTGCTACTCTCGGTGCTCGCGGCGTTAGGAATCTCATCAGGATTGTATCTTCTTTGTAACCCTGTATCCCGAGAGTGTCGGTAAAGGGATATTTAACAATGGTTGTTATCTGCGACTGCGAGTAAAGGGTACTGTCTGTCAGCCATATTTTTAAAGTGTCTTTATTTCTGCTCCTTTCTGTAAGATATGCGTCATTGCTCGTTCCGGGTATTGAAAACTCAAATCTCAAACTATCGGGGGGTAAAGAGAGTGTATAGATCATCTGGTATTTAAGGTTTCTGTCTGATGATGTAAGATAGTAATCTTTCTTCCTGGCTGCAAAAAGTATAAGCTGAAATTCACCTTTTACAACTACAGGTTCGGATACTTTACTTACTGTCTTTTTTATAACTGCAGGTGCAGGTACTTTACTTACTCCCTTTTTTACTGTTGTTGTATCTTTAACTACAGGAATGAAATTCTTTTCCGGTGTAATTACAACAGGGGAATTCATGAAAGCAAACTCTTCCTCTGTAAGATTATAATTTTTGCTGTTATCAACATCCTTAAGTGCATAGAGTCTGTACTTTCCTGCGCGGACATTATCAATGCGGAAATAGCCGTTCTGATCTACTCTTGAAATATAATCGGGAAGATGCTTAACGACAGCAGTATCAGCCAGTTCTCTGTACAAAAGTGCCAGAGTTTTTTCCGGGATTTCAAGATTAAAAGAACTACAAACATTCCCCATAACAGAAAGAGAATCAATTACCGGGCCTGTTGAAAAAACAAACTGAAAATTTTCAAGTATGTTTCCTTCATTAAGATCTTTGATTGCATCCTGGAAATAAAAAGTATATGTAGTGCTGTCTTTCAGCTCATCTTCAAACTCAGCAATAACGCTTTTCCCTTTAATGAAGACCTTTGGTTTCTTTTTCATAGGAGGCGAAACCATAAATTTTTCGTTTATATTATCGAGAACCACATATTCGTCAAATGTAATTGCGAGGCTTTTGCCCATGTAGTTTTTTGCACCGTTAACCGGAATGCTTTTAATTACAACCGGGGGGAGTTTATCCCTGAGACCGCCTGAAGGGGAGCTGATTTTTGCACAAGCGCCGATCAGAATAAAGAGTGCTGCTATAAGAAAAAAACGGGAAAGTATCCTCCTGTTCATAAAATTCATCCGGTTACTTATGAATTACAAACTTACATCATTTTTTAAAGATTCATTTCGTTATTAAACTAAAACCCTTTCTGTAATCGGGTGTTTTTGGTTATAATCAATAATAATATTTTCTACCTTTGGCGATTATGTTAACCTGTTAATTATGCATTTACTTATCATTCCCTGGGATGTGAATCCGGAAATATTCCGGATTGGCGCTTTTGCAGTGAGATGGTATGGTCTGTTGTTTGCTTCCTCTTTTTTATTCGGGTATATAATTATGAATAGGATTTTCAAAAATGAAAATCTGGGAGAGGCTGTTCTTGACCGTCTTACAATTTATATGGCCGTTGGAGTTATTGCAGGAGCCCGGCTCGGCCATTGCCTTTTCTATCAACCGGGTTATTATCTTCAGCACCCGCTTGAGATTTTAATGATATGGCGCGGTGGTCTTGCCAGCCATGGAGCAGCAATTGGTATCCTGATTGCTATCTGGCTCTTCACCAGAAAAGAAAAGAAAGATTATTTCTGGGTACTCGACCGTATAGCAATTGTAGTAGCACTTTCCGGCTTTTTTATAAGGATGGGGAATCTTATGAATTCCGAAATTTACGGTGTTGAGACAACTGTTCCATGGGGATTTGTTTTCTTAAGGGACAACCAGGTTGCTCCGAAACACCCTACACAAATATATGAAGCATTGGCCTATCTGGCCATCTTTATACTGCTTTACAGATTGTACTGGTCGAAAAAGGGAGAACATATTCAGGGGTTACTTATAAGCTTATTGTGCATACTTGTCTTTACTGCCCGCTTCTTCATTGAATTCCTGAAAGAGGATCAGGTTGCCTTTGAGGCAACGATGAAAATCAACATGGGACAATGGTTAAGTATCCCTTTTATATTAATGGGTATCGGTGGATTGTATTGGAGTCTTACCAAAAAAAACCGAGCTGTAATCAAACGATAACACCTATTTTTTTACTATCCCGTTGAACAGGACATCGAGAATAGCATTAAGCCTGTTCTCAATATTGACCTCTTTCTTCTTCCAGAAAAGAGGGACCTCAAGTCCTTTAAGAGTTGTCTGAATTGCAAGTGCAGTGTATTCACTATTCGCTACATTAAAGATGTTTTTCCTCGCTCCATGATAAAGAATAAGCCGGAGAATAGCAAGCTCCTCCCGGTCATATTTTTCACGGATAGTCTCGATAAAATCAAAATGATCGAGGTTTTTATCAAAGATGGCATTATAATAATTCGAAAGTTTTTCGAACGATTTCATCCTTACAAAAACATAGTTTCTCATTTTATCAATAGGCGATTCGACCGATTTAATGGCTGTAGTAAGCTCATTTCTAAGTATATTAGCTTCGTGGAGGACAACTGCTTTAAAAATCTCTTCCTTACTTTCAAAATAGTAATAAATGGAGCTTTTACCCATCTTCAGAGCTTTAGCAATCTCATCCATTGTGGTCTTCTTAAACCCGTAACGGCTGAATATCTGTCCTGCTGAAACGATAACTTTCCTTCTAAACTCCTCTTTGTTAACCATATACTCCGTTATGTTGAATTCTTTCTTCTTCTTTACAAAGATAATACATTTAAAAAAAAATCAAAATCTTCGAATAATCTGGTCTACAATTCGAAAAATGTAATTTCAATGTTTGAACCCATATTGTCCTGCATATCTTCTTACGATAAAATATCCTTTAATATTTTGTATTTTTGATGATTAATTAATCTGGGGCCGGGAAGAACTTTTAAAAAAGAAGATTGACAATCAATCGAAAAGGGAATATGCAGGGCTACAGAAAAGAATATTAAAGAAATATTTTCAGATAAATTCAACTAAATATGCAAGGGGTCGTTAAATTCAATTGTCACTGGAACCAGTCGGGGCCCGTCATCTCTGACGAACAGTATGAAATAATTAATTACTGGAGGGAAATTCTGTATAACATGGACCTGATTGGAGCCTATGAGAATGGCGTTGGCTTTGGAAACATAAGCATGAGGATCATCGGTGGCAACCAGTTTGTAATTACTGCTTCTGCAACAGGAGAGATTCCTGAACTTGAGCCTGGTCATTATGTTAAGGTCAATTCCTTTAATATTGAAGATAATGCCGTTCAGTGTGTAGGCCCGCTGAAAGCCTCATCAGAATCTTTAACCCATGCTGCAATATATTCAGCTGACCCCGGTGCAAATGCAGTTATTCATGTTCACAGCATAGAACTCTGGAATGAGCTCATCTATAAAGTCCCCACTACCAATCCGGCAATGGATTACGGAACAATTGGCCTGGCAAAGGATATTTTGAGGCTTTTTAAAGATTCAGATGTTTATGAGAAAAGGATCATTATTATGGCAGGCGACAGAGCGGGGATCCTCACGTTTGGCAATGATATGGATGAGGCAGTAAATGTGTTGATGGAATATCTAAAGAAATAAGTTAGAATTTTTTTCTTTTTATCAGGTTCTTGCATAATTACTTGCAAATACCTAATATTGCAATCCGTTTTTACGTAGGGCCCATAGCTCAGCTGGTTAGTAGCACCTGACTCATAATCAGGGGGTCGCTGGTTCGAGCCCAGCTGGGCCCACCTTCGCCCTCCGAAGCTTTAGCATAGGAGGGTTTGATTTTTAATAAGGATTAAGTGTCGCTAAAGCTTCTTCGGGCTATGGTGGACACCGCCCACAAAATCCCTGCTTCATTCCCGACTTCAACATAGACACCAGTTTTAACATTGTTGGGCTTTTTTATATCTTCCTGTTTTTCTATATCTTTGGTAAATAAATATGTCTTGTGGGCTTTAGTGGACACCCCCAACAAATATCTTCTATTGCATGACTAATATTCTGTCTCCCTTTCATCAGAAAACAAGAAGATTCGACTAAACTGATTTTATTTATTGGGACAACTATTTTTGGGGGTATTCCCGAGGGCGGTGGTTATGCTATTTTAGTTGGAGTTGACCGCTTAGAAATAAAATAAATTTTTGAAAAATTATAAACCAGAAGTAATTATATCCAGAGATATAGCTTTAATTTCATTAGAACCAGGGTAAACAACTATATAGAGATTGGTACCTAATTGAGTACCGCTTCTAAAGCTTGATATAAAAGGTGTAGGATCATATTTATAATCTCCTTCCAATTCTGATATTGTATATAAAGAACTCGTATTTAATGGAGATAGACTAATCTGCCCACCCCAAAAATATAATATGTAGAATAATTTATGGTCATTACGTTCCCATATTTTTGCCCAGTGTAATCCTGTCATTTTTGATTCTGATTCAAGAATAATCTCATTATTCCATGAAGAATCACTTTCTTTTTTCCAGTAATGGTAACACATTGGTTTTGAGTCAGTATTATATCTCAATAATGCATGGATAGTTCCGCTATAATCTACATGAAAATCAACGATACGCAGTGAAGCATCCCATATCTCTTTTTTTGATTTTATTGTATTAAAATCTAATAAGGTTGTTTCAGTCCATGGGCCTCCAATAATTGGTCTTTGAAAATGCTTTACCATTCCGTAACGAAAACAATATGTATTATACGGCAATCCTGCTGTATTATAATATGTATCATAATCATCTTCAATCGCATAAACATGATAATACGAATCAGAAACAAAAGCAAATGGATATGCAAATCGAGAGACCAAACCTGATGCAACAGTCTCATAAGTCCATATATTACCATCATATATTCTTGCGCCAATACTATGATTATTTGGATTATCCTCTAGTAAAGAATTTGTATATGCTACTAATATGTTACCATTTCTACCTATAGCAGCGCCACACCATATTGATGAAAAAGTAGAAAGACTTTTTCCAACAGATCTATAATCTTCTGTTAAATAGGATTTTATATAATCTCCTAAAACCGTATTAGGGTTTTTAAATTTGACATCTATAATTCTACCTGAAAAAGGATCTGTTGCATAATTAAAAGGTTCAAATCCAATTACATGTACGTATCCATTTAAATCTATAATTATATTAGGAGACCTTGAGAATATAAAAGATTGACCTTCTATCCAATCATTATTATCTGTTTTTTCGTATAAAAATGCGGTTTTTGGTGATAAATCTTTATCAAAAACAAAAGTAAAAGCTTTATTATCTCTATAAGCAACTTTTGTTACATTCTCACCCCACCAAGACCCACTAGATTGATTATTATTTCTATTTCCAACAAACAATTGTTTAAAAATAGAAGTGGTATTAGCAGGTAGGCTTAATGTGGTAAAACTAACCTGTGCACCGTACGATGTACCTAAGCTGTTAGTCGCATACGATCTTACATAATATGTGGTACCAGGTGTTAATCCGGTTATTACGCTTGTAAATATTCCTATTCCTGTACCATCTGCTGATTTGCTGTCGACAATTGTTGGGTTTTTGCTTGTGCTCCAGCAAACTCCTCTTGCGGTTACAGAAGCTCCTCCTTCATTTGTAACCTCTCCTCCGGAAGTAGCAGTAGTATAAGAATTTGCAGTGATAGCTGTTGTTGAAATAACAGGGAGTGTAGGCTTATCTTTCTTACAGGAATGAATAAAAATGATTGATAGGATTAATATGATTAGGGATGAAATTCTAAATATATTTTTCATTTAAGATCATATTATGTTTAACTTATTATGAATATGTATTTTACCAAATTTACAAGTTGTTTAAATAAAATGCAACTTTAAATAAAATCCATCTACACAAGACTTAATATCTCGTCCTGAAATAGCTTATCACATCAAAACCATTCAGGATGAAAATTAAACCAAAAATCACATGTGAAATTAGAACACAAAAGCCGATATTACTGCATGACTAATATTCTGTCTCCCTTCTGTCAGAAAATAGAGAGATTCGACTAAACTGATTTTATTTATTTGGACAACTATTTTTTGGGGGGTTAAGACATTACCAAAAAGACCATATATCATTTGTCTTACAAATAACTTTCAAATACCTTCAATCAAATTTAATCATCTATCAATAATGAGGATTGCGGTTTGTGTTGAATACCCTAAGCCTATGGATTCTGCAATGCAACACAAAGAGAGCATACCCGAACACCTATTACCTGGTTATATTAAATAGTCAAATAGCCTAATAATCCCTAACACAACGAACAGAATAGCCACTCTGCTCCTCGTAGTAGCTCCTGAATACATTGTCGTAATTGTAGTACATGGATCTGTACCAGGCGAAAGTAACCAAGTACTTTGTAGAACTCCACCAGTAACCGTAGATTCCAATGTCTTGGCATGTCCCATCATAGTGGTAACGGCTGCCACCCGGAAGAGCTGAAAAGCCACTGCTGTTGGTTGCTCCCATATTAGGGGTTGTCCAATGAGTTGTACCGGTTTCTTTAAGTTTGCCGCCGGCACCTGTTTCTCCTCCCAAAAAGTTTGTAAGGGTAGTCCACTCGGCATCACTTGGTACATGCCAGCTTGTGGGACATACATTTTTGCCCCCATTACTTGCAACCTTGGTAGCCGCATTATTATCTACTGCATACCAGTTATATAGTCTCCCATACGTAGTTGAATTTGCCGGAGTATTATTGTAATCGCCATAAGCTCCTGTGTTTGAATTAGCCCATGTTGCATTAACTGTTATATTGGGTATTGCTGTACCATCGTTATATTTGGTGGTTTTCAGGTTTTCTTTCATCCATACCTGAGTGCCTATGGTTACGGTATTGTAAATATTGCCGTCTATGTCAGTAACGGTGCCGGTTTGACCCATTGATGTTGTGGTAAAACTTACCTGAGTGCCATAAGCCGTTCCTATGCTATTGGTGGCATACGCCCGAACATAGTAAAGTGTATTGGCAGTCAGTCCGGTCAGGTTGCTTGGGAACAATCCTGTTCCGTTCCCATCAGTGGTTTTGCTGTTTGCCGTTGTTGGATTGGATGAAGTACTCCAGCATACCCCCCGTGCCGTCACGGAGAAGCCGCCATCAGATTTTACATTCCCACCGCTTGTAGCAGTTGTTGAGGTGATATTTGTAACGGGATTGGTTTCAACAGCCAGGGAATAGGTAACATTAATCCATTTAAAATCGACAAATTTATTTATGTATTGGGTTCCATCTGTAGTCTTATAATCTTTTCTCCAGCCAATAATACAGTATCCTAATTTATTCAAACCCGGTTTCAGTATGACACGAACCTGACCATTACTCTCAGCTTTGCTTAAAAGGGTACCATTTTGGTCAAAGATATCGGTTCCAATGATTTTTTGATTTGCAACAATATAAGATTCTTCAGCAGTTGGACAGATCGCTATGGTTCGCAGGGTGTCTTTCGTGGTGGTTGTTCCGTCTTTCAATTCATATCCTGCGCCGTCCTTAACCCAAATTGTATATGCCGGGAATATATTTGGAGCTATTGTGCCAATCGTCTTATTCTCAAATTCAGTCCAGCGTTTTCCTATTTGATTCCAATCTATATATGCGGTTTTTCCGAAGTAACTGATTTGATCCATCTCAGTTGAATTCGCGCCGGCAGTCAACCCCGTATAGTATGAGTTGAATTTCCCGTTAACAAAGTCGATTGTTCTGATTGATTCTGTTTTTGTACCTGGATCAATGTTGTTTGGATAATTGGGGTCTGCAATATATAATTTACCTTGAGCGAAATTAATTTTATATACAATCATAGCATGTCCGCCCAGCCCATGACTATTATTGATCAAAACACTCTGCGGCTCACCTGTAACAAGCATAGAAAAAGCAAAGGCTTTCCAGACAAGTGCCGGAAATATCGAACGGAAATTCATTTGCGTTACCCATCCAAACCATCCATCCCATCCAAAATCTTCCTGAATGGTAGAGGCAAATCGATAACCAAAAGGATTATCCTGCCAAAGTAAGGCTGGGTCAGTTTTAGTATTCACCTGGTCATATAAATGAAAAAGAGAAGAAGCTCCTTTAAGTTTCTTTTCATAATAATACCACATCGCAGTTAAACTTTGTCCCGCACAATGCCCGCCCGGAGATATATAAGATCCGTAATTTACAAATTCCCAATCGTCTGCTCCCGGAGTAAATCCTGAGGAGATAATTGTTTGTCCATTCAAAACTGTTTCGGAAATGGAACTGATTATCATATCGCCAATAATTTCATCATCGCTGATTCCGTTTTTTTCGCTTCCTTTTTTTAGTTGCGAGCTCGTCTTTGCAAAATGTCGGGTATCAACAGTAATAAAATTATTATCCAACGATTCAATCGGCATTCCTTCAAGCTTGCCTGTTGTTTTATCATATAAAAATCCCATGGCAAAATGACCGGCAGGTAATTTTATTGGAATCTTAACTCTCATACCATCATTTGAATAACCACTATCATTGGTAACTGAAATCATAGGCGATATCGGATTAAAGTTTTGTCCAAAATCATGGCTTTTTATTTCTGAATAGGAAACTTTAAACGTTTGGCTGGAAGTAAATGAATTTGCCGGAATTGTAATTTCCATCCCATCTACCGGAGTTCCGGGTTTGGAAACTTTGATACTTCCACCGGCAGCAGGGATTGTTGATGAGGCAACCTCAATTGTTGGCCCAATTTCGATGGAGGTAAGCTGTGTTGTTTTAGTGTTCTCATCTCCCTTGTCTAATGGCGAACATGACGATACAATAATCAGTAAGCAAATAATCCAAGTGGGCTGTAGAATAAGTTTTAATTTCATGATGGTTGATTTTATTGATAATATTTGACGGTTCAATTAGTTGTGGCTCAGTTCGCCAGGACTTAATAATTTAGCTTTCTCAAAATACGTATTTTATCAAACGTACAATTTGTTTAAACAAAATGCAACTTTTAAATAAAAAACTATCCGCCCAGGAATTAACTCAGATGGATGCTTTTAGCACTGTTGATTTTCAGTGGTTCTTGAGATTTTTAAGATTTATTTATTCTCACCAACACTATTTCACACCAATCCATGGTACAAACCTGGATGGATAAAAATTAATACCCATGGCTTTAAAACGCTCACTGTGTTTTCCTAGCCGTACCTTATACTCATCCCAGTTTTTTACAGAAGATGGTGTCCATCCTATTTCAGCATAACCGGGAAGCCGCGGAAAAACCATATACTCAATATCATCCATGTTCGTGATAGTCTCTGTCCATAATGGCGCTTCAATACCTAAAACATTCTCTTTCCCGACTCCGGGAACAAGCGTTGCAGGATCCCATATATATGCACTATCCACTTCAATATAAGCAGCCCAGTGAAGTCCTAATGGCGTATTTTTATCATATTGCATGTCGAGATAGGCTTTAATTCCCGGCGACATTAAAATTTTTGCTCCCTGGCTTACTGCCATGTTTGCATTTTTAACATTCGCCCAGTGCTGTGCAATAACATTAGGCTTCAAACTTGCAATTGATATATCATCCCACCCGATAACCTGTTTACCGTGTGCCAGCACTATTTCCTGCACCTTATTGATGAAGGGAATATAATCCTCTTTTTTAGTAGAATGCGATTCGTCTCCACCAATATGAATATATGGGCCCGGGGTAAGCGCCGCCAGCTCCCTGACAACATCGTCAATAAATTTATAAGTGATCTCTTTGTTCGTACACAAGGTGCTGAATCCCACATTTGTGCCGGTGTAAAGCTCCGTTGCTTTTCCGTTGCAGTTAAGTTCAGCATACGATGCCAGTGCTGCATTGGTATGGCCTGGCATATCAATTTCCGGTACCACCATGATATAGCGCTCTTTTGCATATTTCACAATATCAGCATATTGCTCCTGAGTATAATAACCTCCCTTGCCCCCACCCACCTGGGTACTGCCGCCATGTGTAGCAAGATTTGGCCATGATTTTATTTCTATCCTCCATCCCTGATCGTCAGAAAGGTGCAGGTGCAATACATTCATTTTATAGCAGGCCAGAAAATCAATAAAACGCTTCACATCATCAACACCAAAAAAATGGCGGGATACGTCAAGCATGGCTCCGCGATAAGAATAGACCGGATAATCAATAATTGTACCTGTTGAAATTTTCCAGGGACCTTTCTGTTTTGTAGTTAGTTCAATATTTGCCGGTAAAAGCTGCCGGATTGTCTGAATGCCCCGGAATAATCCTGCAGGACTATTGGCTGCCAGTTTTACCAGTTTTTTTGTAATAGTCAGTTCGTACCCTTCTTCACCAAGCTTTGTGTCGGTGCCTGATATTGTAAGATAAATATTGCCCGACCGTGGAGTCTTGGAGGTTGATTTTACCTCAAACACAAAACCTGTTGCCGGTTTTAATCTGTCGGCCAGGTATTGACCGATTTGTTTCAGTTCATCGGATTCACCCCGGATATAAATATCTGTGCCTGCCTTTAATGTAAAGGATTCTCCGGTGGCAGTAATTGAAACAGGTTTGGGGATAATGCTTTCTTTTGAAAGGCCGGACGGTGTTTCTGCCGTACATGACATCTGGATTAGCAGCATGATAATAATAAATAATGTTGCAATTGCGCTGTTTTGTTTTTTGTTAACCATGGCTCGGTAATTTATTTGGGATTAAGATATAAATTTTATTTCTATTATATTGTTTTTAAAAGTGCGCTTCATAAATCAAATACAGTCACAGGAAAGAGAACTATTACTTTACTTTTTGATAAGAATTAATTTCTGTAAATTTAATTTGCTCAACTGATCATCGGGTTTAAGTTCCAGCGCTTTCTGATAATCCGATACCGCTCCTGTGATATCATTCAATTGCAATCGGGCAAACGCCCTGTTGGAATAATAAAGAAAATTATCGTTTTTAAGGAAAATAAGGTAGTCGAAATCAAGTATTGCTTCCCGGAATCGCCCTGTCTCAAGAAAAAGGTTTGACCTGTTGTTGAGTATCTCCAGTTTCCAATCAGGATTATAAATCAGGGCCATATTATAATCTTTGATTGCCTCTTCTTTCTGATTTAATTGGTCATATATCAATGCACGGTTATAATAAGCAGCCCCCTTTTTCGGAATCAATTTTAATTGCAATATTTAAAAACAAAACAGCATTCTTCAGATCACCTTTTGATCCATAAATAACTCCTGTACCCTGGAACACATCCGCACTTTTTGTTCCTGCTCTGATCGCTTCTTTAAAATCAATTAATGCTTTGTCCTCAAACATTTTTATTTCAGTGTCGTTTTTTGCTTCCAATGACATTTTGCTGTAATATTTCCCCCTGGACCTCCTGGGTAATTCCTGGTGCGGATACCTGTTAATCGCCTGCGTCCATAATGTTTCTGTATTACTCCAGACCTCAATTTGTCGTTTTGACAGGACCATAAGCATAATAATAAAACAACCTGAAATAATAATTAGTATGAGTTTTTTTGTTTTTGTGCTTTTTGCTATCAGCGTTGCAGGAATTATTAAAAGGCCCACATAGGGTAAATATGAATATCTTTCAGCCATTATGGCTACACCAACTGAAATGAATTGCAGCACCAATGCAATGGTAACAAAATAAAAGCTGACACCAAAAGCATATAACTTTGTTTTCCTTAGTGAACGGATCACCAGAAAGGCAATTAAGATCGTTGCCGCCATGGCCATTAAAAGAATAATTGCAAAAGTCCCGTGGTTAAATTCCTGAAGAGTCGGGTATGGATATAGTGCGGATAAATTGACCGGTACAAAGAACTTAATTATATATTCGATAAACCCGTAACTGGCAATCTGAAACCTTTGCAGGACAGAGTAGGGACCAATAGCATTAACCATATCGGG
Source organism: Bacteroidia bacterium (assembly GCA_026391475.1). Lineage (GTDB taxonomy): Bacteria > Bacteroidota > Bacteroidia > Bacteroidales > VadinHA17 > LD21. The sequence goes on along the minus strand of JAPLED010000123.1, from coordinate 52,719 downwards.
TTGATTCTTGCTGAGATCCAATATCCCCAGGAAGTTTTCTCCGTTTTGTATCCTGTATGTCATCAATCCTATAAAAAGAGAGACGATAAAGAATGGTAACAGTATTAACAGGTTCTTCGGTGAAAATGCTTTTTTAAGTCCGCTTATAAACGGTTTCTCTTCTTCCTTATGATACGTCCAGAAATTAAGGAGTATCAGTACAACCGGAAAGACAACAGCAGTTGCTTTTGATAAACATGATAGTATGAACAACAACAAAGTGGCTGCCAGCCAGGCATATTTACGTTTATTGTTGTTTGAAACATTCAGATACTTCAAATATGTGATTAACCCGGATAAAAAGAAAAATGAATAAAGGACATCCTTTCGCTCCGAGACCCAGGCAACAGATTCAACATGCATAGGGTGTACTCCAAATAAAGCAGCGACGAGAAACGCGACGAGGATGTTTTTCTTACTCAGTAAATAAATTAACAGAAATACCAGTAGTGTATTTAATAGATGAATAATTACATTCCCCTTGATAAATGGTTCCGGGGAAATGCCGTTGGGACAGGAATCGCAAACATTGTTGTTGATCCGCATGCTAAGTATTGTCAGCGGATGATAATTCGATGATACCGGTGTGGAAAACAAATCCTTCAGATATGAGTCACCGGGATTTCTGACCAAGTCATTATTAACAACATAGGCAAAATCGTCCCAGTCGACAAATTCGTTATTAAACGCCCCGTGATAAGTTATTAAAACCAGCATCACAACCAAAAATCCTACTAAAAACAACTGATGTTTTTTATTCTCTATAATAACCGCAACCAGACCGGATATGGTTTTAAAGACGGAAACATTCGTTGTATACCGGACAGTTTTTGATGCCTTATTTGTGTTTACCTGCTTTGCGCCTTTTTTGCTCATAATATCCAGTGAAGTAACTTTCTCCAAATTTATAATAATCCGCTGGTGTGACGTGTGCATTCTTCCCGATCAGGCTACAAAAACGCACGACGCAAGGATATAATTGTCGTGTGTCTTGTGCCGTGAGTCATGTGTCTTTTTAATTGGTCTTGATATTTATTTTTGTGTCGGGTTTTGTGCCTTTTTAAAGAACTCTTCCTGAAGTTGTTGTATTGTGTTGTCTTTCTTAAGAAATTTTATTAATTCTGCAAGCTGGCCTGCATCGCTGGTGATTAACAATTCTCCAAGTCTTTTATTTGGTGTGTTAACGTCACTGGCAAAATGATTCGGGTACTTTGCATACCACCAGATACCAGTGTAGCCAAATGGTAATTTACTCAATCTGTCCTGATCCAAACCCGATTCATTTTTTAAAGCTTCCTGATCAACAAGAGCCGAATTAATATAATACATCATTGAGGTCTCCTCCTCCCCTGCATGGCCATCCAGTTTAGCTTTTTTTAACAATTTAATCTCTGGCCCATTTACCGGATCATTTCCCGGCCGGAACATTACAACAACATAATCCTGCTGTTTTGCAAGTTGCGACTGACAGAAATACTGGAGGAAACTACCATTCCCGCCATGCCCGTTTAACAGAATTATCTTTTTTAATCCGTTCCTTGACAATTCTTTACACGTCTCTTCCAGCATTTTCCACATTAGTTCATTACTGTAAGCTATCGCTCCCGGCTGATGTGTTGCTTCAAAAATCTGCCCCACGAAATATGGAGGAAAAACAACAGCATATTCTTTTTCTGCAGCATGAAACGCAATCTCTCTTGACTCATACAAATCTGTACCAATAGGAAGATGCGGTCCGTGTTTCTCTATTATCCCAAGCGGAATAACGCAGACTCCTCCCGCAATATCAACGGCTTTTGCAAACTTTGGTGATGTTAATTCTTCCATTTTAAATGGCAGCCTGTTCTGATTAGCTTGTTGCGACAGAACAATAGTTGTCAGAAATAAGGCCGGTAATAAAACTTTTAACTTTTTCATACTCTGATTGTTTTGATAATTTATAAATAACTAAGATCTCTTCGTCAATAATAACTTAAAGAAGAATCTGAAATACCTGATCCCCGAAAGAAATAATGCTAATCCGATTCCGTTATAAAGAATTGAAAGATAGCGTTTTGGTATTGATGAATGCCTTAAGGCAATACCCATGGAAACCATAATAAGTACAATTATGTAGCTTCTCCAGGTCATAAAGGAAAACAGGCATCTTTTTTCTGTCAGAAGTAATAATCTGTTCAGGTTTTTGTCGGCAATCCTCAGGAAACCAAAATGATGGATCGGCATTGCAGTTAAGAACCCTGTAGCATAATATAATCCTTGCTCCCTCCCGTTATAGGGCGACAACCATGAAACGGCAAAGCTGACAAGCATTACACCTACTCCACACCACATAATTCCTGCGAGAAGAACAAGGATCTTTTTATCGACTGACAGTGTAAATTTTTTAATCTCCATAACACTTTATTCTATTCTGGCAAGACGGAAAGGTTGTATTTCAATTTTTTCCCAGACTCCTTCGGTTATATATAGTTCCCCTTTCAGCCTCGCATCCAGCGACTGACGGTCAGGAAAATCATATACAATCATTGATCCGATCATTTTACCTGCCTCATCGAGAATAGCTCCGCCAAACAAACATTCTCCTCTTTTTTTCAGTCTGGCGATTTTTTCCAGATGTTCTTCACGAACTTTTAGTCTTCGTTCCGGCGCTTCCGGATCAGTACCATCATAAGCTATCAGTAAAAATTGCATATTGTTCTTTTTAATTCTGATTTGCATTACTTTATCTATCAAAATTATAATAATTACAGAATATTACAGCCAATTATCTGACGGTAATAATTTTCATTATCATTGTTTATATTTGTTTTGGTTTATTTTGCTATTGCAGGATTTGCAGAATGAGAATCGAAGATATCCAATATGTTGAATATTAAGAATCTATTTAACTCCTTCGGGTTATTAAAAGATTTGAAAAGAAAAGATCATACCCCTTCTTTCGGGGCACTTGATATTTTCAAATATATTGGTCCAGGTCTGCTGGTAACTGTCGGTTTTATCGATCCGGGGAACTGGGCTGCAAATATTGCAACCGGTTCCGGTTATGGCTATACTCTTCTGTGGATTGTATCTTTATCAACAATAATGCTAATTGTTCTGCAACATAACGTTGCACATTTAGGTATAGCAACCGGACTTTGTCTTTCTGAAGCGGCTACAATATACATTCATCCGAAGGTCTCAAAAGCTATTCTCTCCTTTGCTGTACTTGCCTCAGTCTCGACCTCTCTTGCTGAAATTCTAGGTGGCTCTATTGCATTAAACATGCTCTTTGATGTTCCGACAAAAATTAGTGCAGTCCTTGTTACTATTTTTGTTATCATTATGCTCTTCACAAATTCTTACAGAAAGATCGAAAAGTGGATAATCGGATTTGTTTCAATTATTGGAATATCATTTTTGTATGAGCTGTTTCTGGTTGATGTCGATTGGGTTACGGCAGGAATCTCCTGGGTAAAACCATCAATCCCTGAAGGTTCAATGTTGTTACTGATGAGTGTCCTTGGTGCAGTGGTGATGCCCCACAACCTTTTTCTTCATTCGGAAGTAATACAAAGCCGCAAATGGAATCTGCAGGATGAAAAGATAATTAAAAAGCAATTGAAATTTGAATTTGCCGATACATTGTTTTCCATGATAATCGGTTGGGCAATCAATAGCGCCATGATCATCATTGCTGCCGCAACGTTTTTTAAAAACAGCCAGAAAGTTGATGAGCTTCAACAGGCAGAAAGACTTCTGGAGCCATTGCTGGGATTAAATGCTTCTGTTGTTTTTGCCGTTGCTCTTCTCTTTGCCGGAGTTGCTTCTTCTATTACATCGGGAATGGCAGGCGGGTCGATAGTCTCCGGAATGTATAAGGAGCCTTATGATGTAAAGGATAACCATTCCAGAATTGGAATTATTATTTCTCTGGTGGGGGCTTTAATATTGATCTTTTTTATAGGGAATCCGTTTAAAGGCCTAATATTGTCGCAGGTATTTTTAAGCATTCAGCTTCCGTTTACCGTTGCAATTCAGATCTACCTCACCTCATCAAAAAAGGTTATGGGGAAATATGTTAATAGTCCTTTTCTTATTGGTGTTTTATCGGTTATCGCCGGTATTGTTACTTTTCTTAATATTAAATTGCTTGTTGATTTTTTGATCTGATAGGTATCTTAAAGAATTATTTTAATGTCGGGGAAACAATATAAAATCGGACTTGTGTTAAGCGGCGGAGGTGCAAGGGGTTTTGCACATCTTGGAGTGATTCAGGCTTTAAATGATGCCGGAATCTATCCCGATGTAATATCAGGAACCAGTGCCGGTGCATTGGCCGGTGTCTTATATGCCGATGGCCATACTCCAAAAGAGATCCATAAAATAATGAATTCCGGCAGCCGGCTTGACTTTCTGCGCCCTGCACTACCGAGGGAGGGATTATTGCAAATTGGTGGTGTAATTAAAATATTGAAAAACTGCTTACGTTCAAAAACATTTGAAGAGCTTAAAATTCCTTTGTATGTATCAGCAACTGATCTTAATAACGGTAAGGCAGTATACTTTTCAACAGGCGATCTGCTTGATCCGGTTATTGCTTCAGCAAGCATCCCCGTGCTTTTTCGGCCGGTAATGATCAATAATATTTGCTATGTTGATGGAGGTGTTCTTGATAATCTGCCCGTTAAACCAATTGAGAATAAATGCAAAATTCTTATTGGTTCGTTCGTTAATCCGGTTGGTTACGTTGAAAAAGTCAGCGGCCTGATCAATATTGCCGAAAGGACTTTCATGCTAAGTATGTCAAAAGAAATTATCGAAAAAGCAAAGAAATTTGATCTTTTAGTCGCTCCTCCTGAATTAAGGAATTACAAGATCCTCGATCCGGAAAAAGCCGATGAGCTCTTTTCGATTGGCTATAAAGCGACAAAAGCAAAGCTTAAAGAAATTGATATTGATAAGCTTCTTGAGAAATAATTACCCCCTTCTCTCCTCGGTGATATGAGGTGTAACATAAGAATAAAGTTTCTTAATCTCAGCCTCCCAGAGTGACTCCTCGGGTGTTTCAAGTATCAGAGGAATATTATCAAAACGGCTGTCATTCATCAGCATTCTGAAAACATCCTCTCCCATGAATCCTTTTCCGATATTTTCATGGCGGTCTACTCTTGTAGCAAATTCCTTTTTTGAATCATTGAGATGCATCCCTTTAAGAAATTCAAAACCAATAATTTCATTGAATTTCTCAAAAGTTTTTTTAAATCCTTCCGGTGATTTAACATCATATCCGGAAGCAAAAGCATGGCAAGTGTCAATACAAACTCCTACTCTTGATTTATCTTCAACACTATCAATTATGGCCCATAGCTGTTCAAAAGTATGCCCCAGGTTAGTTCCCTGACCAGCAGTGTTCTCAATTACTGCCGTAACCCCCTTTGTTTTCCCAAGAACAATATTTATAGATTCTGCTATTCTTTTGAGGCATTCTTCAATCCCTATTGAATTAAGATGGCTACCAGGATGAAAATTCAGTTTGTCGAGACCAAGCAGTTCACATCTTTGCATCTCATCAAGAAACGAGGCTCTTGACTTTTCCAAAGGTTCTTCTTCCGGATGACCCAGATTAATCAGGTAGCTATCATGAGGAAGTATCTGGAATGGTTTATAATCGTACTTCTCACAGTTCTCCCTGAATGCTTTTATGTTTGCTTTTGAAAGAGGATTAGAGAACCATTGTCTCTGATTCTTTGTAAAGAGGGCAAAAGCCTTCGCTCCTATTGAGTTTGCATTTACCGGAGCGTTTTCAACTCCGCCTGACGCGCTCACGTGTGCACCAATGTATTTCATAGTTCTAATAATAACCTGTTTCTGAATTGAGGAAATTTAATCAATGAATTGGATATTATGATAATTATCAGGATATTATTATCTTTGCTCACGAAACCTTTAAACACAATTATATAAATGACAGACACAAAAAATATTACTCCTATAGAACAGGAAACGAAAAAAAGCCTTCCTATTGGTATGATCGCCGCATCAATTATTATGGCCGGAGCCCTTATTTTTCTGATCTTTATGTATTTCGACCAGAAAAACAAAATGGTAGAAATGGAAACTGTCCTTACCCAGGAAAAAGACTCCCTGGCAAATGAATTAAGACTTATGGTTGTAGGTTATGATACTTTAAAAACTAATAACGATAGTCTCAATGCAGGTCTGTATAAGGAAAGAACGAGGATTGTTCAGCTATTATCAGTTAATGCATCAAACATCCAGTTGATAAAAAAATATAAGAGTGAGATCACAACAATGCGCGAAATAATGAAAAATTATATTGTTCAAATTGATTCTCTTAATAGCAAAAATAAAATCCTTGTTGCCGCAAATACTGAAATCCTGCAGCAAATTACACAGGTCCGGAATACTAATACTGAGCTCTCAAAGGTCAAAGAGGAGTTAAGTACCAAAGTTGAAATTGCTTCAGTCATTCAGGCTAAAGACATTGTCGCCGTTTCTTTGAACAAGAAGAGAAAAGAGACAACGCGGATAAATCTTCTCGATAAGCTCAGAATATGTTTCACGCTTCGTGAGAACCCGTTGGCTAAAGCCGGTCCAAAGAAGGTATTTATGAGAGTAATAAGACCCGACTCTCTTGTAATAACAAGCAGCCCGGATAATCTTTTTAATTATAAAGGAAATAAAACAATATATTCTTCCACCCGGGAGGTGGATTATATAAATCAGGATGTTGAAATGTGTATCTTTCTGGATAATACTGGCGATTTTATAATCGGCAATTACAGTGTTGAGCTTTACCTTGAAGATAACATTATCGGCCGCACAAATTTTATGCTTTCCAAAAGATAACTAGACATCACCCGGCATCATAAACTCAGATATAATATTATCGGATATCATCTTTCCCTGGTTTGTAAGAACCAGGGTTTTTTTATCCTGTTTCATCAATCCATAATCTCTGAATTTCCCGGCAAGATTTACAACATAGTCATAACCTTCTTTTTCAAAAGTCTTCTCAATATATTCAAGATCAATGCCCCACATTGTTCTCAGGGACGTCATTATATATTCGTTAAAACGGGCTTTTATATCAAGTTCTTCTTTTTCAAAAAATGATTTCCCGGTATTAACAGATTTAATATAACCCTTTACATCACTGATATTCCATTGGCGTGAATATCCGTTAAATGAGTGTGCCGACGGACCAAGGCCAAGGTAATTGACCTGTTTCCAGTAATTTGAATTATGAACTGAGAAATAACCGGGTTTGCCAAAATTTGAAATCTCATAATGAATAAAACCGGCTGATTCTGATTTTTCTATAAGTGTATTGAAAAGGGATGCACTTTCTTCTTCTTCAATTTCAGATATCAGCCCTTTCTCCAGCATCTTCCCTAATACTGTTCCGGGCTCAAATGTAAGGTGATACGCAGAGAGGTGTTTTATATCAAATGAAAAGGAAAAATCAAGATTTGATGCCCATTCCTGAACACTCATCCCGGGAATTCCATAAATCAGGTCAATCGTTACATTTTCAAATCCTGCATTAAAAGTTTCCTTAAGTGCCATAGCTGCCTGGGCTGAGTTGTGTCGCCGGTTCAGCATTTTCAGATCTGAATCCCTCCATGATTGAATACCTAAACTGATCCTGTTAATATTAAGCTTCTTAAGACCGTCTAAATAAATTGAATTAACATCATCCGGGTTTAGTTCGATGGTTATTTCACAATTTTCTTCTACTCTGAAAATTTTATTTATTCCATCTAAGATTTTACCTAGTTCTTTTATCGAAAATACCGACGGAGTGCCACCGCCAAAATATATAGTTGATACTGCTTCGGTTCCCAGATAATCCTGCCTCAATGAAGCTTCCGTCAGCAAAGTATCGACAAATGCAGAATTATCATCAGATGAAATTATGTGATAGAAGTCACAATAAAAACAGAGCTTTTTACAAAATGGTATGTGTATATATATCCCTGCCATCATTTAAAAATGCAAAAATGTAATTATATAAATAAAATACCACTATATTACTAAATTTGCATCAAACTTTAAAAATGATAAAGAGGAATATGTTCTCAATTCTTGTGGCTCTGATTATTATGTATCTGAGCCTTGCAAGTTCTGATACGTTTGATAAAGTTTCATTTTTTAATACCCCATTCGTCGATAAAATTGTGCACTTCGGAATGTATTTCGGTCTGATGTCGGTCATTATCTTTGAATACAGGAAAACCTTAAAAAGTACCGGAAGTTTATTTTTGATAGCTCTTATTCCTTTTTTCTATGGCATCTTAATGGAAATTTTGCAGTCAACTCTTACTATCAGCCGTTTCGCAAGTTTTTATGATGTCCTTTTTAATTCAGCCGGGATTCTCGTTTCTCTTTTATTATGGCTATGGATTAAACCTTTGATAAAAGAAACGATCAGATAGTAATTAATTCTGCATTGTCTGACTTTTTTACCAGGTCATATATTGTTTTATTGCTGAATAGTTTAATAAGATCCGCTCTTATCTTTTCATAATCCTCATGAAGCGGACAGTGTTTTTTATCCTTTTCTACACATTCACACGAGCCGTTATGCACAACACAATTAGTAAAAACATTTTTTCCGTCAATTGTATTTACAATATCAAGTAAGGTAATCTTCCGGGGATCTTTTACAAGGGAAAATCCTCCATGAGGCCCTTTTGAGGAACTGAGAATTTTATGTTTTGCCAACTGCTGAAGAATCTTTGCAAGAAATGGTGTCGGAAGATCAAGATCGCTGCTTATTTTCCTGATACCGGTTTTTCCGCTTGACAATGGTTGACTTGCTAAATAAATGACAGCCCGAATGCCGTATCTGCATGAGTTTGAAAGCATATTAATACATTTTTAATGAGATCTTATCTATCCTTCTTTTATGTCGGCCTCCTTCAAATGATGTGTTGATGAATGTTTTTACAATCAGATATGCTTCAGATTCCGAGATAAACCTTCCTGGTAACGCACAAATATTTGCATCGTTATGTGCCCGGGCCAATCGACTTATTTCTTCGTTCCAGCATATAGCACTTCTTATTCCCGGATGCTTATTTACAGTCATATTCATTCCATTTCCTGTCCCGCAAATAGATATTCCCATTTCATATTCTCCTGCAGAAACAGTGTTTGCCAGAGGATGACCAAAATCAGGATAATCGACCGTTTCCTCTGATGTACAACCAAAATCTTTAACATCATGCTTTTCCTTAATAAGATAACTTAATATTTTTCCCTTCAGGAAATAACCGGCATGATCTGATACTATTGCTATCTTTTTCTTTTTCAATTGATTGTCTTTTAATAAGATTTCTGTGAACAGAACGCAAATTAATATAATTGATTAATTAAAAGAAAAAAATATTTTAATATCTTTTAAGAATGCACATATATATTACAGTAACAAAACAACAATGTAATTGTTTAGAAAAGATATGTTAAATCATATTATTGTTAATAACATGTAAACAACGGATGATTAAAATTCATAAACTCCTTTTTTTTCAACTATTTTATTTGTTTCATAGTATAGAATGCTGCAAGGAATAAAGTTTTAAGAAAATAAAGTAAAAATATGAACCTGAAATAAACCTTAAAAACTTTACTTTTGCTTTATTGGCAATATCAATAATCTTATCTTAACAGTTGTTAATTAGTTTACTAATCAGCTGATTTTCAAAAATGGTATATTTTTTGAGCTGTTGAAAAGTTGTTAATACAGTTGTAATAATGAAAATAAAAATAAAAATCTGACTTTTATATCAACACTATTAACAGCATATTATTATTATCATAAATAAATTAAATATTTATATATAAAAATATTATGATGTTAATAAAAAAAAGAAAAGCAGGGTGAGGTGAAAATCATTAAAATTATATTGATTAAGTTTATCCATTAGAAATTTTGGAAGCAGAATGAAAAAACAATCATCAGAACATTATATATCTGAAATAAAAAGAATGAAAGTAGAAAAAAATGCAATCATTCTTGCTCACTATTACCAAACTGGAGATATTCAGGATATTGCTGATTTTGTCGGAGACAGTCTTGCTCTTTCACAAAAAGCGGCATCAAATAATGCAGACGTTATACTTTTTGCAGGTGTTAAGTTTATGGCAGAAACAGCTAAAATACTTGCTCCGGAGAAAAAGGTGCTTCTTCCCGATATTAATGCAGGATGTTCTCTTGCAGATTCATGCAAGGCAGGTGATTTTGAAGGATTTATTAAGGATAACCAGGGTAGAACAATTGTCTCGTATGTTAATACTAATGCTGAAATAAAAGCATTGTCTGATATTATATGTACATCTTCAAATGCAATTCAGATAGTTGAATCACTTCCTCGTTATGAAAAAATTATCTTTGCTCCAGACCGTAACCTTGGAAATTATGTTCTTAATAAAACAGGACGTGATATGGTTATCTGGAATGGTGCATGCCATGTGCATGAAGAATTTTCTCTGGAAGCAATTATTAAATTAAAGAAAGAAAACCCGGATGCTAAAATTATAGTCCATCCTGAATGTGAATTACCCATCAGGATGGTTGCAGATTATATCGGCTCTACATCTTCATTATTGCAATTTACGATGAAAGATAATGGAAAATGCTATATTGTTGCAACAGAAGCTGGTATAATTCATCAGATGAAAAAGGAAAACCCTGGTAAAACTTATATTCCTGCTCCACCAAGAGATTCAACATGTGGTTGCAGCGAATGCAGTTTTATGAAGCTTATAACAATGGAAAAAATATTTAATTGTCTTAAAAACGAAAAGCCTGAAATCATTATCGATATGGATGTCCTTCTGAAAGCTCAAAAGCCTATAAGAAGAATGATGGAAATATCTGAAAAACTTGGTCTTTAAATCATGAAACGGATTACTGTTTTTATAGTTTTTATTTTAATCAGTAAAATTGGTTCTGCTCAGGAAAACGGAACTTTAAAAGATGGTTATCAGATATTTAAATATCCGAACGGGACTGTATCAAGCGAAGGATTAATTAAAAATGGAAGGCCTGAAGGATTCTGGAAGAGTTATTATGTTACAGGAATAAAAAAATCTGAGGGGCGAAGATCCAATTTTCTTCTTGACAGTATATGGATATTTTACGATCAGGCAGGCGACACAACAGAGAAAATAAACTACCTGGTAGGAAAAAAGAACGGCTGGTATTATAAATATAAAAAGGATCCCTCAATAGGGGTTTATTTATGGTCGAAAGAACTTTTTGCAGGCGACAGAAAAGAGGGTACTGCATCTATCTGTTTCCCCGATGGTAAAATCCAGCAGACTATTGCATATAACGGTGGAAAAAAGGAGGGCTTATCAAAGGAATATGACAAAGAAGGAAATATTATAACCTTGTTTGAATATAATAATGATTTTCTTGTCAGCCGGGAAAGAATAAACAGAACAGACAATAAAGGTCTGAAACAGGGCGAATGGAAGGAATTCTATCCCAACGGAGGAATAAAATCTGAAAAAACATATAAAGACGACCTCATGCATAGTTATTATAAGGAATATGATAACCGGGGAAAGCTTGTACTTACAATGCTGTATGAAAATGGCTCAATTGTGAAATCCAGGGTTGAAGATGAACCCGATATCGAAATAGTTAATAAATATGATCAGGATGGAAAACTGATTTATAGCGGCCCCTACCGTAATAAGGTTCCTGTCGGTATTCACCGGGAATATGGAAAAGATAGTAAAGTTATTAATGCTTTCATTTACAACGATAACGGATTAATGCTGTCTGAAGGTATTATTGATGAAGCCGGAAACCGCAACGGTAAATGGAAAGATTTTTATTCAAATTTAAAAGTCCAGGCCGAAGGCCAATTTACGGATAACAGACGCTCAGGCATGTGGAAATTCTACAACATATCAGAAAAGATAGAGCAAACAGGTACTTATAATAACGGCCGCCCCGACGGATTGTGGAAATGGTATTATGATAACGGTGCACTGCTGAGGGAAGAGGAATATTTCCAGGGACAACGCGACGGATCATGCACGGAATACTCTGTAACGGGTGAAATTATTACACAGGGACAGTACTCTGATGGAGAGAAGAACGGCGAATGGAAATATAAATCAGGCGACTTTACAGAAGAAGGAAAATTTATCATAGGGTTAAAAGATGGTGTATGGAGAGCATATTACACCAATGGAAAATTAAAATCCAAGGGAAACTTTGTACAGGGCAATCCTAATGGACAGCAAAGTTATTACTACGAAAACGGGAAAATAAAAGAAGAACAGTTTTTCCAGATGGGTATAAGGGAGAAAACCTGGAAGAAATTTGACGAAGAAGGAATACCTGTGCTTGTAATTGCATATAAAAATGATGTGGAGATAAGTATTAACGGGGTCGGAATTAAGCTTCCTGAAAGCGACACAAAGCTGATTAAATAGTTACATTGCTTTATGGAAGAAAATCTCAATATCAGAAAGGATAATATCTCAGTTAACGATAAGGAATTTGAAAAGCAGCTCCGTCCATTAAGCTTCAGCGATTTCAAAGGACAAAAGCAGGTAATTGAAAATCTTGTTGTATTTGTGACAGCAGCAAAACAGAGAGGTGAATCTCTCGACCACGTCTTGTTACATGGCCCTCCCGGACTGGGTAAAACAACCCTGGCCACAATTATCGCAAATGAGTTGCAGGTTAACCTTCGCGTTACTTCGGGACCGGTTCTGGATAAACCTGGCGACCTTGCCGGGTTGCTCACCAATCTTCAGGAAGGAGATGTTCTGTTTATAGATGAAATTCACCGTTTGAGCCCTGTTGTTGAGGAGTATCTCTATTCTGCAATGGAAGATTTCCAGATTGATATCATGATCGACAAAGGACCAAGTGCAAGATCTGTACAATTAACACTTAATAATTTTACCCTCATCGGTGCAACCACTCGCTCGGGTCTTCTTACAAGTCCATTGAGAGCGAGGTTTGGCATCAAGTTCCATCTTGAATATTATGATCACGAGATACTTACAGGTATAGTTAAAAGATCGGCAGGAATATTAAATGTAAAAATTGATGAAGAGGCTGCTGTCGAAATAGCAAGAAGAAGCCGAGGTACTCCAAGAATTGCAAACGCTCTTCTCAGAAGAATAAGGGATTTTGCCCAGGTAAAAGGATCAGGAGAAATAGATATCGAAATAACGAAATATAGTCTACAAGCCCTGAATATAGACCAGCATGGACTCGATGAAATGGACAACAGGATTCTTTCCGTAATAATAGATAAATTCAACGGAGGGCCAGTGGGTTTGACTACAATCTCTACTGCAGTAGGAGAAGAAAGCGGAACAATTGAGGAGGTTTACGAACCTTTTCTGATTAAAGAGGGGTATCTTAAAAGAACACCAAGAGGCCGCGAGGCAACTGAACATGCATATAAACATCTTGGAAAACAATTTGGGCATAATTTGCCGGGAAAGTTATTCTAAATCCAATTAATTATAAACATTACTGATCTTCTCGAGCCCTTTTGTATTTAAGATCTTGATTCTTCTTCCATTAAGCTCAACCAGCTTGTCAGATTTAAATTCAGATAATAACCTGATAACCGATTCTGTGGCCGTGCCTACTATGTTGGCAAGCTCCTCACGGGTAAGAGATATATTAAGGAATTGCTGATCATCAAGACCAAAATCATTAACCAGAAACAGTAACACTTCAGCGAGCCGCTCCCTTACAGTTTTTTGGGCTATATCGGTGATAAATGAATTTGCCTCACCTAATTCATGGCAGGCAAGTTTCAATAATTCGAGTGCATAAGCCGGATTTGTTTTAATAAATGAAATCAGTATTTCAGAAGGAATAAAACAAACCTGGCAATCTTCAATAACTTTTGCAGATGTACATGCTAATTCATTACTCAGAACGCTCCTGTATGCAATAATATCCCCCTTCCTGGCAAAACGGATTATCTGTTCTTTTCCGTCAAATCCTGTTTTGAATACTTTAATAATTCCGCTGTTAATGCAAAAGAAACCACTTATCCGGTTACCCTCCTGGTAAAGAATATCCCCACGCTTATATTGCCGGAAATCTTTTTCAAAATTGATAGTCTCAACTTCCTCATGTGACAGATACTTGAAAATAGAGCTTGATTCAAGTGAGCATTTATCACACAGCGGGACATGAATATCTTGTTGTTTCATTTACTGTCTTAAATTAAAATGCAAAGATTAACATTCCCTTTATTATAATTGTTCAATTTTTCTAAAATGCAGTTTTGAATTGATCCAGAAACCTCATATCATTTTCAAAATAAAGACGCAGATCATTAACCTGGTACTTTAGCATTGTAAGCCTTTCAATACCCATACCGAAAGCGAAACCAGTATATTTTTGGCTATCAATATTGCATGCTTCCAGCACATTAGGATGAACCATGCCACAACCCAATATCTCAAGCCAGCCTGTATATTTGCAAACATTACAACCTTTTCCTCCACAAATTTTGCAATTTACATCCATTTCTGCCGATGGCTCGGTAAAAGGGAAATATGATGGTCTTAACCTGATATCAGTTTCTTTTCCAAACATCTCCCTTGCAAAGAATAGCAGTGTCTGCTTAAGATCGGCAAACGAAACATTTTCATCAATGTATAAACCCTCAACCTGGTGAAAGATACAATGCGCCCTGGCAGAAATCGCCTCATTGCGGAAGACCCTTCCGGGAGAAATGGTACGTATAGGAGGTTTTTGATTTTGCATCACTCTCACCTGAACGGATGACGTATGAGTGCGGAGTAAAATATCTTCGGGGCTGGAGTCTTCCGATGAGATTCTTGAAATATAAAATGTATCCTGCATGTCCCTGGCCGGATGCTCGGAAGCAAAGTTAAGTTTTGTAAAAACGTGATCGTCGTCTTCAATTTCCGGACCCTCGGAAACTGTAAAACCGATACGCGTAAAAATATCAATTATCTCGTTTCTTACAATCGAAATAGGATGACGCGAACCAGTTGAAAACGGAAACGATGGACGGGAAAGATCTGTTGCCTCAGAAATGTCTTCTGTTGTAAGCAACTCCGATTTAAGAGAATTATATTTTTCAAGTGCATTGTGCTTCAATAGATTAAGCTTTTGACCAACCTCCTTTTTCTCTGAAACAACTACATTCCTGAAATCTTCAAAAAGATCTGAAATTATGCCTTTTTTGCTGAGGTATTTCAAACGGAAAGATTCAAGTTCTTCCGGACTTTTTACCGATAATGTTGAGACCTCTTTTAAAAGATCCGATATTTTTTGAAGCATTAAGAAATTATTTTATAATCAATACGAAGTTATTTACTGACAATTTTTATTTTGATAATTTTTATATCGTTAACCGGTTTGTCATTGCTGTCAGTACTCACAGAGGCAATTCTATCAACAACATCTAATCCTTCAATTACCTCACCAAAAACGGTATATGTACCGTCAAGCCGTGGTACTCCTCCGATACTTTTATAAACATTGCGCTGCTCTTCAGAAATTTTGAATTCTTTGTTGTTTGTAAGGAATTGAAACATCTTTAATGAAGCAATTTCCTGTATTTCACTATCTGATATTGTTTTTCCCGATAAACGAGCACTATCAGCAGTCTCCCTTATAATTTTATTGAATACACTTTGCTTAATATTATTGTTTATGCGCTGCTCTGCCAATGCCAAACTTTCATCGTTATATTTCATTCCCTGTACGATATAAAATTGAGTCCCCGAGGATCTCATCTCCGGATTTACATCATTACCCTCACGGGCTGCCGCCAGCGCTCCTTTCTTATGAAAATATTGCATTGTGAATTCGGCAGGAATTGTATAGGTATTTAAAGAATCAGGCATATTTGTCACAGAACCAGACTTTGTTGCCGGATCTCCGGCTTGTATCATAAAGTCCTTAATTATCCTGTGAAAGGAGACGCCATCATAAAAACCTGTATTTATGAGCTTTATGAAATTATCGCGGTGGAGAGGAGTTTCATCATATAGTTTTATTTTAATATCTCCGAGAGTTGTTTTGATGGAAACAATAGTATTATCGTTACCTCCGGGAGCATTACAAGAGATAACTAACAGAAGAACCGGAAACAACAGCACTTTCTTAAAAAAGATGTTCATGAAAATTCTTATTTGGTTAATAACGTTCTGCAAATCTGAATGCAAAGATATTTAACTTTGGAAGATACACGAAAATATTGTTTTTCAAATTGAGATATTTTCATCAAAAATAATTCGGGAAATCAGGGTTTGCCCCTTTAGGAGTATATTTGCCATCAAATATTTTATGTGAAAGAGGTCAGAAAACTTGCGAGTCAGACAGTAATTTATGGAATGGGGACGATTATTCCCAGGTTTTTGCATTACGCTGTCCTGACACCATTTTATACAAGAATCTTCACAGAGACAAGTGATTATGGAATAGTAACAGAATTATATGCATGGATGGTGCTTTTACTTGTCATCCTGACATATGGAATGGAAACAGGTTTTTTCAGATTTGTTCAGAAGAAGGAAGAATCTGAAAAAGTTTATAGCACTGCGCTGATTAGTCTTTTTATAACATCAATTCTGTTTGTGGTTATGGTAAATATTTTCATTACTCCGGTTGCGGCGATAATGAATTACAGCAATAATCACGACTATATCAGAATGTTTGCAGGCATTCTGGCTATTGATGCATTTACTGCAATACCTTTTGTAAAACTTAGAAAGGAAAACAGACCAATTATTTTTAGCACTATAAAACTGATTAATGTATTTATAACTCTCGGACTTGTTCTCTTTCTTCTTAAGATTGCACCAGGAATTTATGATAAAAGCAATGGATGGTTCAGGACGGTTTATAACCCTGAATATAAGGTAGGTTATATCTTTGTTGCGAACCTTATTTCAAGCCTGGCAACATTGTTAATGATGATACCGTTTATTTTCAAAATTAAGTTTGTCTTTGATGTATCGCTGTGGAAGAGAATGATCATATATTCATTTCCCCTTTTATTAGCGGGAGTAAGCGGATCTATTAATGATGCACTTGATAAAGTTCTTTTAAGAAGAATGATTGGAGGAGAAGAAGGCCTGACAATCGTAGGAAAATATGGAGCAGCATACAAAATTGCTGTGTTAATGGCCCTTTTTATACAGATGTTCAGATTTGCAGCGGAACCTTTCTTTTTTGAGCGGGCCAGGCATTCTGATGCAAAGGAAACGTACGCTTTTGTTATGAAATATTTTGTTATTATAATGTTAATTGTATTTCTTGGGATAAATTTGTACATATCAGGCATCCAATATATTGTAGGAAGAAACTATCGCGATGCAATTGTTGTTGTACCGATAATAAGCATGGCTTATCTTTTATATGGGATTTATATAAATCATAGTATTTGGTACAAATTAAACGACCTTACACGTTTTGCAGTTTATATAACATTAATTGGAGCTGTTATTACGATATTAGTGAATGTTATTTTTATACCGGAGTACGGGTATATGGCCTCAGCATGGGCGACTCTTGGCTCATATGCTTCTATGATAATTATGTCTTTCGTCTTTGCAGAAAAGCATTATAAAGTGCACTATAATATGAAAAGGCTTGTACCTTACTTTGCAATAGCTATTGGGATGGTAATTTTTGGCAGATATTTCAAGTATCGCAGTTTATTTTCAGAGCTGGCTATTAATACTTTATTTATAACAGCCTTCGTTATATATGCACAGTATAAAGATAAAATACTGACAGTATTTTTTAGAAAAGGAGAATTATGATAATCAGGATTATAAACAAATCAAAACATCAGCTTCCCTCATATTCCACGTTAGCATCAGCAGGGATGGACATAAGAGCCAATATTGATGAAGAAATAATTCTTAAGTCAATGGAAAGAGCTATTGTTAAAACCGGACTTTTTCTTGAAATGCCGGAAGGCTATGAGGCTCAGATACGACCCAGAAGCGGGTTGGCTATAAATAAAGGAGTTACTATATTAAATTCTCCGGGCACAATTGATGCTGATTACAGAGGAGAGGTTTGTATTATTCTTATAAACTTTTCAAACGAGAATTTCGTTATTAAGAATGGAGAAAGAATATGCCAGATGGTTATAGCAAAGCATAAAAAGGCCGAATGGATAAAGGTTGATAGTCTTTTAGAAACAGAAAGGGGTGCTGGTGGTTTCGGTCATACAGGAAAAGAGTAAAAATGAAAGCAAGTAGATATTATATTGTTTTGCTAGGGTTGTTGATAATATTTATCTCTTCTTGCGGAAAGAAAATGATTCCGGCTATGGTGACCGGAAGGCAGGGCAATAATTATGACGCAGCTGCATTCAATTATGTTTATGTTGAAGCAATAAAACAAAAACTCATGGGTAACGGGGGTGACGCCCTGAAATACTTTGAACAATGTATCAAAATAAATTCTGAAAGTGATGCTGCGTATTATCAGATGGCACAGATAGTACTATCAACCGGAGATATTAAGAATGGAAAAAAGTATGCAGTCAAAGCCTTGTCAATTGATCAGGAAAACATTTGGTATATGATGATGCTTGCCGGAATATATTATAAGGAAAGAAATTTGGATAGTGCGATAATTTACTATGAAAAAGCAATAAAGTATAACCCTGATAAAGAGAATCTTCAATTAACATTGGGAAACCTTTACTCTGAAAACAATAATTTTGAAAAGGCAGAGATAATATTTGAATCTTTTGATAAGAAATATGGAATAAATGAAAGCTCTACGCTATCTGCGATTAAAAGTCTGATGTCCGCAAAAAAATATGATGAAGCACTTGTTAAAGCTCAATTGTTGCTCAAGGAATACCCTGATGAACTACTTTACAGCGGACTTCTTGCAGAAATTTACAGAGGTAATGGGCAAAATGAAAAAGCGCTGGAGGTTTATGATCAACTTATGGAAAGAAACCCCGGCAATCCCCAAACACAGCTTTCTCTTTGTGATTTTCTGATTACGGAAAAGAGGTATGATGAATTATTTTTACTGTTAAATACAGTTATTCTTAACAACAAGGTTACACGCGATGATAAGATTTCATTATTGGCGCGGTTAATTGAACTGCCTGAAATAATTAAGGATAAAGGAGATGAATTGATAATTAGTATTATGGTTCTGGAAGCAAATTACAAAGAAGATGATATCATCCCTCTTATTCGGCCAGAACTAATGATCAAACAGTCAAAATTAATTGAAGCTTCTTTGCGTTTGGAAGAGATTATTAAAATGAAACCTGAGAATTATTTTGCCTGGGAGAAACTACTCTTAGTATATCTTCAGCTGGGAGATTATAACAAATTAATGATTAAGGGAGAAGAATGTGCTACACGTTTTAATATATCATTTCTTGCAAAAGTATTATATGCAAACGGAGCACTTGAAAATGGTAAATATTCGATTGCATTGGAGGAATTAAGAAAAGCTGAAATACTGGCCGGAGATAATAAAGACAGTATAATACAGGTCCTTACGATGAGAGCAGATGTTTATTACAGGATGAAAGATTATACAAAAGCGTTTGAAATATTTGAGAATGCAATAAAGTCCAATAAGGATGACATGACTATCATTAATAATTATGCATACTACCTTGCCGAGCAAAACATGAAGCTTAAAGAGGCTGAAGAGATGGCAAAGAAGGTTATAGATAAGGAAAAAGGAAATACGACATACCTTGATACTTACGCCTGGGTCCTGTATAAAAGAGGGAAACTGAATGAGGCCGGTAAGATAATGGAGGCTATTATTAATAGTGGTGAAAAACCTGATGCTGAATGGTATGAACACTATGGTTTTATTCTTAAAAAGCAAAAAAAATGCATTAAGGCAATCGAGAACTGGAGTATTGCGATAAAAATAGATAGCACAAAAACCAATTTGATTAAAGAGATTGAGAATTGCGGAAGATAAATTTCATATTATTTCTGTTGATTTTAAGTACGGGATGTTCTGTAATTAGGAATGGAAGAAACAGGAATTATGGATTGTCAGACGCAATAGTATCTGAAAAATTGTTTGAAAGCATTAAAAAACAGAATATTACATCGAACAGCTTTTTCATTCAAAAAGCTGAATTTTTAATTTCAAGTCAGAAAGGTGCAGAAAAATTACTTGGAAGCATAAAGTTTGAAAGTCCTGACAAATACCTTATAAGCATTAAAAGCAGAACAGGAATTGAAGCTGCAAGAATTTTTATATCTGATGATACAATTCTTATTAATGATAGGATTAACAGGAAACAATATTATGGTTCAACTCAGTATTTAAAAAGCAAGTATGGTATAACAACTTCTGTATTGCCGATAATATTTGGAGATTATATTACAGATAATTTATCTGATAATAAGGCAATATGTTCAGATGGTAAATTGGATATTATCGGTACAACAGACGGAATAAAGATAAAGTATGTTATTGATTGCAAAAAAGGGAAAATCATTTTAGCTATTCCTGAGAATAATTCGAATGAAGAAGGAATTGAAATTCAATATAGCGATTTTTTTAAAAATGGAAATGTTCTATCTCCGGGGAAAATTGAAATAAAGGATTTTCAAAGAGAAACAACAGTGGACATTAAAATTAAAAAAATAGAGTCTCAATGGAGTGGAAAAATTGAATTTGTCCCGGGAAAAGGATATGAATTAATACGGCTTTTATGAAGTGTTTAGTGCTGTTAACAATAATGTTTTTCGGTTTTTATACTTGTCTGAAAGGACAAACGAAGGCAGAACTGGAGGAGCAAAGGAAGAAAACTCTCGACGAAATAGCTTATGTCGATAACCTGCTGAAAACAACAGCAAAGGAAAAGACAGAAAGCATGAGCGCTATAAAAATAATCGGCAAAAAACTTGATCTGCGGGAATCAGTGATCCGTGTAATGGACAAGGAAATCTCATTATTATCAGAACGGATTGAACTCAATGCTCTTGCAATTGAAATAATGGGAAAAGATATGGTAGAATTAAAGAACGATTATGCAAAGGCTGTCATTAATTCTTATAGATACCAAAAAGGAAACCCTGAACTTGTATATATTTTATCTGCAAAAGATTTTAACCAGGGTTACAAACGTCTGAAATATTTGCAACAAATTACAAAGTTCAGAAGAAGAGAATCAGAAATTATTTTAGAGTTAAAAGAGCAGATAGAAACTTCAAAAGAAAAACTTCAGAATGATCTATACAGAATTTCTGATTTAAAGTCGAGGGAGGAACAACAGAAAAGCCTGCTACAAAGTGAACAGGAAAGAAAGAAGCAAATAGTTAAATCTCTAAGCAATAAAGAAAAACAATTAAAAAAGGATTTGGAGGAAAAAAAGAGAATTGCAAAAAGAATTGAAAATGAAATTGCCAGAATTCTTGAAGATGAAAGAAAAAAGGTAGTAAGATCAGATAGTACTCCGGAGCAAACGTTAATAGGTGAAAATTTTGCTGAAAACAAGGGTAGATTACCATGGCCGGTCGAAAAAGGAATAATAACAAGTCATTTTGGAGTTCAGAAACATCCGGTTCTAAAGAATGTAACAGAAAATAATATTGGAATTGAAATTACAAGCTCCGGTAAGATGACTGCAAGAAGTGTTTTTCAGGGAGAAGTAGTTAAGGTGTTCCCTATTTCAGGAGCAAATATAACCGTTATAATAAGACATGGGAAATATCTGTCAGTTTATGCAAATATTGTAAATGTAAAAGTTAAGCAAGGAGATAAACTTACCACAAAACAAGACATTGGAGATGTATATTCTGATCCGGGGGATAGTTATAATTCAACTCTGAAATTTATGATATTTACGACAGAATATTTGGATCCGGAATCATGGATTTCAAAAAATTAGAATGAATTATGTAACAAATACTGCCTATTTCAGTATAAAGGGTTGCATTTAAATGCACATGAATAAAATAATAAAAATAGAATCCAGGCAAAGCAATCTGTGCATTGTCGAAAATGCAATAGATGAAGTTATAAACGAAATTGGAATCAAACAGGATAATTATGGAAAGATTTTAGTTTCTATTCTTGAAGCAGTTAACAATGCAATATTACATGGCAATAATTCAGATCCTGAAAAGTTTGTCTATATAACAATAGGCTTTAAAAGTAATGCGCTTAAAATAAAAGTTACAGACGAAGGTACGGGATTCAGTCCTGACGAAGTTCCGGATCCTACAACTCCTAAAAACGTAGAAACATTGAGCGGGAGAGGCGTTTTTCTTATGTCACGTCTGGCTGACAAGATTATTTTTAGTAAAAAGGGAAATTGTGTAACTATGATTTTCAAAAACATCATATCTTGAGCATTAGGATATTTTATGATGATACCAGCTTCAGGCTTAAGGGATGGAGAAAAGCCGAGAAAATCATTGAAAAGATCATCGAGAAAGAGAGAAAAACCCCCGGAGATCTTAATTTTATCATTACCAAGGATGAAACTTTAAGGAAAATCAATGTTCAGTTTCTTGAACATGATTACAATACTGATGTTATTACTTTTGATTATTGTATTGGAGATATCATAAATGGTGAAATTTATATTAGCATAGAAACTGTTGGGAAAAACGCAATCAACTATAAAACTAGTTTAAAAATTGAGCTTTTAAGAGTTATGATACATGGGGTTTTGCATTTATCGGGATATGATGATAAAACTGAAAAGCAAAGAGCAGAGATAAGGGGAATGGAGGATATATGGTTGAAAATAATTGAAAGTTGAATAAATGGATTTTAGTTACGATATAATTGTTGTAGGTGGAGGTCATGCAGGTTGTGAAGCAGCTCATGTGGCGGCTCTGATGGGAGCAAACACCCTGCTTATAACAATGGATATGACTAAACTTGCTCAAATGTCGTGCAATCCGGCAATGGGAGGAATAGCTAAAGGACAAATTGTCAGGGAGATTGATGCGCTGGGAGGGATGAGCGGAATTATTACTGACAGAAGCATGATCCAGTTCAGAATGCTTAACAGGTCAAAGGGTCCGGCTATGTGGAGCCCCAGAGCACAATGCGACAGACAAAGATTTACAATTGAATGGAGAAAGGTACTCGAACAAACAGATAATCTTCGTATCTGGCAGGAACAGGCACAGTCATTATTATTGGAAGAGGATAAGGTTGTTGGTGTGGAAACAGCATTTGGGACCAGGTTTAATGCCAAAGCAGTTATTCTGACAAATGGTACTTTTTTAAATGGCTTAATGCATGTAGGGTTTAAAAGAATATCAGGTGGCAGATCCGGTGATCAGGCATCAACAGGTTTAAGCGAACAATTAGAACAAATTGGATTTTTAGTCGAAAGGATGAAAACCGGCACAAGCGCAAGAATAGATGGAAGATCAATTGATTTTTCTGCCATGATCGAACAAAAAGGAGATGAGGAAGGACGAAAATTTTCTTATCTCGATGAGGAAGCGAAAATCATGGAGCAGAAAAGTTGTTATATAACTCACACAAATGAAGAGGTTCATGAGGAGTTAAGAAAAGGTTTAGAATTTAGTCCTCTTTTCACCGGCCGGATTAAGGGAAAAGGTCCCAGATACTGCCCAAGTATTGAGGATAAGATAATCACCTTTAAACATAGAAATGCACATCAGTTATTTATTGAACCAGAAGGATTGGACACGGTTGAATATTATATAAATGGGTTTTCAAGTAGTCTACCGCTAGAGGTACAGTTAAAGGCATTGAGAAAAGTGCCAGGATTGGGAAAAGTAGATATTTTCAGACCTGGTTATGCTATTGAGTATGATTTTTTTCAGCCGACACAGTTGAAACATACACTTGAGACAAAGAAAATAAGTAATCTTTATTTCGCCGGACAAATTAATGGAACAACTGGTTATGAGGAGGCCGCGGCACAAGGTCTGATGGCTGGAATTAACTCAGTATTAAAGATTAGAAATATAGATTCGTTTATTCTTGGGAGAGAGGAATCCTATATAGGAGTACTTATTGATGATTTGGTAATAAAAGGAGTGGATGAGCCATACAGAATGTTTACATCGAGAGCTGAGTACAGAATACTTTTAAGGCAGGATAATGCCGATGAAAGGCTTACAAGAAAGGCGTACGAATTAGGAACAGCAGACATAGGAAGAGTTCAACGACTGGATGATAAGGAATTATTGATTAAAGAGATTATTGAGTTTCTTACAGAGACGAGTGTTGGACCGGACGATGTTAACATGTTTCTTGAAAAGGTTGATACCAATATAATTTCACAAAAAGTTAAAGCAATAACAATCGCATCACGTCCTCAGGTGGAAATTGGTTCTCTTCTTAAACTCATAAAAGGGGGCACTGAACTTAATGCAGTTAAGTCAACACGATTTAAAGAAATCGCTGAATCGGCAGAAATCAAGATTAAATATGAGGGATATATTCAAAGAGAAAAAATTGTAGCGGATAAAATAAAAAGACTTGAGAGTTTAAAGATACCTGAGGATATTGATTATAATGAATTAGTGTCTATTTCAACGGAAGGCAGGCAAAAACTAAACAGAATAAAGCCCACCAATATTGGACAGGCAGGAAGAATTAGCGGAGTGTCTCCTTCTGATGTGAATATTTTATTAATGTACCTGGGTAGATAAATTGTTCCACGTGGAACAATTTGTCTAAAAACAAAAATTATTATTTATGAAAGTCTGTGGGCACTTGGTCGATATTCATAAAAGGGATATCTATCCTGCAATTATCAGCGTTCTGAATGGGAAGATTGATAAGATAGAAAAGACAATAAAAGTGCCGGATATTTATATTTTACCAGGCTTGATTGATGCTCATATTCATGTTGAAAGTTCCATGGTTACTCCTGGAGCATTTGCAATGGCAGCAGTAAGACATGGTACAACAGGAGTTGTTTCTGATCCACATGAAATAGCAAATGTTCTGGGAGAAAAGGGCGTTAGGTTTATGATAAATGATGGGCGAAAAGTTCCTATGAAATTTTGGTTCGGTGCACCATCTTGCGTACCAGCAACAATCTTCGAGACTAGCGGAGCAAAATTGGGCAGTGTTGAAATTGAAAGTCTTCTGAAACTTCCGGAAATTAAATATCTGGCAGAAATGATGGATTTTCCTGGTGTAATTTCTGATGATAAAGAGGTTCTTCGCAAGGTGGATATTGCACGAAAGCTTGGAAAACCTGTTGATGGTCATGCTCCCGGTTTATCTGGTGAAATGCTAAGGAAATATATTGCTGCAGGAATATCAACAGATCATGAGTGCAGTACCCTTGAAGAGGCTAAGGAGAAAATATCTTTGGGAATGAAAATACTTATAAGAGAGGGCAGTGCTGCCCGGAATCTTAACTCTTTGAAGGAATTATTTAACACAAATCCGGAAATGGTAATGCTGTGCAGCGATGATCTTCATCCGGAAATGTTGCAGGCACGACATATTAATAAAATCATTGCACAACTGATTATAGAAGGATTTGATGCCTTTGATGTTATTCGCAGCGCCACAATTAATCCGGTTAATCATTACAAGTTGGAGGCGGGTCTGCTTCAGCAGGGTCAAAGTGCTGATTTTATACTGGTGGATAATCTTAGAAGCATGAATGTTCTTGAAACATGGATTGAAGGCAAAAAGGTTTTTGGTAATGGGAATGTTCTGTTCAGATATACCCCTGCAGAAACTGTTAATAATTTCAGATGCCTTCCTATTGACGAAGCTAGTATCAGAGTATATAACCAACAAGGTAAAATAAGAATCATCGAAGCGTTTGAAGGTGAGCTCCTAACAAAGGAGATAATTATGACATCGGGCACAAAGAACTGGGTGGAATCTGATACAGATAAGGATATTTTAAAAATCGTAGTTAAAGGCAGATATAATGATTCTCCTCCTGTAACCGGTTTTATAAAAGGCTTCGGATTAAAGAAAGGAGCCATTGCAAGCTCCGTAGCACACGACAGTCATAATATTATATCTGTGGGAACAAACGATAAGGATATCACAAGATCTATCAACGAAATTATCAGGCAGAAAGGAGGACTTGCAATCTCTTCAGGAAGAAAGATAGCATCACTTAAGCTCAATATAGGCGGGATAATGACAACTCGTTCCTGCGGGGATGTAGCACACGATTACAAGAAACTAAATGAATTGGTAAAATCTCTGGGATGCACAATGGCAGCACCTTTCATGACACTCTCTTTTATGGCATTACTAGTGATCCCCGACCTGAAAATAGGTGATCGTGGATTATTTGATGTTAATAAATTTAACCTGGTTCCATTGTTTGTGGAATAAACTCCAAACCCTGCAGCTCTGATGGTAACCGAACCAAAATTTAAGTCAATTCTTTCGTTGCTTCCTGAGAAACCCGGTGTTTATCAGTTTATTGATTCTGCAGACACAATACTATACGTCGGGAAGGCTAAAAACCTAAAGAAACGGGTAACATCATACTTCTCAAAAAACCAGTCCGGGAAAACTGTTGTTCTTCTGAAAAAAACTTATGATATCCGGCACATTGTAGTTGATAACGAATCAGATGCATTGTTACTTGAGAATAACATCATTAAAAAGCACCAGCCCAGGTATAATATACTTTTAAAAGATGATAAAACATATCCCTGGATCTGTATAAAAAATGAGCCTTTTCCAAGAGTTTTCAGTACCAGAAACACTATTAAAGACGGATCTCTGTATTTTGGTCCTTATACTTCCGGTTTAATGGTTAAAACATTGATTGGTCTTATAAGGCAGTTATACAAGTTACGGACATGCTCGCATAGTCTTACAGAATCAAATATTTCAGCAGGCAAATTCAAAGTTTGTCTCGAATATCATATTGGTAACTGCAAAGCACCTTGCATAGGGATCCAATCAGAAAAGGATTACAGTGAGAACATACAGCAGATAAAAGATATTCTTAAGGGAAACATTTCAACAGTTATTGACCACCTGAAAAAGCTAATGATAAATTATTCACAAGAACTTCACTTTGAGGATGCCCAGATAATAAAAGAAAAGATAGAGATTCTTTCCCGGTTCAGAAGTCGCTCTACAGTAGTAAGCAATACCATAAAAAATGTTGATGTTTTTGCCCTTACGCAGGAGTCTGATAATGCTTATGTTAACTTTTTAAAGGTAGTTCAAGGAGCAGTAGTACAGGCTCTTACGGTCGAACTTAAAATCAGGATTGATGAAGAAAAAGAATCAATTATTGCTTTTGCCATAACGGAAATAAGGCAAAGACTATCAAGCGATTCTCCTGAAATTATAGTGCCGTTCAAGCCTGATATACTGATAGATAAAGTAAAATATATAGTTCCTCGGACCGGGGAAAAACATAAACTTCTTGAGCTCGCCGAACGGAATGCTATTTACTATAAACTGGAACAGAAAAAAAAGCGGTTGGAGCATTCACCACAGGTTCGCACGGGAAAAAATCTTGAAAAACTGAAAAACGATCTTCATATGCCCGATATGCCGGTTCATATAGAATGTTTCGATAATTCAAATATTATGGGAACCAATCCGGTTGCGGCTTGTGTTGTCTTCCGTAACGCCAGACCAAGTAAAAAAGAATACCGTCATTTTAATATAAAAACAGTAACAGGGTCTGACGACTTCTCTTCAATGGAAGAAATAATATTCAGACGGTACAAGAGAATGATCGATGAAGAAAATAATCTGCCACAACTTGTTATCATAGACGGAGGGAAGGGGCAGCTCTCTTCAGCAATGAAAAGTATTGACAAACTTGGTTTAAGAGAAAAGATTACAGTGATTGGAATTGCAAAAAAACTTGAGGAGATATTTTTCCCCGGCGATAGTGTGCCGATATATCTCGATAAAAACTCGATAAGCCTGAAAATAATTCAGCAGCTAAGAAATGAAGCCCATCGCTTCGGAATAAATTTTCATCGTGACAAGCGCTCTTCCGAAATGATAGAGTCAGATCTTGATCAGATAAAAGGAATAGGACCAAGGACAAAAGAGATTTTACTTAAACATTTTGGGTCGGTTGATAAAATCAGAAATGCTTCCCCTGAAGAGCTCGAAAATGTTGTTGGCTTGTCAAAAACCGTTATTTTATCAGGATATTTCAAAAATTAGCGCTGGTTTCCACGTGGAACATAAATTATTAATTGACCGTTAAAAGGCTAATATTGTGATATATAAGTATCATTATCTGATCTGTTAAGTCATTGAGAATTGGATATTTTGGATGTCGTGGCCAAAAGGTGGGGAATTTTCAAAGCAGGAATGAGGAAAAAAGATCACCCCCTTGTGTTTTACTAAAACTCCACCCTGAAATTAAAAACCGGTATGATCCCCAGACTTAAAACATCATTTGAAACGATATGCCCGTTTTCAAAACTAAATCTTCTTTTGAAAATATTTTTGCGGTTAGTGACATTTTGCATGTCAAGCATTACGATCCAGGAATAACGGGATTGATTTCTTCTGAAATTAATTCCGGCATCAAGTCTCATAAAATCCGGCAGCTGGGCTTCATAAGTCGCCGAAATTTTGTATATAATACGTTTTGCCGTTAACGATCTTTTCTCGTCAACAGGAGTATAACGATAGCCGCCCCTTAAAACATACTTTGCGTTTATTCCGATACTATTCCTTTTATTTTTACCAACATAGAAGTCCTTTCCGATCAGGATGTTAGAAACATATCTGGTGTTATAATAAGTATTGTATTGGCGCTGGTCTCCGGCTTTATACCATGAGTCAAACAAAGAACCCGTTACAAGGAAGTAATAATTTCTGGTAAACGCTTTTTCGATTGTCATTTCAACACCATTGTTCATCCCCGTTCCGGCATTTTCAAGAACAGCATCCGGTAGCCGTTCAGCACTGTTAATTGTTGAATACTGACTAGTCATATTATTTACTATAGGAATATTGTACAAATATTGGATGTAACCTTCAAGACGAAACCGGATGTCATTTGTCAGGGACAGGTCTATCCCTGCCACCCAGTGTAATGCTTTGGAAAGCTCCATTTCGCTGTTAAGGGTGGAACGCACCCCATCAGTGTTTTTAACAAGTGCATTATAGACAGCGAGGGATTCGGTTCTGGAGTGTAACCCAAATCCTGCAATAAATGCATTTCCGGGAGTTACCTGCCACTTTAGTCCGAAACGCGGCTCAATACTAAATTGTCGGTTTAATGTGGACTCAAGAAGATGGATTCCTGTATTAATTTCCAAATCGGAAGTTGGCCGGAACTTCCACTGGGCATAGCCCTGAAACAAACTTCCTTTAGCAGAGGGACTAACAAGTGTATCGAAAACACCGGACGAATTTTTCTGGAAATTCGACATGACCCCGGACAGATAATTAAAATTAAGCCCTCCCCGGATTGTATTTCTTGAATTGAATTTATGATTAACCAGCATTGAAGACCGGAAAGATGGATAATTATAACTGCAATAATAACTGTTGGACCGGACATATGCCGAATCTATATAACCTTCACTATAAGAATTTGAAAATGTAGTATATGCAAGTACTGTTTTAATATATGTTTTTGAATCAGGCACTACGTAAATGTATTTTAATCCAATACTTCCGGAGCTTTGTTTTTCCATCTCTTCCCACTGATCTGAAAGAGAAGTCCATTTAGTGATATCATGGAAAGCAATTTTCCCCAGTTCACTCGATCCGAAAATTCCAAAAAGGTTAATATTCCCCGCTTTTTTTAGAGGAAGATTTATGTTAAAAGCAAGGTCTTTTGTTCGGGGGGCATAATTGGTTTCTCCCAGATCTATTATTTTCAGATCGTTTAAAAATTTAAAGTTTGTATATCTGGCATTTATCAGATATGAAGCATTTGCTTTTCCGGAAAAGGGACCTTCCATTGAGATCTCTGCACCGATCATCCCGGTTTGAAAGGCATATTCATGCTTATTGAAATTTCCTTTCCTGAGATTCAGATCCATAACACCCGAAAATGCATTTCCGAATTCAGCAGGGAATGCTCCTGTAAAAAAGTCAAAATTTGCGATCACGTTAGATGTTATTGCAGAAAATGCGCCACCACTGCCTCCTTGTCCGTCGCTGAAATGGTTAGGGTTAGGAATTTCTATTCCTTCAAGCCGCCAGAGAAGACCACGTGAAGAATTGCCACGAATTACTATATCATTGCTTTGGTCGCTGTTGGAAGTTACTACTCCTGCAAAAGCATTAACAATGCGTGAGGGATCGTAAAAACCTCCGGCATAGCGCAGAGCATCGTCTGTTCTGATGGTATTGGTGCTGATTGTGGCCATCTGGTTGATGCTTTTCCTGCCGGTTTTATCTGAATGGACAACAACTTCTGCCGTTTGTATAACTTTTTCCTGAAGCGCAACAGGTAGATCAACCTCTTTCCCTGAAGCTACTAAAATATCCCGGATAATAAGATCTTCATATCCAAGGTAGGTGATTCTAATTGTTATTCTTCCAATTAATGTAGTAAGCCTGAATTTTCCTCCGGCATCTGTAACTGCCCCGTTTGGTGGCAAGGAGTTTAGTTCAAGTATATTTGCCCCGACAAGAGGCATCCCGGTTTCATTATCGGTTACAGTTCCTTTTAATGTCTGTGTAAGAGTCTGAGAATGAGAAGTGAAAACACTCAGCGACAGTAACAAAAGTATAAATATCCGTTTTCCCATACTAAAGTTGTCACATTTACAGAGTGCAAGACGGTACAAATTAAATATTATCCGGAAGAAAGAATTAAGGCTTTTTCTAAGTCTTTGGAAACCTCCAGTGAACCAAAAGTAACAAGGCCCTTCATTCCGGCAGCTTCTGCTGCCTTAACATTTATTTCAAGATCATCAATATAGAGACACTCCTCAGGAATAAGGGAATATTTTTTCAGGAGAATTTCATAAATCCGGCTATCGGGTTTTGAAAATTTTGCTTCAGAGGAAATTATTCCTCCATCAAAATATTTGAAAAAATAATATCCTGTTTTTACTTCTTCAAAAATATCCATCGGGAAGTTAGAAAGAAAATATAGCCTGAATCCGCGTTTTTTTAATTCTGGAAGAAGTTTGACGTTCGGGTCAAGGGGGAACATCAGTTCGGTTCGTAAATTGAAAATATGGGCTATTTCTTCCCTTTTAAGCGATGATTTTAATGCAATGGCCTCTATTGCTTCAGTTGTATTGATCTCCCCGTTATCCATCATGGCCCATTCTTTACTGCCGAAAATGTCAGAGAGAATTGTGGTTTTGATGTTTTCAGGATAGTTTTTCTTATCAAAAAATTCTGAAGGCCTGAAACTAATCAGTACATTTCCCAGGTCAAAAACAATATTCTTTATCATATCAGGGGTTCTTCATGCTTATTGGTTGGCCTGTTGCCTCAAGGATATTCCACCATAATTCGCCTTCAACATCAATTTTTTTGCGCTTTGCAACCACCACAGGAATTGGCATCAGGGTGAACTGATTATTCCAGAATCCGACAACAAAATCAGTTTTCCCTGACAGGGCGGCATGAACAGCATTCTGGGCAAGAAGGTTGCAGAATTTGCTGTCGTTTGCATTAGCCGGGGCACTTCTTATTATATAACTGGGGTCAATATACTTTATTGAGTGGGGAAAGCCTTTCTTTTTAAATTCTTCCGAGATTTTATCTTTAAGGTAAATGCCAATGTCTTTGTGTTTTATATTACCTGAAGCGTCTTTATCGCTATCTGCTGTTTTGAAAAACTCCTGACCGGCTCCTTCAGCTACAACAATTACAGCATGTTGTCTCTCTTCAAGCCGCTTTTTCAGAACCCGGAGAAATCCACGTTGTCCATAAAGATCAAATGTTATTTCAGGAATCAGAACAAAATTAACTTCCTGAATCGACAAAGCAGCGCTTGCCGCGATAAATCCGGAATCACGTCCCATCAGCTTGACCAGGGCTATCCCGTTAAAAGCGCCGGAAGCCTCATTATGTGCATTTCTGATTATGTCGTTGGCAATAGAAAAAGCTGTTTCAAACCCAAAAGATTTTTGAATCAGGTCAATATCATTATCAATTGTTTTCGGAATACCTGCAACGCAAATCTTCAATTTCCGTTTTTCAATTTCTTTATAGATATCATGTGCTCCGCGCAGGGTTCCGTCACCACCTATACAAAAAAGCACATTGATGTTCATAATCTCAAGGGTATCAACCATTTTTTCAACATCCTGGTTGCCCCGCGAAGTTCCCAGGAATGTTCCGCCTGTAAGGTGAATATAGCTGACCATTGGCGCCGTGAGCTCAACAACAGGATGGTTATACTTCGGAATTAATCCTTCATATCCGTATTTTATACCTAGTACCCGGCTGATCCCGTACCGGTAATATAGCTCATTAACGAGGCTACGGATAACATTATTTACTCCGGGGCATAATCCTCCACATGTCACAATTCCAACTTTCGTTTTTGCCGGTTCAAAAAAGATATTTTCCCGCGGGCCGGCTTTTTCAAAAGAGACGGGTATTTCCCCGGTTTCTCTGCATTTGTTGAAATTTTCGAGGGAGGCATCATAAAGAATCCTTTCGCTGTCATCGACAAATTTATAGACCGGGCTATCTGCCCTTTTAGTGTGTTTAAGAGGTGATACCACTCCTCCCTTTCCGAGGGAAGTGACAAAAAAATCCTCGTATTTCATCTTCTTTGGATTAGTATTACACTTAATAAAAACTATGTGAAAACAGCATTGTTTTCACATAGTTCAAATTTATATAAATTTTTGATTGATTATAAAATAAGAAGGATCAGATTATCTGCTTTATTCTTCCAACCAGACCATTTTCAAGCATAACCTTAATTCCATGGGGATGATTTGGAGAGGAAGTCAGCACTTCTTTTACTCTTCCTCCGGTAAGACGGCCTGTGCGTTTATCTTCAGCTAATTCTACCATAACTGCTATACCTGGCCTAACATCAGCTCTGCGGGTTCCTTCCATAGCCATTTATCCCCTTGTTCCTTTTACCTTCATTCTTATCCGGTAAAGCCCTTTACTGGCCGTGATAAAGAGACTCTTCATATCAGGATCACCAAAACAGACATTAGCTGTCCAGCTCTCAGGAACTACAATATTTCCGATTTGTTTACCATTCTTGTCAAAGATAGTTACCCCTTTGCCGGTAAGGTAAATATTACCTTTAACATCTATCGTCATTCCATCGGAACCCATTTCACAGAAGAGAGTTTTATTGCTCAGGCTACCATCCTTGTTAATTGTATACGACCAGGTCTTTTTTCCTCCGATATCAGCAACAAAAAGAGTTTTTCCATCAGGGGTTCCCACAATGCCATTTGGTTGAACAAGATCATCAGCTACCCGTGTAATTGTTTTATTATCGGGACTCAGATAATATACAGCCTGAATCTCTTGTGGCTTAGTTGTGTGGCTCCACCACTCCCGTTTATAAAAGGGATCAGTGAAATAAACACCATTGTTAGGGGTTATCCAAAGGTCGTTTGGGCCATTAAGAAGCTTATCTTGGTATTTTGATGGTACAACACTCACATTTTTATCGGGAGCAATTCGCCAGAGCTCATTTTTTTCATCGGCACAGGCCCACAGATATCCCTCTTTGTCAAAAGAGAGACCATTTGAACGGCCACATGGCTGCATAAAGGTGGAGAGCTCTCCGTTAACACTCCAGATCATTATCCTGTTGTTGGGCTGATCGGTGAAATAGACATTCCCTTTTGCGTCAGTAGAAGGACCTTCGGTAAACAAGAATCCGTCAGCCAGTTTTTCAAGTTTCGCACCGGGTTGTATTATCTTTATTTCAGGCTCTTTTTGAATAAAGGCAAAACCTAAGCAAATTACAGGTAATGCAATAAAAAATTTATTGAAGTTCATAAGTTATTATTTGTAAATCAATCTGTTA
The DNA here is from genome assembly GCA_026391475.1 of Bacteroidia bacterium. GTDB lineage: Bacteria > Bacteroidota > Bacteroidia > Bacteroidales > VadinHA17 > LD21. The sequence goes on along the minus strand of JAPLED010000123.1, from coordinate 18,769 downwards.
ATAAAATAACACTATTGCTTTGACTTAAGGGCATTTTTAACCCTTCCGATATAGTTGTCGATCTGTTCGGGTAATTCAAACCCTACGATAATCATGTCGACGGTTCCCAGTCCGAGAACATATTTCAGTGATTCATCTATTTTATCGGAGTCATTTCTGAATTTACCGTTGCCTATAAGTTTCATGCCAATTACGCCTTTGCCTGCCTTATGGAGTTTTTCAATTACAGGAATCACCAGTGCGGGGTCCCTTTTGTCCATTGCTTCTCCAAAAGGATTAACACGAACATGAACAACGTCAACCCAATGGCTTTCAACACATACCTCCATGGCTTCAAGAGAGTGAACAGAAACACCATGAGCACGGATTATCTTTTTAGCCTTCAGGTTTTCAAGGATGTCCATCTGCTTTTTCTGCTTGTCGGTCCATTGGGGATCAGTCATGCAATGAATCTGTATCATATCAAGATAGTCGGTGTTAAGTTCTTTGCGGAATCGCTCAACAACTACATCAGCATCGGGTCGATCGGGTTCCGGGATTCCTCCCTGGCTGACCCAGATTTTGGAACTAAGAGTATAGGATTCCCGTGGAATACCTTTAAGGGCAGCAGCAGTAAAAGGATGAGTTCCATAGCTATCAGCGCAATCAAAAAAGCGAATTCCTTTTTCATATGCCTGACGAATAAGCGATTCGGCAACACCAGCCCTCGTGATATTTGAGGAACGGTTTCCTCCATTGAAGCCGGTTCCTATTCCGAGAAGGGTTGATTTTATTCCCGACTTACCAAGTCTGACAATCTGAAAAGGATCAGTAGTCACACCTGATAAATTGCCCGAAAAACCAAATGCAGCTTTCCCAAGCAAAACAGTTCCTACACCTGCCGATAAAGTTGTAGTGACGAATTGCCTTCGGGTCATTTTATTTTTTCCCATATGTTTAAAATTATACAATATTTATCAATTTCCTTATTCCAATCCTAACTGTTCAACAAGTTTTCCGGGAGGTACGGGTCGGCCTTTCTTTGTTGCCACGCCGGTTATTTTTGCATGGACAACATGCTTTTCATCAGGTATCCTGTAGATATCCTGATTGAAAACCAGCCTCGCATTTCCTTCTCTTTGAATATTCAGTCTGACAATAAATTTATCCCGGCTTTTAAGGGGATATTTATAATCAATTTCGACTTTAGTAACAATAAGATCAATACCCTCCTCGTGAAGCCGAACGAAACTAACTCCTTTTGAAATCAGAAACTCATGTCTTGCATGTTCAAGATAGTGTTGATAATTAGCATTATTTACTACGCCCTGAAGATCGCATTCGTAATCCCGTACAACAAATTCAAGACTGTATTGATGATTAGTTTCTGTCATTGAGAATTAAAAAAAACAAATTTGAAAATAAAACCTGAACTATTTTGGAAAACGGCCAAAGAATTTTTTAAAACTTCTTGTTCAGTAAGTATAAAGACTTAAAAATACAATAAAAAACCCAACTGACATTTATTTTTATTTACTTGGTCTTGGGGTTTAATCAATAACAGATCATAATGAAAAAACCGGAGGACCGCAGCGGGTACCTGTTTTCAAAAGGTTACTCTAATTATGTTTTTATGTTACTGTTCCTGTTGTATATGTTTGATTATATCGACAGAATGATTATTACATCTATGTTTACCTCAATTGAAAAAGACTGGGGTATATCTCATATGCAGAGCGGGTTACTTGTTTCAGCGGTTTATTGGGCCATCGTTCTTCTGACTTTTCCGGTTTCGATCCTGATTGACCGATGGAGCAGAAGCAAAACAATAGGTATTATGGCTATTTTGTGGAGTATGGCAACCGCATTATGTGCTCTTACAGGAAACTTTGCTCAGTTATTTATGGCTCGCCTTCTGATTGGTGTTGGTGAAGCCGGCTATGCTCCCGGAGGTAGTGCACTGATCGCGGGTTTGTATCCTCTGGAAAAAAGATCGAAAATGATGGGTCTCTGGAATGCTTCAATACCCCTGGGTACCGCCATTGGGGTTCTGTTGGGAGGTATAATAGCTCTTAAACTTGGATGGAAACATGCATTTGGAATTGTTGCATTTCCGGGGCTGATTGTGGCAATTTTGTTTCTTTTTGTTAAAGATTATAAAACAGTTGATCTTTCCTTTGTCGACAAAATGAACAATAAAGTGAAAATGAAAGCAAAAGATATTTTCCAGGAGTTCATTACGAAGCCATCATTGATTTTCACCTATTTTGGAATGGCAACTGTTGTTTTTGTTACAACATCTCTTATAACCTGGTTATCAACATATTTTCAAATCGAACGCGGTTTGGCACAGGATAAAGCAGGTACTCTTGCCAGCGCTGTAATGATACTTGCAATAGTGGGTGCTCCGTTAGGTGGTTTTCTGACTGACAGGTGGAGAAAAACACAACCCCGGGCGAGATTACTGTTTCCCACTATTTCAACACTGCTTACATCTGTTTTTCTATTTGCTGCACTCTATTTATTCAAAGGGACAATTCAATTTATTCTTCTGCTTATTATGGGAGTATTGATTATGTCGTTTATTTCAGGAGCAGCTTCTGTTACACAGGATGTTATCCATCCTGGTCTCCGTGCAATGTCGTATGCAGTTGCTGTAATTGTTCAAAACCTACTAGGTTCGTCGATTGCTCCGGTCGTTGTTGGAAGAATCTATGATCTTACTAATATAAAAACTGCTTTTGCTTTTCTTCCGTTTGTTCTTTTTGCAGGTGCTCTTTTATTTTATCTGGGTTCAAGGCACTATACCAGGGATATAGAAAAAGTTGCCAAAATTAATCTGGAAGCAGCGGCATGAGATTATTATAAACCAGCCCTTTTCCGGAACCGCAAAGAAGTGCCTATTTTTTCCGTGATGTCGTATAATAAACGAACTCCTTAAGGGAGTCTTTAACATCGGAATCGGGGTAAGAATCAAGTATTGCAAGAGCCTTATCCCGATATTGATTCATTTTAAGTCCGGCATATTCCATTCCTCCATTATCTGAAACAAAGCTGATTACTTCGTTAATATCAGTTTTTGTTTTTTTCCAGTTTTTTACAATGCCGAGAATATGTCTCTTTTTTGAATTTGCTGATTGCTCTAATGCATGTATTAAAGGAAGTGTTATCTTTTTTTCTTTTATATCGTTTCCGACTGTTTTTCCGGTTAATCCGGTTCCTTCATAATCAAGAAGATCATCTCTGATCTGGAAGGCAATACCAATGTTTTCTCCGAAGTCTTTCATTAACCGGATTGTCTCAGGATCATCTGTTACAGATCTTGCTCCACATGCCGTGCATGCAGAAACTAATGCCGCTGTTTTGCGGCTTATGATCTTAAAATAATCTTCCTCCGTGATATTAAGTTTTCTGGCCTTTTGTAATTGAAGTAACTCACCTTCGCTCATTGATTTTACTGCCTCCGAGACAATTTCAAGCATGTCGAAACGATTCTTTTCAACACTTATCAGCATTCCTTTCGACAGCATATAATCACCGACCAGGACCGCAATTTTAGAATTCCAAAGGGCGTTTATAGATAAAGCACCGCGTCTTTCATGTGCATCGTCAACCACATCATCATGAACCAGAGATGCAGTATGAAGAAGCTCAATAAACGTAGCAGCAACAAAAGTTGATTCTGCTATTACTCCATTAAGTCTCGCTGTAAGAAAGACCAGCAAAGGCCTCATCTGTTTTCCCTTACGACGAAGAATATAGTTAAGGATTATATTTAATAAAGGAATCTCACTACGCATAGTTTTGCTGAAGTAGGCTTCAAATTCAGCCATCTCCTTTTCAACGGGTCTTTTTATTCTAGAGAGAACGGGCATAATAATTTATTTCGTTCAAATATAGTAAAATCAGTAGTTCGAGATAAACTATTGGTTGATTTCCTACATATTAAGGTCAACATTCATCATATCAACATATTTGTATATATTTACCTAACGAAATGTGTAAAGAATGGAATTTAAAGAGCTTAATCCGGAAAGTCTTGAAAGAGCGGCAAATATGCTGAAAGCAATAGCACATCCGATTCGTATATCAATTATCGGGTGTCTGGAAGACGGGGGGAAAAGAACGGTTACTGAAATTCATAAGCAGCTCGGAATAGAACAATCAACGGCATCGCATCATCTTGGAATTCTAAAGGACAGGGGAGTGTTGGCTTCAAAAAGGGAAGGAAAGAATACCTGGTACTTTCTGAAGCACGAAAACCTGAAAACAGTATTGGACTGTGTCAGAAGCTGTTGTCAGCAATAGAACCAGACTTCTATTCAGCATTAAAGGGATCAGGAAAGATTCCTGAACATTCTCTTCTGAAATAATATTATTGATATTACCCCACAGGTTATTGCTGAATCGGCAATATTAAAAACCGGTCTGAAAAACACAAATGATTCCCCCGGCTTAATTGGTGACCAATCAGGCCAGTGTGTGTTTATTAAAGGGAAGTAGAACATATCAACTACTTTTCCATGCAGGAAAGAAGAATATCCACCTTCAGGAGGAAACAACACAGCGGGCTGATTAAAGCTTTCGCTGAAGATAATGCCATAAAATGCACTGTCGATGATGTTACCGATAGCTCCGGCCATAATGGCACTGACCGCAAGAATCAGTCCTAAGCTTGCCTTTTTGTTAATAAGGGAAGAAAGAAACCAGCCGATACCGAAAATTGCAATAATTCTGAAGATACTTAAAATGACCTTGCCAGCCTTTCCTCCCATCTCCATCCCGAAGGCCATTCCGTAATTTTCTATGAAATGAAGAATTCCCCAATTACCGAACAGATGTATTTCCTGTCCGATTTCCATATGGGTTTTGACCCAGATTTTCAGAACCTGGTCAACAAACAGGATCAGCAGTATTAACAGAACGGACTTTTTTCCTAATGACATTTTGGTCTGGTTAAAATTCAGGGGCGCAAAATAGTAAAAAAATTGATCCCCTTAATATACCGGTAAATACCGGGTTTAAAAAAGTGTTGCAGGAGTTGAAACAGAATATAAATAAATCCCGGTAATTCCGGGATTTATTTATATGATTATCAATTTACTATTAAGGACATGTAATATTGATTTTCTGTTCATTCCAGCAATACCATTTATTGTCTCCCAGGTAATCTAAACATTTAACTCTGCCATTATGTGTAGCTGTATTCCATTCTATATTTACATCAGAAAACGTCACGCTATTGTAATAATGAACGGTATAATAGGCGTTCATAGGGCTGGTTGTTAATCCGTATTCAATATAACTGGTTTTAAGAGGGTCAAGGTTTTTCACAATTGTATATTTTATACTGCTAATTGATGTACCTGTTTTTGTCCAGTCAATCTGAAGCAAGGCTTCAGGAAATTGGGAACTCTGATTGAGTATCCATTGCCCGCCCGCCCCGTCAGGTTTGGATGTTCCTTCAAACCAGACAAACTCTGCAAAACCGCCAGTCCCTTCTTTGGTTATATACATTTTCCATAAAACATCACTGGTTCTGATCTGCCCTGTAAGTCTTGCTTTGTAATCAACACTAGCAACACTGAAATTATAGCTCCATTGCCATGTTTTTTCAGATATAAATACCGGATCCTGGTCAACCGCCAGTTTAAAAGATGTAACAGGAACAGCAAGGGTGGTATTAATGATCAAATTCCACACCCCTGCAACTGTTGCAGCAAAATCCCAGTTGCTATTTTCAGTGCCTTTCTGGTCAGATAACAGATCAGCGGACTTTTTCTGCGTTGCGAAATTGCTGAAATCAATTATCATAGATTCCTGTGCAGGCAAAACCGGAGGCTCTCCATTATTCTTTTTGCAGCTGATAATTAAACAGGCAGAGAGAAAAAGTATCATAGTAAAAGAGAATAGTCTTTTCATATAGCTATCAGTTAAATTTTAAAAATTAAACGACAAAGATATTAAAAAATTACCTCATCCCCATTCCCCCTTCTCCTGAAAGAGAAGGGGCTTATTGTGTTTAAGATCAACATATTAGTTCCTCTCCTGAAGGAGAGAGATATAGGGTGAGGCAATATTCTATGTGTACAGAAATCTCTTAATTTTCAGTGTCGCTGTTTTCTGAAAAGGATCAGGATGAAGTACAACTTTTTGAATCTGGCTGAATTTGTTAACCTGCGAGTTCACGTACTCCTGTAATTCATTCAGAACCTCATCAACTTTATCTTCAACCTGCCTTGTCATATCTTGTTTAATACTTTGATATTTTTTTTCAAGCTCATCCATATTAATGTGAACCAGGGCAACAAGTTTTCCTTTTTGCTGGACAACAAGCGATTCCACAACAAAACGGAAGTTGTTGATAATTGATTCAATCTCCTCAGGATAAATATTCTCTCCGCTGGCACCAACGATCATATTTTTTAATCTCCCTTTTATGTAAAGGTTATTGTTACTGTCGAGTGTTCCAAGGTCCCCGGTTTTGAACCAGCCGTCGGGAGTTAAGACTTCTTTTGTCATTTCAGGCTCTTTATAATAACCCTTCATAACATTTAGTCCTTTTGCCCATATTTCCCCTTCCCCGGTTTTTTTGTCAGGGTTATTTATAATAAGTTCAATGCCTTCTATTGCAGGGCCGGTTGACTCATATACAGCTTTTTGAGGATTAGAGCCGGCAAGGAGAGGGGATGTTTCTGTAAGGCCATAGCCAATTGCATAAGGGAATTTGGCTTCGATTAGGAATTTCTCAACTGTTTTATTGAGTTTGGCGCCACCAATACCATAAAATTTTAGTTCACCTCCAAATGTTTTCATAAGTTTCTTCCCGGCAGCCTCATTCAGTTTTTTTCTGAGGAACGGAATTTTATAAAGAAGCTTAAGTATCAGTTTATCCCTAAATGCCGGCATAATTTTGTTAAAATATATTTTTTCAATTATAAGAGGAACAGTTAGCATTAATGTAGGTTTTATTTCAGCCATAGCAGGAACAAGAACTGCCGGCGTTGGCGGCTTTCTCAGATAATAGACACACGAACCGCAGAGCATCGGCAAAATTAACCCGAGTGTATTCTCATAAGTGTGTGACAATGGCAGAACAGACAAAAAGCGATCATTCTCGTCAATTGGCTGTAACTTTCTGCCTTTCAGTGCATTAAAAGAGATATTCTTGTGGGTCAACATAACTCCCTTAGACCGGCCTGTTGTACCTGATGTATAAATTATTGATGCGAGATCTTCTTCTTCAATTTCATAGTTTTTGACAGGAAGAGCTGATGCATCATATCCAGAAGAACCCTTTTCAGAAAAGATCAGCGAAAAATCCTCTATGAGAATTCCTGTTTTAAGATCTTCGGATTTAAATCCTTCAATTCTCTGCAATAATGAGGTGGATATAAAAATAGCTTTGACCCCGGAATGCTCAAGAACATTCCCAACCTCAATATTCGAAAAATCAGGTAGAATTGGCACAACAACAGCGCCCATAAAAGTAATAGAAAAGAAAGCTACACCCCAGTTAGGCATATTGGAACTCAGGATCGCCACTTTATCGCCCGGGCAGATTCCATTCTTTTCAAGGAAAGCAATTAAAGCCCTAATCTCCTTATTGACTGTTTCATAGCTCTTGGGGTCTTCTCCTACAAACGCATAAGCATTATGCTTTCCGAACTTTCGTAATGTTTCATTGAACATTGCAGGGAAAGTTAACCTGATACTATTTTCTTCCATAATACCTATTGTAAAGCCAATTATAAAATGCAAAGTTACGGAATTATTGCTTTCCTGGGCTTAATCGTTATATATATTAGCTGAATATTGCAAAAGCAGGATAAAACATTAACCCTTTATCGGACGGAATGGTTATTTTTGTAAATTATTTTTTAATAAAGAAACCATGGCTTCAGTAATAAGAGTAACAAAGGAATTCACTTTTGAAATGGCCCATGCACTTTGGAATTATGACGGACCGTGCAGAAATGTTCATGGTCATTCATATCGCCTTTTTGTGACACTTTCCGGCGTTCCGGTTGACGAACCCGGAAATCCGAAGAATGGAATGGTAATAGATTTTACGGATTTAAAAAGCATTGTAAAAAAGGAGATTATAACTGTTTTTGATCATGCTGTAGTGGTTAGCAGACGGTTTGATAAGGGAAAAACGGAGATGTTTACAAAGATGTTTGGAAATACAGTTCTGGTTGATTATCAACCAACCTGTGAAAACCTCGTTTCGGATTTTGCCGGAAGGATCACCAGTCTCCTGCCACCCGGAATAAAACTTCATAACCTTAAACTCTATGAAACAGCCACTTCATTTGCCGAATGGTATGCTTCTGATAACGAATAATTAGATATGCCTGAAAATCAAACAAAAAAACTTTTTTTACTGGATGCTTACGCCCTTATTTTCCGTTCTTATTATGCATTCATTAAAAATCCCAGGATAACCTCAAAAGGTCTGAATACTTCGGCAATATTCGGATTTCTGCTGACTCTTGAAGAGGTCCTTCAGAAACAAAAACCAACCCACATCGCTGTTGTTTTCGATACTCCGACACCGACCTTCAGGCATGAAATGTTTAAGGAATACAAAGCTAACCGTGACGAGACACCGGAAGATATTAAAAAGGCAGTTCCTTACATTAAACGGCTTATTGAGGCATATAAAATTCCAGTGATTGATTATCCGGGATTTGAAGCTGATGATATAATAGGTACATTAGCCCGAAAGGCTTCTGAGCGAGGGTTTACAACTTATATGATGACCCCGGACAAAGATTTTGCACAACTCGTCTCAGGTAATGTATTTATGTTAAAACCATCGAGAAGTGGAAATGAATCCATTTTGTGGGGGGTGGATGATATTAAAAGGGAATTTTCTGTGCAGCGTCCGGAACAGGTCATAGATGTTCTTGCCCTTATGGGCGACACATCCGATAATATTCCGGGAGCGCCAGGGGTTGGACCAAAAACCGCTATGAAACTGATCTCTGAATACGGAAGTATTGAAGAGTTGTTCAGAAATACGGATAAGTTGAAGGGAAAACTAAAAGAGATAATTGAAAACAACAGGGAGCAGATTGAATTTTCGAAAAAGCTGGTTACCATAGAACAGTATGTACCTGTAGAATTGAATGAAACTGCTCTAGAACTAGAAGTGCCTGACCCTGATAAGCTTAAAGTTCTTTTTAACGAACTGGAATTTAAAAGAGTTACTACTAAGATTTTTGCAGAAATAGAAAAATCAGAAAAACCCAGGGAACAACAACAATTATTTGTTACTCAGAAAGAATCTTTTCAGGGTTCTCTTTTCGGAGATGAGGCAAGTTGCCCTGTTGCTGAAAAAGCATCTATAGGAAATGTTGCTCACAATTACGTATTGGTTGAAAATAATTCAGACCTTAAAGAACTAGTCAATACCATCGGGGGGCTTAAAGAGTTCTGTTTCGACACTGAAACAACAAGCATAAATGCCCTGGAAGCAGAGCTGGTTGCTCTGGCATTCTCATGGGAGAAAGGATCGGGATATCTCATTCATTTCCCTGAATCGCAACAGGAAACAAAAGCACTGCTTGAAATTATCAGACCGGTTTTTGAAAATCAGGAAACACTGAAAATAGGACAGAATCTGAAATTTGATATCCAGGTTCTGGCGAATTACGGCATTGAAGTCAGAGGTCCATTGTTCGACACAATGATTGCCCATTACCTGCTGGAGCCCGACATGAGGCACAACATGAACCTTCTGTCTGAAACATATCTGTCGTACAATCCGGTACATATTGAATCGCTCATTGGAGAAAAGGGGTACAATCAGAAAAATATGAGATCAGTGCCGGTTGAGAAACTGAAGGAATATGCAGTTGAGGATGCGGACGTAACACTTCAACTGAAGAAGATCTTTGAACCTCATATTTTGACAGAAGGACTGGGAGATCTTGCGAGTAATATTGAAATGCCTCTGATCAGTGTGCTGGCAACCATGGAAAGGAACGGGGTGAAGTTGAACCTGGAGGATCTTAAGGCTATAACCATAAACCTCCGCGACGATATTATTTCGCTTGAAAAGGAGATCTATTCTCTTGCAGGGACAGAATTTAATATTTCCTCACCGAAACAGCTCGGAGATATTCTTTTTATAAGACTAAAGCTTGACGATAATGCAAGGATTACAAAAACACGGCAATTCATTACCAATGAAGAGATATTGCAACGGCTTACAAGCAAACACCCCATAGTCAATAAAGTGTTGGAATACAGAGGTCTTAAAAAACTGTTATCAACTTATGTTGAGGCTCTTCCCCTGCTCGTAGATAAGAAGACCGGAAGAATTCATACTTCCTTCAACCAGGCTGTTGCCTCAACCGGCAGGCTTAGTTCAAACAATCCGAACCTTCAGAACATCCCGGTTAAAGATGCCCGGGGAAGAGAAATCAGAAAAGCTTTTGTCCCGGAACATGACCATATTTTCTTTTCGGCCGACTATTCACAGATTGAATTGAGGCTGATGGCACATCTGAGTAAGGATAAAAGCATGATAGCTGATTTTCTTTCGGGAAATGATATTCATGCAGCGACAGCAGCTAAAATATTCGGAGTTGAGATTAAGGATGTCACGCGGGAGATGCGCAGCAGGGCAAAGACGGCTAATTTTGGCATCATTTACGGGATTTCATCTTTCGGACTATCGGAAAGGCTGACAATTGGGAGAAAAGAGGCAAAAGAACTTATCGATGGTTATTTCAATTCTTACCCCGGGGTTAAGGTTTACATGGATGAAAGCATTAAGAAGGCAAGAGATCTTGGGTATGTTACAACTATGTTCGGACGTAAAAGATATCTTCCCGATATTCTTTCACGAAACCAGGTGGTAAGAGGAAATGCGGAAAGAAACGCAATTAACGCACCTATTCAGGGCAGTGCGGCAGATATAATAAAGATTGCCATGGTCAGAATACACGACAGGATTAAATCAGGAAAATTTTTATCAAAAATGATTCTGCAGGTACATGACGAACTTATCTTTGAAGCAGAGACTTCAGAACTTGAAAAGCTTAAGAGTCTGGTTCTTTATGAAATGTCCAATGCAGTTAAACTGGTCGTACCTTTAAAGGTGGACTGGGGTACCGGCAACAACTGGTTTGAGGCGCATTAAATTATCATTTATTATATTAAGATGGAAGTTAAAGTATTGTTCTTCGGTGTTTTAGCAGAGGTTACCGGAACCAACTTCAAAAACTTTCGGGATGTGAAGTCAATCGGCGACCTTAAGCTCAGGATACAGGATGACTTTCCGGAGGTTGTGCATTACAACTACCGGATCTCTCTCAATAACGAAATCATTAACACTGATCTAAAACTGAAAGATGGAGATGAGGTAGCTTTAATGCCGCCATTTGCAGGGGGATAAGCGGATTGAATAGCAATAATTTATACGCCATGGTAACGGATTATCTTATAAACGGGCCGATTACTAAAAAAGTAATTTGTTGTTTTTTGGAAAAGATTGATGAAAAAACCAATTCCGGCGGGCACTCGGTTTTCCTTGGACAGGTGAGGGCCGATGAGTTCAACGGGAAAAAGGTTACGGCAATTGAATATTCAGCTTATGAGGGGATGGTTATGGTTGAGGCAGATAAGATAAAAGCAACAATTCTGTCGGAGTTTGAAGATGCAAAATCAATTGATTTTGTTCATTCAACAGGTATTGTTAAAGCAGGAGAGATCTCTCTTTTTGTTCTTGTTTCGGCAGGTCACCGGTATCAGGCAATCCATGCCTGCACTAAAACGGTTGAACTTATAAAAGAGAAATTGCCGGTTTGGAAAAGGGAGATTTTTGATGATGACTCTCATGAGTGGAAACAGTAAGGATTGATCCGGCTTTTCCTTTAAGTATAGAACTGTATTCTTCTTTATTGTTCAATACTTCAAGAGCTTTTAATATCTGTTCATCCTTTTTTATTGTCCAGGCTATAGCTCCCTCCTCATAGAAATAGCGGCCTATAATTTCATCTTCAAGAAGATCAGTTATTTCACTCCGGAATGTTGTAAGATCCTGGTCCAGACTATGTGCAATGTCTTTCTCCAGTTCACTAAAAAGATCCTTGTGAATATCGTAGTATTTTTCTTTTTTTGCATTGGCGATGAGTTCAGTGAGCGACTCTTCGGTAACGGTTTTGTAACTGAAATTCCGATTCAGCAGAAATGTTTTAAAGTCGCTATAATCCTGATCGGTGAAAGAGAATTGTTCCGGAGATTTAATATCGGGGTGAGCCCAATAATATTTGGTAGCATAATCGAAAATATAATTCCGAAGGTAGAGTTCAGCTGCAATCTGGCTCAGAGATTCCGGTAAAATTTCAATATCAGGAGAAATGCCGCCCCCGTCTTTTACTATCCGGCCGTTTTTAGTTTTAAATTCAGAGATTAGAGAGTCAGGTATTATGCCAACGCTTCCATCTTCGTTCGGGTGGGAGAAATCGCGGGCCTGGATGCATCTTCCGCTTGGGATGTAATATTTTGCTGTAGTGACTTTCAGCTGAGTATTATAGCTCAATGGGCGTGTGATTTGCACCAACCCTTTTCCATAGGATCGCTGGCCAACTATTATACCCCTGTCAAGGTCCTGAATTGCCCCTGCAACGATCTCTGAAGCTGAAGCAGAACCCCTGTTAATAATTACAGCAAGAGCTATATTTTCGTCTACTGATGGTTTTGTTGTTTTGAAATTCTCATCAAATTGTTTGACTTTCCCTTTTGTTGATACAACATCATTTCCTGGTCCGACAAAAAGATTTACGATATCAACAGCTTCTGTAAGTAATCCGCCAGGATTTCCCCTGAGGTCGAGAATTATCTGTTGTGCGTTATTGTTTTTTAATGAAGTAACAGCATTTTTAACGTCGGCAATACAATTTTGTGTGAAATTGGTGAAACGGATATATCCTGTTTTTGAATCAATCATACCGTAGTAAGGAACAGGCGGAATTATAATTTTTTCTCTTTTAAGCGGATAGTCCGTTTCCTTTCCGTTCCTTTCAATTGTTAAAGTAATCTCTGTTCCTGGATTACCCTTCAGCTTTTCACTTACCTTATCTTTTGAAAACCCCTTAAGGGATATTCCGTCTGCTTTTTTCAGAAGATCTCCGGCTTTTATCCCGGCCAGGTCGGCAGGGAACCCCTTATAGACTTCACTAATCACAACATAATCACCATTGTTTCGTACAAGCGATCCAATTCCTCCATATTTTCCTGTTGTCATGAAAGTGAATTCATCCACATCCGATTCAGGATAATAAACAGTATAAGGATCGAGGGATTTTAGCATATTATCGATACCCGATTTGATAACTTTATCGGGATCAATTTCATCCACATAGAAAGTATTCAGTTCTCTGAACAGAGAAAAAAATATGTCCAGATTTTTAGCAATCCTGAAATCTCTGGTTTCCTGATTGATCAGGAACCCGGTACTTATGCCGACAATGAACAAGAGAGTCAGAACTATGATTATCCTTCCTGTACGTATATTTTTCATACCCATTGGGCTTTAAATTATAACGACGAAAATAAAAAGAAAAATCGGGAACGGCTTTGATAAAGAAACAATTAAGACATTTTTAACATATTTTGTTACTAATATTCTGAAGTCCGGAGCCCGGAGCCCGAAGTCCGAACAGCTCATAGCTCATGGCTCGTAGCTCATAGATATGGTAAATAAATAGCTATCAGCCACCAGCTATCAGCCAAAAGACATCACACATCACTAACTGACCTTTTCCCAATATCCGTTTTCTGACTTCCGACTTCCGACTTCTGACTCGTTAAAATCATCAGTTTATTTATCATATCCTTCATGGATTTTTCAATAGTCAGATAATCCGGAACCGCATTTCCTTTCAGGATAACAACGAAGGCAATCTGAATGTTTTCTGAAGAGAGGTGTTCATAAAGTGTCCTTTTATTTTTACGGTATGCTTCTCTCATTCTTCTTTTAATCAGGTTCCTGGTTACAGCAAGCCGGAATACCCTTTTTGAAACACTGAAAGTAACCTGAGCCGGACCGGGAAGTGCGACAGGACTCATTCCCCAAACCACTTTAAAAAGGGAAGAGTAGAAAATATTTCCACTTTCAAATAAGCCGGAAATGACCTTTGTACTGCAAAGCCTTTCGGCCTTATCAAATGTCTCCCTCGTAGTATTCATATTAAAAAAACTTATCCTGAAAGCTTTACCGGACTACAATTACGGAGCTTCAAGGGAAGTCAGTATGGTGAAGAATATTTTACCTTAAATTTCTATGGTGCTCTTTAAGAAAATCATCAAGAGCCATTGTCATTGAAGGAGCTTTGGCATTGGGAGCATTAATATCGAGTCTCAGTCCCTCGTTTTCAACGGCACTTGCCGTTGTTGGTCCGAAAGCGGCAATTTTAACATCTCCCTGGACAAACCCGGGGAAATTCTCTTTCAATGATTTAATACCGGAAGGGCTATAAAAAACAAGAATGTCATAATCGAAATCCTTTACATTCGAAAAGTCGGTACTGATTGTCTTGTAGAGAGTTCCGATCATATACCGGATAGTATTCTTATCAAGCAATTCAGGAATTTCAGCATTATGAGGTTCGGAAAGCGGAACAAAGAAGTTATCTTCCCTGTGCTTGATTATAACATCAATAAGGTCCTGAAATTTAGCTTTCCCGTGAAAAATTTTCCGCTTCCTGTATACAATATACTTCTGTAGATAAAATGCAACATTCTCTGTTATACAGAAATATTTCATGGTATCAGGTACGACAGTTCGCAGTTCATTACAAATCCTGAAAAAATGATCTATCCCGGTTTTACTTGTGAAAATAACCGCAGAAAAGTCAAGAATATTGATTTTCTGCTGACGGAAATCTTTTGATGGAATCCCTTCAACCTGATTAAAGGGTTTAAAATCAATTTTCAGATTATATTTTCTTGCCAGTTCGAAATATGGAGATTTCGCATTCAAAGGTTCTGGCTGCGATACTAAAATCTTCCTTATTTTCAACTCTTTACAGTTTAAGTTTTACTCTCAAAGTAACACTCGCCAATCTAAACAAGGCCTGTAAAATATTTCACCGATATCACAACAGGCAGAATTTCCAGCGCACAAAGGTATAAAATCAAATAGAATATTGAAATATTCCGGTTTATAAAAATTATCAATAGTCTTATAACACGGATCAGATACATTATCCCCAGAACTGTTACTCCGGAAATAACCCCCACTCTGGCTGGTAAAAGCATTGTATAAGACATAAGAATAACAAGAACAAACAGAAACAGCGCACTGAACCAGTAAGATTGGTAGATACCAAGCAGGTATTCTCTGAAAACCTCTTTTTCTCCGCTTATATTGCCTGTAATTACACATACAATATGACGTAAGGTGACTGCCGAAATAATAATACCTAAGGAGATTAACCAGAAGAATATCCCACCTATACCGGAAGGTATGAGATTATAATAAGAAGCAGCACAATAAGCAAAAAGTCCGATTATAAGAAATGAAATCAGATTAAGGAGTGTTGATTGCCAATGAAATAATCCGGCAATATCCCGTGAAAAGGGGTCGTTTATTCCCCTGAAAAGGAAAAACCTGGTAACCCCCGGTAATGTACTTTTTGATGTTGTTCTGATTAAAGAATATAAAAATGCGGCAATGAGGATAATCCCGATTATCCAGTCGTCATGAAATGGTTGTGATGGTAAATCCTGACCAGGCTTAAGGTATTTTATCAGCGATGCCCTTGCCTCAACCTGCGTCTGCCTGGTTTTTTCTGTGAAAAGAAAAGGAAATCGGTTGGAAGATTTCAATTCCTTTTTGGTAACAATATTATTTGAATCGTAAAATGTAATGTCAGCAATGCTGTTCCTGGCGCAAATGGAAGTTGTGTCATCTTGCTGAGTGTCTGAACAGGAAATAATCATCATTTTTGTGGATTCAAAACACAAAAGTAGTGATAATTACAAGAGCAAAATAAAAAAGGACCAAAGACCAATAATCAGAAATGATCAATTCTGCAGCCGGATATTTCAGAGAGAATATTATTTGCAAGCCTGCTTGCTCCGATTCGGAAAAGGGTATTATTCAGCCAATCTTCACCAAGGCAATAGTTTACAATCTGAAAATAATTTATCGCATCGGCCGGATTTACTATTCCTCCTGCAGCCTTAAATCCAACCCTGATGCCTGTTTCTGAATAGAAATCTGATATTGCCCGGCACATAACAAAAGCAGCTTCCGGTGTTGCAGAGATCGTTGTTTTCCCGGTAGATGTCTTAATAAAGTCAGCACCAGCATCCATCGCTATCATCGACGCCTTGAAAACATGTTCATAATCACCTAAAAGTCCCGATTCAACTATAACCTTAAGTTGTTTTTCTCCGATAGCCGCTTTGATTTCTCTGATTTCATCAGCAACCATTGCAAAATCGTTTCCAAGAAATGCACCTACCGGGATGACTATATCAATTTCATCAGCTCCGGCTTCTATTGCCATCTTACATTCAGAAACCTTTATGCTCCGGAATGTCTGTGAAGTTGGAAATGCACCTGCAACAGCAGCGATTTTTACATTCCTGGCAGATAGTTTCTCTTTTACGACTGAGACAAAATTGGGATAAACACAGATTGCTGCGACATTCGGGATATTTGAATACTGGCCCGAAAAACTATTTACCTTCCCGGTAAAATGTATTATATGGCTCTTATTGTCAGTTGTATTAAGACTGGTCAGATCGATCAGGTTCAAAAGACTCATCAGCAGATGTTTATCCGGAACTGCAGGCGAAGCAGAAGATGCCTTTTTAAGTCCTTTTTTGATTTCTGTTTCCGAAGGACATGATTTGATCAGTTTTTGATATAGTTTTGTCATAAATAATCAGTTATGTTAAACTAAATAACGGCATAATGAAAAAAAAGAACGGGGTCAATATAATGCTTTTTGTTTTCATAATTATTTTATTTGTCATTTTAAGTTGTGCAAAAAACACCAAAAATCCACCTGCAGAGATTTTATTGCAAACTGATCGTGATTTTTCCGCAATGTCAGTAAAAGAGGGTATGTTTAAAGCCTTCCTGTTTTACATAGCCGAAGATGGGGTTATTCTGCGTAATAATTCATTTCCCGGCAAAGGAAAAGAGTCACTGATGCAACGTTTTGCCGGCAAAAGCGATACTGCTTTTATTCTGAGCTGGGAGCCTCTGTTTGAGACTATATCTAAGAGCGGAGATCTTGGGTATACGTATGGTATTCATAGCAATACCGATAAAATCACCGGTAAAATTACCAAAGGGACTTATATAACGATTTGGCAGAAGCAAACAGATGGAAGTTGGAAATTCGTGCTTGATACTGGTACACAGGGTTTACCTGACATTCCTGAATAATTTGAATGTTATTAGGTTGTAACAATAGTGTTTTCAACCACCCCGTCATGACCCTTTGGTCATGACACCCCTCCTTTAAAAAGGAGGGGAAAGTATTGATATATAATAATATAGCTTTCTCCTTCTCTTCAGAGGAGGAGTACCCTGACCGAAGTGTCAGGGGGAGGTGGTGGGTTTTTCAGGAATACTATTTCCCAGTTTCTCATTCCTGGCAAGAGAGGCAAAAATTCCAAATACGGACAATATAGAAAAGATTAAAAAGCCTGTTCTTATACCGGAAATCAGACCCGGATAAGTTGACGGATTTATTGTCTGTTTCCCGATATATAACGAGATGAGCATCATCGCAATACCCATGCTCATCATTTGACCAACCATCCGCATCGTTCCAACAACTCCGGATGCTACCCCCAGATGTCGTTTTTCAACAGAACTCATAATTGCATTTGAGTTTGGGGAGGAGAAGAGACCAAAACCGATCCCCATCATGATCAGCAATAATACGATAAGATAATTGGGAGTCGTCACTTTAATGAAGCAGAGCAAAACAAGCCCGGTAGCTGTCAACCCCATACCGATTGAAGCGATAACGCCGGGATTTTTTTTATCGGATAACCTTCCTGCTACAGGCGAAAGAAGGGTCATGGCAAGAGGTTGAAATATCATAATCAAACCGGCTGTTCTTGCATCGAGCCCTTTCAGATATTGCAGGTAAAGGCTTATAAAAAATCCCGTTGCACTGGTAGCGGAATAATTAATTAATGCCGCCATACCTGAGAAAGCAAAAACCCTGTTTCGCAGGATCAACCGAACATCAAAAACCGGATTGCTGATCTTTTTTTCAATAATCAGAAAAACGACTGCCAGCAGAATCCCTATGGCGATGCAGATCCATCCAAACCAGGAAGGGAGACGTGAAAAGCCATACATAAAAGAGGACAACGCTATTCCATATATAACAGAGCCGCGCCAATCAAATTTTTCACCAGCAGCATCTGCCCATTCGGTTTTTATTTTCCTATTGATGAGGATAAGGGAAATAATACCAAAAGGAACAAGAAATGCAAAAATACTTCTCCACCCAAGATACTGGGTCAGTAATCCTCCGATTACAGGACCGCATGAAAGTCCAAGATATACAGCGGTTATATTGATGCCCATAGCTTTTCCTCGTTCTCCGGGCTGAAAAACAGAGGTGATTATTGCAAGACTTGTACCAAATATCATTGCACTGGATAATCCCTGGAATATCCGGAAAACTATCAGATAGGTAATGCTACCGGAAAATATTATCAGAAAAGTTGAAATGGTAAACAGTAAAATCCCAAGCGAAAAAATCTTTTTCCTTCCGATAATGTCAGCCAGACG
>JAPLED010000031.1 GCA_026391475.1 Bacteroidia bacterium | reverse complement strand
ATCTCCGTAGCATATTTTGCTCTTATTACGATCAGGGATATAAATAAAGAACTTACGGAACAGAATGGTGCACATTGGAGATCAATTGCCAGATTACCCGATTTGATCTTTGACCATCTTCCAATGGTTAAAAGAGCACTTACCGATCTGCAGAATCAAATTAAAATCAAGCCGGTGGGCTTTGAGTTGCTTCCTGAAAAATTCACTCTTGTTCAGCTTCAGGATCTGTATGAAGCTATCTACCAGAGAAAAATAGATAAAAGGAATTTCAGGAAAAAGATATTATCCATGGGAATTCTTGAAAAGCTTGATGAAAAGGAGAGGGAGACATCAAAAAAGGGAGCTTATTATTATAAGTTTAACAAGGACAAATATGAGAGATTGAAGCAGAATGGGTTCTATTTCAATCTGGATGTCAACTAAAGATAGAGTGCCTAAAGTATAAAAATCATGCTCGACAAATTAAAAAACATTGTATTTAAAGCCAATCTCGACCTTGTCAGTAATGGATTGGTAATACATACCTGGGGTAATGTCAGCGGAAGAGATTTTAACAGCGGACTTATAGTTATAAAACCATCAGGTGTGAGTTATGAATCAATGAAACCGGATGATATGGTTGTGATTAATCCTGAAGGAAAAGTCGTGGAAGGGAAATATAAACCTTCAACTGATGCCCCAACTCATCTTCTGCTTTATAAAACCTATGAAACAATAGGAGGTGTTGTACATTCTCATTCATCCTATGCCACATCTTGGGCCCAGGCAGGAAGGGCCATTCCGCCTTTTGGAACCACCCATGCCGATCATTATTATGGAGAGGTTCCATGTACACGGTTATTGACAGACAAAGAGATAGAGAGTGATTATGAAATCAATACCGGAAAGGTAATTGTTGAGATATTGGGTTCTGTTAACCCATTAACAATGCCCTCTGTATTGGTTAATAGTCATGGCCCATTCTGCTGGGGAACTGATGCTGATAATGCAGTTTATAATGCCGTGGCACTTGAAGAGATAGCCAGGATGGCATTTTATACAGTTCTGCTTGGGCGAAGTAAACCAATCAATAAATCTCTTCTTGATAAACATTTTAAAAGGAAACATGGAAACGATGCCTATTATGGCCAGGGAAAATCAGAATGAAATTAGAAAGTTAAGATATGACAAAGAAATATGTAATCGGGATCGACTATGGAACTGACTCCGTTCGTTCAGTTGTTGTTGACACAAGTAATGGTGAAATTGTCGGGACATCTGTATTTGAATACCCCAGGTGGAAGAAGGGGCTGTTTTGCGATCCTTCGATCAATCAGTTTCGTCAGCACCCGCTTGATTATATTGAAGGGCTGGTGCAATCTGTAAAAGGTGCCCTTAATGGATTAACTGCAGAGGTCGTAAATAATATCGTCGGTATTACTGTTGATACTACCGGGTCAACTCCTGTGGCAGTTGATAAAGAAGGAGTTCCTCTTTCCCTGAAGCCCGGATTTGAAAACAATCCCGATGCCATGTTTGTTTTATGGAAAGATCATACTTCCGTGCAAGAGGCTGCTGAAATCAATCAATTGGCAAGATCATGGGGCGGAGTGGATTTTACGAAATTTGAAGGAGGCATATATTCATCCGAGTGGTTCTGGGCTAAGGTCCTGCATGTTCTCCGGAACAATGTTGAGGTCTGGAAAAGTGCCTTTTCCTGGGTTGAACATTGTGACTGGATCCCGGCTTTACTTATAGGAAACACAAATCCCCTGCAACTGAAGAGAAGTCGCTGTGCAGCAGGACATAAGGCTATGTGGCATGATGACTTCAATGGTTTACCTGACGAAAAATTCCTTACAAAACTCGATCCTTTTTTATCAGGTCTCAGAGAAAGACTTTTCAGAGAAACATACACTTGTGATGTTGAAGCCGGCAACCTGTCGGAGGAATGGGCAAAGAGGCTCGGTCTTTCAATGGATGTAAAGGTTGGGGTTGGCTCTTTTGATGCACATCAGGGGGCAATAGGCGGGGAGATCAAACCTTACCATCTTGTTAAAGTTATGGGTACCTCCACATGCGATATGCTTATTGCACCTATGTCAGAAGTAGGTGACAACCTGGTAGCAGGTATTTGCGGACAGGTGGACGGATCTATCATCCCCGGGATGCTTGGACTTGAAGCCGGACAATCAGCATTCGGTGATATTTATGCCTGGTTTAGTAAACTATTATTGTGGCCAGTAACAAACATCATCTCAGAAATGATCTGGCTTGATGAAAAGACAAAGAACAGAATCAAAGAAGAAACCACTGAAAAAATAATCGCAGGACTAAGCAAAGAGGCTGAATCATTACCTGTTGAAGAAACAGCAATTGTTGCACTTGACTGGATGAATGGCAGGCGTACTCCGGATGCTAATCAGGCACTTAAAGGGGCAATTACCGGACTGTCGCTTGGGTCAGATGCCCCCAGGATTTTTAAGGCGCTGGTTGAAGCCACAGCATTCGGTTCAAAAATGATTAATGAACGCTTTATTTCGGAAGGAGTACGCATTGATGGAGTAATAGCCATCGGGGGTGTTGCCAAAAAGAATCCTTTTGTAATGCAGATCGTTGCAGATGTTCTTAATATGCCGATCAAAGTTGCAAGTTCAGATCAGACCTGCGCTCTGGGTTCAGCTATTAAAGCTTTAGGTTCATTGATTGAGAAGAGCCTGAATTAACTTTGTGAAGACGTGAAGTAACACAAAGAAGAATAATGGATTAAGAATTCTAATGAAAAATTTATTATGAAAAAATCAATAACAGTTTTTTTGTTTTTGCTTATACTGGCAGGTACCGAAGCCGGTGCCCAAAAAGAAAACCTCGTAACCGTTAACCAGTTAGTGATTGTGGCAAATAATCCTGGAACAGTTATCAGTAAAGATATTTACGGACATTTTTCCGAACACCTTGGAACCTGTATCTATGGAGGTTTATGGGTTGGTACTGATTCGAAAATTCCGAATACATATGGTATCAGAAATGATGTTCTTTTTGCACTCCGGGAGATTAAAGTTCCAAACCTTCGCTGGCCGGGTGGTTGCTTTGCAGATACTTACCATTGGAAAGACGGGATAGGTCCGAAAGAAAAAAGAGCTTCTATCGTAAATACTAATTGGGGCGGTGTAACCGAAGACAACTCCTTTGGAACGCATGAGTTTATGAAACTGACTGAACTGCTTGGTTGCGATGCTTATATTAATGGTAATGTTGGCTCGGGATCAGTCAAAGAGATGGCAGAATGGGTTGAATATCTTACTTCCGATGCTGTAAGCCCGATGACTAAGCTGCGTAAGGAAAACGGTCGTGAAGAACCCTGGAAAGTGAAATATTTTGCTATTGGGAACGAGAACTGGGGTTGCGGAGGAAATATGACAGATGAGTTTTATGCAAATACAATGAAACAATATTCCACATTCCTGGGTAACTATGCAGGTAATAGACTTTATCGGGTAGCTTGCGGTCCTTCTGATTATAATTTCGCCTGGACTGAAACTTTGATGAAGGATGCAGGAACACGGAACATGTTCCAGGTAATATCGGTACACTATTATTCGGTTGTTGATGGATGGGGTTTTAAAGGATCTGCGACGAAATTTGATGAACGGGAATGGTTCGAGACTATGAGGTTGAATCTCCAGATGGACAACATTCTTAAAGGTCATTCAGCTATTATGGATCGCTACGATCCCCAGAATACAAAAGGACTTGTCGTTGATGAATGGGGCAACTGGTTCAATGTGGAACCCGGAACCAACCCCGGATTTCTATATCAGCAGAATACAATGCGTGATGCAATAACCGCTGCAATTCATCTTAATATCTTTAACCGGCATGCC
>JAPLED010000030.1 GCA_026391475.1 Bacteroidia bacterium | reverse complement strand
TCCGATCACAGATTCAAATTCAGTCTGTGCTTTACTAGGTATCGCTCCTTCTACAGCAAATAGACTGATTGCTGATTTTCAAAGAGAGGGAATCTTAGAAGAACTAACCGGATTTAAACGAAATAGAAAATATATCTTCCGACAATATTTTGACATATTCCAAAAATAAAAATAATGCCGCCAATCTCGTAGAGGTAAGTTGCTCAGCCTTCGCTACCTCTTTCGCTAAAGCTGCAGAGGTCAAAGAAAGTTACGGCTGACACAGGTAGCGCAATCTTCCTCTACACCATTCCGTTGTAAGTAAGCCGAGACAGCATATAACTTTGAATAAATATTCGTAATCGTAATAAAATCAGGAGATCAGCTACTCCTTGACTACTATGTTAAAATCTTACTTTATTAAATTAGGCATTTAGTTGCATAACTAAATAATACGTTGTATATTTGATATGCATCCAAAACAATTTTAAATAAGGAAACTTTAACTATTCTCTTAATTAAAAAATTGTCGACAACTCAATACATAGACTATGTTAAAAAACTATCTTAAGTTACGACCGTTACCACAAAAACAGAAAAAGGGTTTATAGAGTACTCAACTACTACGTCGATTTCAAAAAGACTTTTTCAGGAACTCCATACGTTCTGGCAACAGCCTTAAAAGATGAATTTCCGCAGATTGAGAAAGCTGTAAGAGTGAGATATATACGTGGATTCAGGCTGAAATTTAAAGAAGAAACTATCACCGTGAACAATGCTATTGCGACTGATTCAGATATATTTGACATTTTTACACTCCCGTTGATCAGTGGCTCTTCTGATAAAAATCTGCTTGATGATCAGAATTCAATTGTTCTTTCACGATCCCTGGCAGAAAAAGTTTTCCCAGGGCAGAATCCTGTCGGACAGGAGATTGTCGGAGTGGTAAACAACGCTGAACAGGTTTTTATGATACGTGGGGTATTTGAGGATCTGCCGGAAAATTCAACGTTCCGAACCCAGTGTTTACTTAACAGCAAATGGACACTTAACGACATTAATAAAACTTTCGGAATTACTAATGCTGATGTGAACTGGTTCCAAAATTTCTGGATTACATGGGTTCTGCTTTCAAAAGATTGTAATGTAAAAACTCTTGAAAATCAATTCAGAGCGTTCGAGGTCAAAAATATTAGTGAAAAGCCGCCTTTCCAGTATTCACTTCAGAATTTAGGGGATGTTTACCTGGGTTCAGCAGATGTGGCAAATGCCGGAATAACAGGTAATAGAAGCAATGTAAGACTCTTTTCTGCCATAGCATTTCTGATTGTGCTTGTTGCGGCAATAAATTATATCATTCTCTCAACTGCAGTATCAACAGGCAGACGATTGGAGATAGGTATAAGAAAAACTTTTGGTGCCATTAACAGGAGCATTAAAAATCAACTGCTGAGCGAATCGGTATTACTGGCTCTGATTGTACTGCCAATTGCTCTTATTTTGATGAGGATTGCACTTCCGTACGCCGGAAAACTATTTCAGACCAAACTGAATATTATCAGTTCAAATATTGTTGTTTATATCAGTGTTTATCTGGCTCTGACAATAATTATTGGAGTTGTCTCTGGATTCTATACATCATCATATTTATCCGGGCTTAAGGTCATGGATATCATAAAAAGTTCCGTTCACTCCGGTAAAAGGAAACAGTATTTCCGTTCTTTTCTTATTGTCCTGCAGCTTGTTATTTTCTGTTCATTTGTATCAGGGACTCTTATTATCCGTTCGCAGTACAATTATGCCCTGAATAAAGATCCCGGATACTTTAACAAAGATATTCTGCTTATTGAACTCGGACGCGATTTCAAGGGATATTCTGCCTATATCAACAGTATAAAATCAAATCCGAATGTGATAATGGCTGGAGGGGTTATGAATGGTCTTCCGATGCAGGGATCAATGTCTTCTATGCATACACATTTCCAGGATAAAACATTGAAGGTAAACGTGGAAGGGTTGGCAGTTGATTATAACTTCGTGCAAACTATGGGCATTAAAATACTCGAAGGCCGCGAATTCTCGCAGGATTTTGGCAGCGACCTTAAACAATCTGTAATACTAAATGAAACCGCTGTTAAGCGGTTGGGTATAGTCGATCCGGTTGGAAAGATATATATTGATGGGATAGCCGATGGAAATATAGTTGTCAAAGAAACTATAATTGGTGTTGTAAAAGATTTCAACCTTCATTCAATCCATTCCGATATTCCACCCCTGATGATTAGTATGACTGACAAGTATATACAGCAGGTTGCCGTTCATTATAAACCTGGGACCCTGAATAATATTCTTCCAATGCTCGAAGCTGAATGGAAGAAAGCTGCACCCGACAGGCCATTCCGGTTCACAACAATAGAAGATATGATTAAAAATATCTATTCGTCTGAAAGAAATTTAAGCACAATTGTTTCAATATTTGCTCTCTTTACCCTGCTTATTGCTGCATTCGGATTATTTGGACTCACACTGTTCGTGGCACGATCGAGAATAAAGGAAATAGGTATAAAAAAGGCATTTGGAAGTTCAGAGCAGGCAATCGTTTATTCATTCCTGAAAAATAACCTGATCCTTGTTCTTATGGCAGCCCTTCTTTCCATCCCTGTTACCCTCTATTTTATGAATAAATGGTTAAGCAATTTTGCATTCAAGGCCAGTATTAACTGGTGGGTATTTGTTATCTCATTTGCTGTAGCTGCTGTTGTTGTACTTTTTACGGTATCCATTCATTCTTACAAAGCATCGCGTATTAATCCGGTAGACGCTTTGAGGTATGAGTGAT
>JAPLED010000048.1 GCA_026391475.1 Bacteroidia bacterium | reverse complement strand
AATAATAGAAAAAATATTGAGAAGACAATGATGCCGGTTTTGAAAAGGGCTGCTTCAGATGGTACATCAGCCTTGCCTACTATTGACATTGGTATCCCAATAACTACAAATGCAAGAAACAAAATTATTGAGTAAAGTATTAATGAAATAACCAGAAATGGCCAGAAATTCTTAGCAGATGCCCTGAAGAATTCTCCTGCAGAAAAATTACCGGATGATCTTTTCATGCTGCCGAATAATCCTCCTGTAAAAAAGGTATTCATGAGAAAACCAATCAGTATTAACATGAAAAAGCCAGCCGAAAAATAGGAAATCAGACTTTTGAGAGAAGTCCCCAGATCAGCAAAAACTTCAACATTAATTCCATCAGCCAGCTTTTCAGTAATCATACTCCTGCCAAAACCTGAGTTTAAAGCCCCTTTCATCGGGATAACCAGTGCACAGACCAGTAAGAGTGTTGAGAACCATACTATTAAGATACCTTTCCATGATTTCATTGAACGGAAGGCGGCGGATTTTATAGCGATAAAAACTTTCATTTCAGGACGAATTTATAATGATACAAAACTTATAAAAAACTGCATGAACGATATTAACTTATTAGCTAACCGGCGTACAGGAACCCGATCTGGGTCAGAAGTCCTTGAATTATTAATGTAGTTAACATCCATTCTGATCTTAAATTCAGGGTCTATTTTAACCCATTGAACTTTTCTCATGCCTGTATATGTGAAGTCTTTGATCCTGCTTTTCCCATCCCACGATTCCAGAATCTCATCCCCATTATTAAAATGAATAAGGACATCCACCGGCAACATTACCTCTCCAACTCTCTCCAGTTCCACTACTGACTTATAAAGAGAATCACCATTTGACAATTTTTTGTCGAGGGAATCGCCCCTATTAATGTTTCCTCTTGAAAGGTTAAGTTTGTTATTATAGAAATTGGCTACCTTATAATCGCAAAGTCCGGTACCATAAAGGGTCTGGTCGAAAAACCAGTTCATGTCAGCCCCGAATTTATCACCATGCATCCTTGTAACAACTTCATTTACAACATTTACAAAATCCTTTCCGGAAGGGTGTTTAAAAGCCCATTTACGGTAATACTCCTTGAATACCTCATTTGTTGTCTCCTCTCCTATTATTCCCATCATGGTGTAAAGCCATGTTGCAGTTTTATTGTACGACATCATGCCATAAGTACCATGAGGATAATTCCATGAATTCTCCGCATTACTTACTGCCTGTCTGCTACCTGAATTGATATACGACAACCGGGACATTGACTTATCGGCAACTTTAAGCAATGGATGATTGATCATGCCAGAGTTCTCTCCGTAATAATGGTCCATAATTCTTTCTTCCCAGAAGGAATTAACACCCTCATCAAGCCATGGCTCTTCAAACTCGTTACTGGCTAGAATACCCATAAAATAGGCATGTCCGAATTCGTGTATTGTTACCATCTCGGGAAGATGCAGAAAATCAGGTATTCCGGTAAAAGAAGTTGAAGTAAACAGGGTTGTGTACTCCATTCCTCCGGCTCCGCCCCCTTTTGCGGGAGGATCGACGAATGTAAGGTGAGGCCATGGGAATGGTCCTACATTTTTAGTCAGATATTCCAAAGCATTTTTTACAGCAGTAAATTGTCTTTTAACCTGATCAATCCTTTCTTTTGGCAGAAGCAGTGTAATTTTAACATGCTCCCACTGCTCGGTAAAAACAGCATATCCGGGCCATGCTGTCCAGGCAAAATCCACGATATCCTCTGCCCGGTAAGTGAGGGTTTTGTTTTTTCCTTCAGTATCAGAATCAACTTCAGCAATTAGCATTCCTCCTGATCCTACTACATATTCCTTTGGAACAGTGATTTTTACATCATAAACACTATGATTTGAATAGAATTCCGAATTACGGTGAAACTGATGGCAATTCCATCCCCCTTTTGTTGCATAACGCATTCCTGCAGGTTCATAAACTCCGAACTTTGGGAACCACTGTGCTACAAAGTAATAATCATCTGTATAACCAGTTCTTTTTATTCTTGAAGGAAGTTTCGACTCAAAATTTATTTTTAAGAATACTGTATCTCCAGGGTTAGCTGCTTTCGGCAGATTAATTTTCAGAACAGTCATGTCGTCACTGTTCCCATCGTCGGGACTTATATATTGCATTCCTGGAATAAGATCTTTACCATCCCTGTCAGTAAGAGTTATGATGTCGATCCAACCGGAATCAGATTTGTTATAGGCAGGAGAGAAGCCTGAATCTTTATTAAAAGTTGTTCTGTTGTTCCTGAAGGCGTTCATATAAAGATGTAACTGAACGTCGGGCACAATATCAGTTGATTTATTTACCCAGTAAGTTTCCATCTCACCCTTAACAATTTTTGATAAGATGTCCAAATTTGCATCAATTTTATAATATGTCTGACGGACACTGAGTGGATTTTTATTAATAATCTGCGAATTACCCTGAGAAACTGAGATCACGCAGGCAAAAAGAATAATAAGAATTTTTTTCATCATAATATAATTGTTTTTAATGGTATGATGCCTGCCTGACGGTAGGCAGGCAACTCGCCCCGACTTGTCGGTGCCCGGTTCATAGCTTTTGAAATGAAAACTATCAAAATGACAACTATTTTTTCAATTCGGGAATAGGAAATCTTCCCGAAAATATTCTAAAACAGCAAAAATATAAAAACATGTTTTATAACATATTATGCTTATATCAGATTACCTTTTTACTTCTGTCTCCGGGTCCACATTTTTTGTCAGAGTAAGAGGAACCTCTCCCTCAGTATAGACAGCCTTACCTGACATTTTTGTTTCATTTTCAATTTTCAACATAACTTTAATATCCTGTCCTTCAAGATATATTGAGAATGAAACACTATCATTTGCAACCTTCACCTTTTCTCCTGGGAGTTTATTTTCACTTCCGGTAAAGACCATGGTTGTAGAATATTTTTGTTCATCCAGGCCAACTGCGATAGTCCCTGAAGTATATCCTTCAGGTGCATAGGGAGCTTCAAACTTCCATGTACCAACCGGGTTGGTTTTTTTAGCACTATCTTGTCCGCTTACCGCGACAACAGAAAGGAATGAGATTACCAGTACAGTTAAGATTTTACTTATCATAGGAAATTTTATTTATTTAACTCAAATATAGAAATAAAATTTTTAATGTTCAAAATTTCAGGATGTATGGTGCCGGGTGCTGGAAAATGAAATATAAAAAAAAGGCCCCTGATGGAGCCCCTTCTTTGTTCATTTTATCATCTCAACAATTACTTCTTATCATAAACCCTTTTGGTTATTACTTCACCATCCTGGCCTTGTCTTGTTGAGGTAATTGAAAGAGTTTTTGCATCGGTCAGAGTCCATGCTTCACTTGACTTCATCTCTCTGTCGTTAAATGTGCTGGTAGTAACAATTGTAAGAGTCTTACCATCAGCAGACCATGTTGCAACAGCCTTACTTTCACCTCTTGGATTTGTGTTTACACTAACTTTTCCGTCGAGAGTATACTTCAGAACTGTGGTTGTTGGTGTACCATCCTGTCCTGTCCTTGTCCTCGTAGTAGTAAGAAGATTAGCTTCCTGTGCAGCAACAAAATCACCGCCACCCATTCTCATTCCGCCACCGCCACCCTGACCACCGCCAGCGGCCGCCGGAACTGGAGTACTTTTCGCTGCATTAACAGCCCAAGAACCAGCAAAATTTGCCTTCCCTGCCTGTGCATTTGTAATTGCCGGCATAATGAGAGCCAGTACGATTGTCAATGATAATAACCGCATTAAATTTGAAACATCTTTTTTCATATTCTTTGAATTTTAAGTGAGTTGATTTTATATTAGACAACTATTCAAAGGTAATTATTCCATCGGATAAAAAAAAATTGTATCAGGTGCTGAGTGCTTGGTACTTGGTGCTTGGTACTTGGTGCTTGGTGCCGGGTAGCATGGACCAGAACCAAGTACCCAGAAACAAGCACCGGAAACCAGAAAAGAGAAATGATGATATCATAATATTGACTACCTTTTGAAACTTAAATTTCAGATCATGAACAGGAGAAATTTCATAAAGACGACCTCAGTGGTAGCAGGAGCTTATGCTATTGCTGAACCTTCAGTATTTGCCAATTTTAGTAGTCCGGGTGATGAGACCTGGTTCAACCGCCCCATGCGATGGGCACAACTCACGCTTGTGGAAAATGATCCCGGACGTTTCGATCCCGATTTCTGGCTCAACTACTTTAAACGGATCCATGCCGATGGCACAACACTGAGTGCAGGCGGGGTAGTGGCTTATTATCCGACCGATGTACCGCTGCACCATCGTAGCGACTGGCTCGGCAATTCAGATCCTTTTGGTTATCTTGTGGATGGTTGCCGTAAAATGAATATGTCAATAATTGCCCGTACCGATCCTCATGCTGCAAGGCAAAATGTTTATGATGCCCATCCTGACTGGATTGCAGTGACTGTTAACGGGGAGAAACGACGTCATTGGGCGAATAAGGATCTTTGGGTGACATGCGCTTTGGGTCCATATAATTTTGAGTTTATGACGCTGGTTCATAAGGAGATCATGGAGCGTTATCAGCCCGATGGAATTTTCTCCAATCGCTGGGCCGGACATGGAATATGCTACTGTGAACACTGCAAGAAAAATTTCAAAGAATTTTCAGGGCTCGATTTACCTAAGAGTAGCGACCAGTTCGACACGACATACCAGAAATACTCTGAGTGGAGCACCAACAGGCTGAAAGAGCTATGGGTTCTGTGGGACGGAGTGATACGCAAGGAGAAGTCCTCTTCACGGTTTATCCCGAACGGATTTCCAGATAAAGTTATTACCGGCCAGTTGTCGGATATCGTTTTCACCGACCACCAGGCACGAAGCGGTGCCACATTGCCATGGTCGAACGGAAAGGGCGCAAAAGAGTTACGTGCCTCCATAGGCATGAAGCCCCTGGGAGGTATATTCAGTGTGGGGTTTGAGGAACAATACCGCTGGAAAGATTCAGTTCAGAGTGAAGCGGAGATCAGGGTTTGGGTTGCCGAAGGAACTGCCAATGGGATGCGTCCGTGGTTCACAAAGTTCTCAGGTGTGCTCTATGACAGACGCTGGCTCGACATAGTGGATAAAATATACCAGGTGCATTACCGGAATGAGAGTTACCTGAGAAACACAGCACCGATGGCACGTGTGGGAATGGTGTTCTCTGAACAGAACCGGAACTACGGTGGTGAGGCATGGCAGCAGAGAAGCGGTGATCATGTCCTGGGGATGTATCATGCGCTCATTGAAGACCGCATGCCTTTTGAGATGGTCAACGACCGGCTGCTTGATACGGAACATCTGAAACCCTTCAAACTGCTGGTGCTGCCCAATATAGCTGCGCTTTCCATGGAACAGTGTGATCAGTTGCGTAAATATGTTGAAGTCGGCGGAAGTATTGTTGCCACTTTCGAGACATCACTATATGATGATGCAGGAAGACGACGGAATGATTTCGGACTGGCTGACCTGTTTGGCGTTTCCTATGATAAAAGTGTAGAAGGGCCGATGCAAAACAGCTATCTGCGTCTGAAGAAAGATTCTGCAACAAACCAGTTTCATCCTGTATTAAAAGATCTGGAAGATGCGTACCGGATCATCAATACTATTAATATGGTGAAGGTTATACCACGGTCATCATTCCCCGGTCCTGTAACATTGATACCAACATATCCCGACCTTCCGATGGAAGATGTTTATCCGCGTGTTCCGGAAACTGACATCCGGGAGCTTTACCTGCGCGATACCGGCAAAGGACGAATAGCTTATTTTCCGGGGGATATTGACAGGACTTTCTGGCAGATAATGAGTGCCGACCACGGAAAACTTCTGCGAAATACAATCCGCTGGGCTCTTAAGGAAGAACCAATTATTGAAGTGAAAGGTCAGGGAGTAGTAGATGTAACTGTATGGCGACAGGCGAACTCCATGACAGTGCACCTTGTAAACCTTACCAACCCGATGATGATGAAAGGACCATTCAGGGAACTTATACCTGTAGCAGCACAGGTGAGTATTAAAATTCCCCAGGGGACAATAGTTAATGGTGTAAGTCTTCTTGTAAGCGGGCAGAAACCTGATTTTAAAAACAATGAAGGTAAGATAATACTAACAGTACCACAGATATACGATCACGAGATCATAGGAATAGATTTAATATAACTTCAAAACAAAATTGTATTACTTGAAACCTTAAGATATGAGCAATTCAGAATTTAAACACCCGGACATACCTGGTGCAAGCCAAAATGGAGCCAATAGTCGCCGTTCATTCCTTAAGAAAGCAGCTGCCGCAACTGTCGCACTCGCAGGCGCTGATCTCCGCACTTTAGCTGTGGATAGTATCGCCAGCGACAAGGAACCTGCAGGTGAAATCCCGTGGTATCGTCGGGTGACACGCTGGGGTCAGACAAATATTACTGAAAAGGATCCTGCCCACTACGACATTGCCTGGTGGCGTAAGCACTGGAAAAGCACTCAAACACAAGGTGTCATAATAAATGCAGGCGGCATAGTGGCTTATTATCCGAGCAACGTGCCTCTTCACCGGCAGGCGCAGTATCTCGGGGGTCGTGACCTTTTTGGTGATTTATGCCGCGCTGCCCATGAAGATGGAGTAGCAGTATTTGCCCGTATGGATTCCAATCGTGCTCATGAAGAGTTTTACAAATCGCACCCTGATTGGTTTGCCATCGATGCAGAAGACAAGCCATACAAAGCAAGCGAACTTTTTATAACCTGTGTCAACAGTCCTTACTATAATGAACATATCCCTGCAATCCTTACCGAAATCGCAAAATTATACCATCCGGAAGGATTCACCGACAATAGTTGGAGCGGAATGGGTCGCGATTCGATCTGTTACTGTGAGAATTGCAAAAAGAGTTTTCGTGAGAAAACAGGTAAGGAAATACCGAAGGGCAGGAACTGGGATGATCAGGCTTACCGCGAATGGATCCGGTGGAATTATGACCGGAGGTTGGAAATATGGGATTTGAACAACCGCACTACTAAATCAGCCGGAGGATCAGACTGCATCTGGTCGGGGATGAACAGTGGCTCCATTAGCGGACAGGCCAGGAGCTTTCGCGACGTTAAAGAGATCTGTCGACGGGCTGACATAATCATGCTTGACTCCCAGGCTCGTAGCGATGCAGGTGGTTTCCAACAGAACTCTGATTCCGGCAAGTTAATTCATGGTCTGCTGGGGTGGGACAAACTTGTTCCTGAAAGCATGGCGATGTACCAGGCCGGAAGACCAACATTCAGGGTGGCAAGTAAACCGGTGCCTGAAGCCCGCATGTGGATGATTGAAGGAATAGCTGGTGGAATTCAGCCATGGTGGCATTACGTTGGTGCATCTCATGAAGATCGTCGTATTTATAATACTGCCGGTCCGGTTTTCCGGTGGCATAAAGCTAACGAAGAATTCCTGGTTAACCGGAATCCTGTAGCTACTGTCGGTGTTGTCTGGTCGCAACAGAACGTGGATTTCTACGGACGTGAAGAGGCCGAGCAAATGGTGGACCTGCCATACCGCGGTGTAACACAAGCGCTTATACGTGCCAGAATACCATATCTGCCTGTGCATGCCGACCATATCGACCGTGACGCTAAGCAGTTATCATTGTTGATATTACCTAATCTTGGTACCATGACGGATGGTCAGGTTGCCAGTGTAAGACGCTTTGTTAGCGGTGGAGGAGGTCTGATTGCTACCGGTGAGAGCAGCTTATATAATGAATGGGGCGATCGCCGGTCAGATTATGCTTTGAATGAACTGTTTGGCACTCATATCGATAAACAACAAGTCAACTCAGGAAAAACGTTAAGAAAATGGGCAGGTGACACATATCACACCTACCTGCGCCTCACTCCTGAATTACGCAAAAATGTTGATGGACCTCAAACCGGCATGGAACCTCCTGTTAGCGGTGAGCGCCATCCTGTATTGAAAGGATTCGATGAAACCGATATCCTTTCCTTTGGTGGCTTACTGGAGTCTGTAAGAACTGACTCCGGGACAGAAGTGTTAATGACTTTTATTCCACAATTTCCCATTTATCCTCCCGAGACAGCATGGATGCGGGAACCAAAAACAGATATCCCGGGTTTAATTCTGAACACAATTTCCGGAGGTAGTCGTATCGCTTTTATGCCAGCCGATATCGACAGGCAGTTTGGCCGATACAATCTTCCTGACCATGGGAACCTGCTGGCAAACCTCATTCGCTGGGCAGCAAAAGAAGATATCCCTCTCGCTGTTGAGTGTGCAGGCATGATTGATTGTAACATCTACCGTCAACCCGGTCGTCTGATTTTGCATCTGGTCAATCTGAC
>JAPLED010000041.1 GCA_026391475.1 Bacteroidia bacterium | reverse complement strand
GTTACAAAATCATCAAAAAACGAGTAAAACCAGCTGATTGAGAAGCGATAAACCAATGAAAATGTAAAAAAGGCACCAACATATAACCCAAAAACCACCAGACCAGCCTGAAATGAGGCTGCTCATGGAACACAAATAACGATGGTAAGTGCATAAAATAAGGACAAGTTCCCGGTTGTAGTGCAATCGAGTAGACTGCCCCGCCAGGTATACTGACGGGGAGAGCCTCTCACACCACTGTACGTACGGGTCTCGTATACAGCGGTTCATTAAGATGTGGAGCGATTTTCTTGTAATAAGTGTACATAGCCTCGTATCCTCTTTTGCGTAGCCGTTCTAAGGTAATAGTTGTAACTAGAATTGGACTCTGGGCAACTGCCCATCCTCCCATCCGTGTTCTACTCCATGTATGGGCATGGTACTGATCGACCCCCAATCGTAGCAGGTTCTTCCTCTTCCGTTCAGGTTTCTTCCAGTGGTGCCAAATGCTATACCTTAAACGATTACGTACCCAGCCATCAAGTGCTTTTAGCTTGCCTTGGATACTTGCCATTCGGAAGTAGTTGAGCCAGCCTTGAGCAGTCTCTTTTAGCTTTTGGATACGATCGTCGAAGGTACTTGGAGTAGTCTTGCGTGTGATGATTTTGAGTTTCTGCTTGAGCGATTTCCAGCTTTTAGCGCTTACAACCAACTGGTATTTGTCCTTCTCGCCACTACCGTATGCGGGTGCAAAGCCGTAACCTAGTATTGTAAATTTTAAAGGTTTGCGGATTCCGCTTTTCTCCCTGTTGATGGGCAGTTTTAGCTTGTTTCTTAGAAACAGGTAGATGCTATTCCCAATTTTGCGGGCAGCTTCATCACTGTTAGTGTAGATGCTAAAGTCGTCTGCATAACGGACGTATAGAAGTCCTTGTTTTCCCATCTCTTTATCCAACTCGTTTAACATGATATTGGATAGCAGTGGACTAAGGGGGCTTCCCTGCGGCAAGCCTTTCCTTCGTTTGACCAGTTTCCCATTTATTAGTATGGGTGCTCTGATCCATTTACGGATGAGGCGTAGCGTGAGTGGGCATTTGACCTTGCGGTACAGTAGTTGCAGAAGAATACAGTGATCAACTTCGTCAAAGAAGCTTTTAAGGTCAATATCTACGATATGCCTATGACCGGAATTGATGTACCCTTGTGCTTTCAATACCGCTTGGGGGCGTTACGATTAGGGCGGAAACCGTAGCTGTAATCCTCAAATTCCATCTCGAATTTGATAGCTATTACTTGTCCTACCGCTTGTTGTAATAACCGGTCGACAACTGTGGGAATGCCCAGTAGGCGTGTTTTCCCGTTGCTCTTGAGCTTTTCTAGCCCTAGGATGGCTTGTGGCAGGTATTTTCCTTGTCGGAGTTCTGATTCAATACGTTCCCTGTTATTAGTCAGGTATTTGTATAGTTCTTTTACTGGCATACCATCCACGCCTGCCGAACCTTTGTTCGCAAACACTTGGCGGTACGCCCTCATTACATTTCTTCGATTCAGTACCTGTTCAATCATCTCACTTTATGTACATCTTTCACTCTGTTCCGCTTATAACAGGGCTTGCAGAGCATCCCTGCCGTATTTGGAACATTTTAATGTTCGGCCCTTCGTCGTTTTGTGAGACCTCCGCGGTATCTATTCGCAGCTCGTATTCTCCAACTACTATGGCTTCTGCTGACTTCTCACCTTTGCCAACTCGTGGACGATGAGATCTCCCTTGGTAAGGTAAATGTCCTTTGGTCTAACCCTGCGGAATCTACATAACTACCATTTTTGTTTCTTTGGGCTTTGCAATGACGTGGTTGCTTACCCAGGTAGATATGCCTCGTATCCTGTTCCTGTTCGTCAGTTCAGACTTTTGCCGTTTGGCTTACTTCAGTGCTTGGGTCGCCCCAAACCACCTTGCCATTTGCTAATACTTCAAGGCATAACTCTTGCGTATAAGGGACTTACACCCTCTGGACTTTCTTTAGAATTTTGGCAATTCTAAGAATTTATCTATATTCACCATTCAAGGCGCACACGTGAGACTTCATCCTTGGCACTCCATACCAAATGAAGTCCTTTTTATTAGCTTGCGTTTTTTATTTTTTTGTCATAGTGATATCGTTGTGTCTGTCCTGTGATGATGCGGTATATGCTTATCTACTACTTAACTGCGTGCGCAATTCGTACAATTTCTTTGGCGATATCCTCAGGTGAAAGAATAAAATCTATACACCCGCTTGATATTGCGCTCTCTGGCATATCTGGTTGTGCTGCTGTGTCGGGCTTCTGCGCGATTGTAATGCCACCTACTTCTTTTATACCGCACAGCGCTTCTGCCCCATCACCGTCATATCCAGAGACAATGACAGCGATGAGTTTGCCATCCCAGTTCTGTGTTAGAGAACGGAGAAAAACTGTAATCACATCGGGCCATCCCCTAGGCTTTGATATTGGCTTTAGGCGGAACTCATCATCAAGAACATGTAAGTCGCGCTTTTCAGGGATGATAAACACATGGTTGGGCTGGATGTCTAGTCTTTCCGTGATTAGTTCAACCGGCATTTTTGTATGGCGTGGAAGAATCTCATGGAGTAGGGTGGCTACGGTTCTTAAGTGATTAACGATGACGATAGCAACACCCATATCGGCAGGAAGATGTCGTAGTAACCGGGTATATGCGTCGAGTCCACCAGCCGAACCGCCCACGCAAACGACAGGAAAGTCTTTCGCAAAACTCACAGCTTCATTGATAATTACTTTATAAGTTAAAAGATATTGTGCTTTTTCGTTGAAAACGACGAAATAAATTATTTAATTGGATTTATATTTCTTATACGAGATGATTTATATTTCATTTGGTATTTTTTACACGGCATAGTTAAATATTAATCCACTTATGTTATGACTAGTATTAAAGAGACCTCGAAGAATTTAATTATAAGTCTATTTAAAGTACTCTCCTTCCTTGAAATAGTTTAACAACTATTGCGATAATTGCAATAACAAGCAGGACATGTATAATACTTCCGACACTATAGGCAAAAAATCCGATTGCCCAGGCAATAATTAAAATTACTGCTACGATGTAAAGTAAATTTCCCATGGCATTTGTTTAAATTATTGTTAGTATTTTAAAAATAATGTAACCGTCTAAATATGTCCTGGATCTATGGGTTTCGCAGATAATTTGTTAAATACGCAAAACACGTACTGCCAGACAAAACTTTTTATATCTGAATAGGTTTGAGAGATAACCGGAATAAAGACCATACACTTCAATTTAACCTTCAGGGAGGCATTAACATCATGCCTCTCCAAAAGTCAATAAAGCAGATTAAAGTGCTGCAATAATCTTGTCCAATTCTTCTTTAGATTTGCCAAGTTTGATTTGAAGTTTTCCGAACATCTCCTCTTTTTTGCCTTCTTCAAACATAAGGTCATTGTCCGTTAAGACTGCAAATTTCTTTTTGAGCTTGCCTTTCTGCTCATTCCAGTTTCCTTTTAATTCTGTTGTGTTCATTTTTTTATATTTTAAGTTTTGAAAAAAAATTGAGATACAATGATAATTCTATTAACTTCTGAAAGCGTTACAAAATTTTAGAAATAAGTTGCATAATCCACACATTTTCAAGAGTGATGTATTGTGCTTTTTATATTTTATTTAAAAGAAAAAGGCTGCATGATTTTCTTCTCAGAAAGCCTCTTTTAATAAAAATCCACCCACCCAATAGTTAACTCAGGGATGGAATATACTATTACTCCTATTATGAAAGTGTTTTTATCAATTCTTCATTAAAGGCGTCAAGATCGGATGGTTTCCGGCTTGTAATCAGGTTATCAAAATGTACGATTTCTTTATCCACCCAATTTACACCTGCATTTCTCAAGTCAGTTTGTAAAGAAGGGAATGAAGTCATTGTTTTACCTTTCAGTAGTCCTGTTTCAATTAATACCTGTGGGCCATGACAAATAGCGGCAATGGGTTTACCGGATTGTAGAAATTCTTTTACAAAATTTACCGCATTCTCATTTTGACGTAATCTATCTGGATTCATTACACCGCCCGGTAAAACCAACGCATCATAATCTGCAGGTTTTACATTAGAAAGTTCTTTGTCCACTTTCACTTCAATTCCCCAATCAGTTTTATCCCATGCTTTTACCTTGCCGTGTTGGGGTGATATTACATCCACTTTGGCTCCTGCATTTTCCAATGCGGCTTTTGGGCTGGTAAGTTCCACTTGCTCAAAACCATTTTCAGTAAGAATAGCAACCTTTATGTTATTTAATTTTTTCATCCGTAAATAATTATTAAGTTATACAATTTTTGCCACGCTTAGTGCTCATTAAACGCTAATCACAAGTACATTTCCAAATCATAATACCTCACCCAGATGCTTATAATTGGACGAAATAATTTTAAATACCTCATCCATACGACCGCTTAACATCATTTTCCCTATATATTTTGCCATACCTTTCAATTGGTCAAATTCCAGTTTGGGGGGCATGGCAAGGGCATTCGGATCAGTCAGAATATTAACCACTACGGGACCTTCCTGTAAAAAAGCTTTTTCTAATCCTGATTTCACCTCATCGGGATCATTAATAGTAATCCCTGGCATTCCCATTGCTTCCGCTAATTTTGTGAAGTCAGGGTTCAGCATTTCAGTTTCCAGGTCAGGAATCCCGGCTACTTCCATTTCCAGTTTCACCATTCCAAGTGTTCGGTTGTTAAAAACAATGATCTTCACAGGTAATTTATATTGGATAATTGTCATCAGGTCTCCCATCATCATTGACAGGCCTCCATCACCACAGAACGCAATCACTTGTTTGCCGGGACAGGCAAGTGCTGCACCAATGGCTTGGGGCATTGCATTTGCCATAGAACCATGATTGAATGAACCCAGCATTTTTCGCTCACCTGTTCCATCAATATAGCGTGCGGCCCATATACAACACATTCCGGTATCTATCGTGAATATGGCATCTTTGGCTGAAAGCTCATTAATAATTGAGACAACAAATTCAGGATGAATAGCATTCGGTTTTCCGGGATCGTTTACATAGATCAGTAAATTCTTTTTGACTTCTTTATAAAATTTCAATTGAAAATCCAGAAAAGTGGTATCTTCCTTAATTTCTATCATAGGAATGAGCGCCTTCAGGGTATCTTTCACATCTCCACAAAGTCCCATATCGAGTTTAGCTCTTCGCCCGAGTGTTTCGGGTTTTATGTCAATCTGTACAATTTTGTTTTCAATGGGCATGAAAGGTGTATATGGAAAATCTGTGCCAAGCAATACAAGCAATTCACATTCATGCATGCTATGGTAAGCTGACGGAATCCCCAGCAACCCAGTGAGTCCCACTTCGTAAGGATTATCATACTGGATCGCCATTTTAGCCTTATATGAATAAGCCACAGGGGCTTTTAGCTTTTCTGCAAGCTGGATAATTTCAGTATGTGCCTCCGCTGCGCCCAATCCGCAGTAAATAGTGACCTTTTTGTGCGAGTTTAGCAGTGCAGCTAGTTGCAACAGCTCGTTTTCCGATGGCCTGACAACAGGCCTGTTCCGGAAAAGAATAGTAGTAGTTTCTGCTTCTACTGCGGGAAGGTCGGTAATATCACCTGGTAAACCAAGGACAGCTACACCTTTTTTATGCACGGCATGTTGAAGGGCGGCCTGTAACATGCGTGGCAATTGTGCAGGTGTAGCAGCAACCTGATTGTAGCAACTGCAATCGTCAAAAAGTTTGATTGTGTTTGTTTCCTGAAAATAACTTGTTCCAAATTCTTTGGTAGGGAGTGTAGAAGCAATGGCCAGTACGGAAGCCGATGAACGGTGCGCATCATACAACCCGTTTATCAGGTGGACATGTCCTGGTCCACTGCTACCAGCGCAACATGCCAGGCCATTCAGCTGGGCCTCTGCACCGGCTGCGAATGCAGCAGTTTCTTCGTGCCGTACATGGATCCATTTGATTTTACCGTTACGGTGCACAGCTGCATTTACGTGATTGAGACTATCGCCTGTTACTGCATAGATCCTTTGGATACCTGCATCAACTAATATTTCCACCAGTTGGTCCGATATATTTTTGCTCATAAGTTAGTTTTATACTCGATTTTTTATTGCTATTTCTAAAAATTGCTTAATAAATCATGCCTAAAAAAGAAATTCTGCCTGGTCGCAGTCTTTTTATGAAGAACTGATTAACGGGTATCAGGCTCGAGTACCTTTTCGTTGGTCATGGAAAGAAGGTTGGAAAATATCCATGTTCCTGATGCCGTTTAGCCAACCTGACAAACCGGTAAAGACAATACCAAACAGAATTTCAAAGATATCATAAAGTTGTAAAAAATCAATTTCGGCAATTCAACTTATTTTCCTGCAAATTTTATCAGCTCTCTATTAAACTTTTCAGTTTCCTCCAGAAACATGCTGTGACCGCTTTTTTCAAAGATAACAAGGCGCGAATTTGAAATACCCAGCTTCATCTGTTCGGCTAAATCAAAAGAACATATTTTATCTTTTTTGCCATGCATTATCACTGTAGGAATTGTAATTTTCTCCAAATCAGGTCTAAGGTCGGTATCACGTAAAGCAATTAAACATTGTGCTGTTGCATAAGAGGAAGCACTTAAACTTATCCCATTCAACCAACTGCCTATTCCTATACTTAAAGAGGTTTTGGTAGCTGAGAATATCTTTGCGAAATCAGATAAAAGCTTTGGCCTATCTTTATCGTTCAATTCAATTAATTCATCAACTGCACTTTTGGGGAGGTTATATTTGAAATCGTTACGTTGTGTCCATAGCGGAGCTGCTGCACCGCACAATGCCAACTTAGAAACATGAGCTCCATTATACTTTGAAATATAACGAATTGCAATAGAACCACCCATTGAAAAGCCAACTAAAACAGCATCTTTTATATCAAGTTTGCTTAAAACATTTTTAATATCCCAGGCAAAAATATCATAATCATATACACAGTAAGGCTTATCCGATTTGCCAAAACCTCGTAAGGTAATACCAATTGCCCTGAAGTTATTTTTTATCAAAGCATTGTATTGATATTCATACATTTCGTCACTTAAAGGCCAGCCGTGTATCAATACAATAGGTCTGCCTTCACCTGCATCTGTAACATGAAGGCGAACATTAGGTTCTACTTCAATATATTCCGCTCTGAGCATTCCCGGCTTTGTTTTGTTAATTGTTTTTTCCATCTCAATTAAATATTAAATTATTTCTATGTTACTAGTTGATTTATTTTGTTTTCGTCAATAGTAAATCCCAATCCTTTTGCTACTGACATTCCTAACTGACGATCGGCACGGAAAAAATGAGACAGTTGTCGGTTAACAATTTCATCTTTCTTTTCTCCGGAAATGCCATTCATTGAACTTACAATATTGCTGACAAGATTTTCCTTGTCCTTTTCGCTCATAACCTTGCTATACAACAAGCCCGGCTGTGTGAAATGGTCATTATCGTTATCGTTGCGGTCGAACCAATCGGCAACGGTTGATTCCATTTGCATGGGTGGTTCTTTATAACTTTCATCAGCGACAATATCATCAAAACTATTTGGACGATAATTCGGGTTTGCTCCTCCATTATCACCAACTTGCATAAGACCGTCACGTTGGTAATTTGAATGTCCGTAAGGGCATCTGTTTACAGGAATCTGCTCATAGTTCACCCCTAAGCGATAACGCTGCGCATCAGGATAAGATAGCAAACGTCCTTGCAGCAGTTTATCAGGCGAATAGCCAATACCGTCCACAACATGAGCTGGGTCAAATGCAGCTTGTTCCACATCACGAAAATAATTTTCCGGAATTTCATTTAGTTCCATTATTCCCACATCAATCAATGGAAAATCTTTGTGGAACCAAACTTTTGTGATGTCAAATGGGTTCCATTTAAAATCTTTTGCCTGGGCATCAGTCATCACTTGAATTTGCAAAGCCCACTTGGGGAAGTCTTTTTTTGCAATGGCTTCCACCATATCTCGTTGAGCCTGATCAAGATCAATGCCCTTCATGTCATTGGCTTCTTTTTCATTGAAATTTTTAATTCCTTGCAATGTTTTGAAATGGAATTTTACCCAAACCCGTTCATTATTTTTATTAAAAAGGGAAAAGGTATGGCTACCAAAACCATGCATATGTCGATAAGAAAACGGAGTTCCTCTGTCGCTCATCAGAATTACTACCTGATGCAAACTTTCGGGATTCAAACTAAAAAAATCCCACATCATGGTAGGGCTTTTACAATTTGTTTTAGGATCCCGCTTTTGTGTGTGAATGAAGTGAGAAAATTTTTTCGGGTCTTTAATAAAGAATACCGGTGTATTATTGCCTGCTAAATCCCAGTTGCCGTCTTCCGTATAAAATTTCACTGCAAAACCACGTGGATCACGTTCACTGTCAGCACCACCTTTTTCACCACCAACTATTGAAAAACGAGCAAATAATTTCGTTTGCTTGCCAATATTAGAAAAAATTTTCGCCTTGGTGTATTGGGTGATGTCATGGGTTACCGTAAACGTACCGAATGCACCTGTCCCTTTTGCGTGAACAACTCTTTCAGGAATACGTTCACGATTGAAGTGAGCCATGTCTTCATGCAGAAAATAGTCCTGCAACAAAATTGGACCTCGGTTGCCAACAGTCATAGAGTTATCGAACTCGGTGTAAGGTCTGCCGCTTGCAGTTGTTAATTTTTTCTTTTCCATATTAAAGGTGTTTTATTAATGAAAGAAATCCGGATAGCTGATTGTTGAATTCCCTTGAATTTTCCATATTGCTTAAATGTCCGGCATGATCAATAATGTGAATAATGGAACCCTTAATTTTTTCATGCATCAACAAGGCAACATCAGGTGGGGTAATTTCATCTTCTTTCCCCACCATGATGAGCACCGGCACCTTTAGTTTATGCACCTTGGTGCAGGTTTCTGTACGCTCAGCTAAAGCATGCAAGGTTTTGTAGAGTGATTGTTTGGACGTTTTCATGATCATTTCCCTCACAATAGCTATTTCTTCTATATGTTTTGAAAAAGATATTGGAGCAAAAAGTTTTTTCAGACTTTCTT
Source organism: Bacteroidia bacterium (assembly GCA_026391475.1). GTDB lineage: Bacteria > Bacteroidota > Bacteroidia > Bacteroidales > VadinHA17 > LD21. Next base: position 42,075 of record JAPLED010000041.1, on the reverse strand, counting down.
CGGCATATTGTTCAAGCCCTTTTTCCTTGATAATTTCAATTGTTTTCATCCGTTTTTCTTTTGCTTCGGACAAATCGGCTGCGCAATTTGTATCACATAAAAGAAGTGCATTAAAACGCTCAGGATAGTTTTCAATCGCATTTAAAGCAATGTATCCGCCCATGGAAAAACCACATAGTATCGTTTTGTCAATCTTCAGGGTATCCATCAAACTAAGCAAATCATTTACAAAAAGCTCGATCGAAAAATTGTCATTTCCGGCATCGGTGTTCCCATGCCCACGAATGTCATAGGCAATTACACGGTAGTTTTCCTTTAATATTTCCACCTGCTTTTCCCACATCGATTTATTCAGCGGAAAGCCGTGAATGAAAATGATTGTCGGAGAATTGGTTGGTCCTTCATCGATATAACTAACTGTTAGATTATTAACAGTTATTGTGAGACTATTTTCCGAGTAGTACATAAGGCGGTATTTTCTTAAAATGCTTCTTTTATTATTTGTTTTTTATCTATTTTCAAATTAGTCAATTGTTTTTCTATTGCATCCATCATTGGCGGAGGTCCGCAGATATAAACATTTTTGGTGGATTCGCTTATGTGAGTTTTGAGAAAACCTTCTGTGATTTGACCATGAGCATAACCGTCTGCTTTTTCGTCAGATAAAATATTGATGAAATTTTTGCCTAATAATTTTTTAAATTCATTTGCGAGTATAATATCACCCTTGGTTTTATTGGCAAAAATGAGTTTGTTATTGCCTGTTTCATTTTTTGACTGAAGATACCTGAAGATGCAAATAAAAGGGGTAACCCCAGCGCCTCCAGCAATAAATACACCCTCACCCTTATAAGTGATCGCACCAAACACATCATGCAGAATCAACATATCATTTTTTTTCAGATGAAGAAGTTCGTTGGTAACACCTTTATGCGAAGGATATGTTTTGATAGTAAATTCTATATAATCACTATCTGGAAGACATGTGAAGGTGAAAGGTCTTTTTTCATCCTTCCAACCGTTTTTGTTTATGGAAACTTCGGTGGCCTGCCCGGGAGTGAAGGTGTGCTTTTGAGGCTTTTCAGTAACAATTCGCAGTACATCATGTGTGATGTGCTTAATTGATTTTATTTTTACAACTTGTTGTGTCATTGCTTAAATGATTAATTAATAGAATAGCAATATTTGTCCTGTTATGTTCAGCCCTACGGCTGAGCCTCCGGAGAAAATTTCGTTGAATATATGATCTGGTATGGAGGATATGACTTCTCTGCAATCCATGGGATATGATTTCCTCTGGCAAGAGGTTCACTAATACCTTGAATTTCAAACCCCGATTCTGTCAGTAATTCAGAATAATTTGCTTTTGACCAGTAATAGTCCTTCAGGATAATCGGTGGTTCAGTTTTTATTACTGCGGTTATCGGTTTACCCGAAAACAAACTTCTGCTGTACTGAAGTTTAAATGATATAAATTCTTGTCCGTTTGATTTATCCCAATTAGTATTCATTATAATAAAAGACCCATTTTTTCTGAGTACACGATTGATTGAATTCATGACTTTTATAATTTCCTGCCGCGTAGATATTGTACAAAAAACAAAGTTCGAAACCACATAATCAAAAGTATTTTCCGTAAGAAAGTCAAGATTACCGGAAGTAATCTGATAATAGTCGATACTATCTGTATGACTATCTTTTGTCACTTTTATCATGTTTTCGGAAATATCAACACCGGTGACAATTGCTTTCTTTTCGCTGAGGAACCTGCAGAATGTTCCGCTACCACAGCCATAGTCAAGAACTGATTTATTCCTGATAGGTTTCAGATAACTGAGCAAACTGTCATACCCAAGACGCCAGAGAGTCACCGCATTTTTTTCAGTGATATTGTATCTCTGTGCAATGTTATTATAATCAGTATCTCGTTCAGATTCTATTAATGTAATTGATTTCATCATTCAGTTTCTATCAGCATTTTCCCCTGGTTTTTCCCGCTAAAGAGAGCAATAAAAGCATCAGGTAATTTATTAAAACCTTGAATAATAGTCTCCGTGTACTTCATTTTCCCTTCATTAATCCATTGAGTCAGATATGCAAAGGCTTCTCCAAAACGTTCACTGTAATTACCAACAATAAAACCCTGCACAAGAGCACTTTTGGTTAGTAGTTTGGGAAATACTCTTGGTCCCATCGGGATCTCAGTACTGTTGTATAATGAAATCTGACCGCATAAAGCTATTCTTGAATGAAAATTCAGGTTATCAAGAACTGCATCTGTAATTTCGCCGCCGACATTATCATAATATACATCCACTCCTTTAGGACAAACATCCGCAATGACCTTACTCATTGCCTTTGCAGTTTTATAGTTTATAGCTTCATCAAACCCGAATTGCTCTTTCAATAACTTACATTTTTCATCTGAACCGGCAATACCAACCACACGGGAACCCTTTATTCCGGCAATTTGTCCGGCCACAATGCCAACGGCGCCGGCAGCTCCGGAAATTACTACAGTTTCTCCTGCTTTTGGTTTACCAATTTCCGTCATACCAAAATAAGCTGTAAGACCCGGCATTCCGAGAATGCCCAGGTAATAGCTTGGCGGAGCTGACTGAATATCAACCTTCCGAAGGTTTTCTGCCTTTTCAATACAATATGTTGCCCATGGTAACATTCCAAATACAGTGTCACTTTCAACGAAAGAACTACTTCTGCTTTCAATAACCGTCGCTACAACGCCTCCAGAAAAAGGTTGATCAAGCTGAAAAGATGCTGCATATGACTTTATATCATTCATCCGTCCCCTCATATAAGGATCGACAGAGATGTACCATGTTTTAAGTAAAACTTCGTTATCGTTTAATTTGCCCGTTTCTCTCTCTTCAAATCTGAAATTTTCAGATGAAGGAAGTCCTTGAGGTCTTGATGCTAAAACAATTTGTTTACTCTTCATATTCCATTTTGATTATGTTTCACTCGATATATCTGATAACTTCCACTGGGCAGCTTTCTGCTGCTTCCTTAATTTTCTCTTCATAATCAGAATATTGAATACCCTGAACAACAGTTGCCAGGTCTTTCATTACAAAGACTTCAGGACAAATATCTGAGCATAACCCGCATGAGGTGCAATTTTCCTCTATCCAAACTTTTGTTATGGCCATGATTTTAATTTTTAATTATTGTGCTAAAAAACCACCATCAATTTCAAGAGTCGTTCCTGTCATAAATGAACTATCGTCAGAAGCAAGAAAAATAAATCCGGCAGCAACCTCTTCGGGTTTCCCTAAACGCTTCATAGGGTGCAGGCCTATGATATATTTATGAATATCAGAATTTTCGATTATGCCAGCATTGGTGAGCAAAGGAGTTTCAATAAACCCCGGGCAAATTGAATTTATTCTTATTCCTTCAGTCGCGTATTCAAGTGCAGCCGATTGGGTAAGTCCGATTATACCATGTTTTGCCGCAACATAATGTGAAGATGTGGCAAAGCCTACTTTATTTGCTTCACCGCCAATTCCTGCATTGTTAAGTGCAATATCAAGCGTTCCAAATGTGCTTACCACTTTTTGAATTGCCATTTGTACCTGTGCAAATACCGATACATCGCATTCAATAAAAACCGCTTTTGAGTTAATCAGCTTCAGCTCTCCCAGTGTTGTGCCGGCTGTATCAGATTATAAATCTGCGATTACTATATTGGCACCTTCTTTTGCCGCCGTAAAAGCACATGCTTTGCCTATGCCAGATAAACCCCCGGTTATAAATACGGTTTTGTTTTCAAGTTTTTCATCTTGATGTCGCATTTTTTATAAATTTTTATGTTCTAATCTTGTTGCCGGATTGATTCAGGATAATGTCAGGTTTATTTTTGCTTCAGTAATTCTACTTCACAATTAATTCTGACTTCCTCACTTACCATTACTCCCCCTGTTTCGAGGAGAGCGTTCCAGTTTAATCCCCAATCTTTCCTGTTTATCTTTCCATTTACAGAAAATCCTGCCTTTTCATTTCCATAAGGGTCTTTAACAATACCTCCGAATTCCACATCAAGCATGACTTTCTTAGTAATCCCTTTAATAGTAAGATTACCCCCAAGCTTAAAAAGGTTATTGTCTCCGGACTTTTCAAAAGAGTCTGAAACGAACGTTATCTTCTTATATTTTTCAGCGTCAAAAAAATCCGGACTTTTCAAATGTCCGTCGCGTTTCTCCTCATTGGTGTCAACGGAGGAAGGATTCATCCAAAAGTCAATTTTAGCAGATGTAAAATCATTGGAAGTTGTAAAGACAGTTGCACCAAATTCTCTGAAGACACCGCTTACGGTTGAAATCATCAGATGCTTAACTTTAAATGAAATCTCGGTATGTGCCGGATCAATAGACCATTTTGTTTCGTTTTTCATAGTTTTACTGTTATAAAATTATAGTGTAATTTACTTTGTACTCAATGATTTTAAGGCAGTTTCATATCTCCCGGCCACCTCTTCCCAGTTAGCAACGTTCCAGAATGCATCTATATAATCAGCCCTTTTGTTCTGATATTTCAGATAATAGGCATGTTCCCATACATCCATTGTAAGAAGAGGTATCCCCTTTTTTTCAGCTATATCCATTAAAGGATTATCCTGATTTGGAGTTGAACAGATGAACAGGGTACCTTTAGGATCGAGGCATAGCCATGCCCAGCCGCTGCCGAATCTGGTTTTGCCTGCATCTGAAAATTGTTTTTTAAACTCATCGAAGGAGCTGAAAGATTTAACGATAGCTTCTTTTAATTTACCGGTTGGAAGGCCTCCTCCATTAGGCTTCATGCTTTCCCAGTAGAATGTGTGATTAAAATAACCGCCGCCATTGTTTCTGACTGCCATTGGGTATTTGCTTATATTCCTGATAATATCCATCATATCCATTGATTCCATATCGGTGCCTTTTATTGCATTCATGAAATTGTCATAATATGCTTTATGATGTTTGCTGTAATGGATTTCCACTGTAAGCTTATCTATAAAAGGTTCAAGAGCATCATAAGAATAAGGCAATGGTTTAAATTCGAATTTATTTATTGGCTTCATTGTTTTTTGTTTATTAGTGTCATTGTTTGTTTGATTATTTTTCATCTGATCTTTTGCGGGATCTTGTGTCTGCTCAATAAAAGTGTATTGCAAACCGAGAAATCCAACAACGGTTATTGCTACAACCAATTTAATTTTGTTCATTGTTTGTCCTCCTGATTTTTGCCAGGTGGCAGAGCCTCCTGGAATACTTTTGATTAAAAAACGATGAATCAACTTACCGGACTTTCATTCTGACTGGCTAGATAATTCTCTATGCCCATTTGCTCAACCTGGGCACGTTGTATTTCTGCCCAATCGACATGACCTTCTTCCATCTTAAGTATCCTGATCAGCAGGTCAACAGAACCCTGATCATCAACCTCATGGGCAAGTTTGATTGCTTCATTGTAATCACGGACAACTTTAAGTTCATCATCATAGTCGTAACTGATCATTTCTGAAACAGTTTTACCAATCTTAATAGGATTAAGTTTTGATACCGTTGGCGCCCCTTCAAAAAAAATGATACGCTCAATAAGCCACTCTGCATGGTGCATTTCATCCATTGCCTGTTTTCTTATTGCCATATAAAGTTTGTTGTAACCCCAGTTTTCGCACATTTCAGAATGAACCATATACTGGTTTACAACAGTGAGTTCGTCCGCCAGAAGCGCATTCAGTATTAATAGTAACTTTTTACTCCCTTTCATAGTTTTTCTTTTTTATTTATGTTTTTATGAAATTTAAATTCCAAAGTTGAGCAACTTTAACCTGATGGATGTTACATAACTTTTGAAAAAAGTTACATGATTCGCACATTTTCTGTAAAGCCATTGTTTGGACGATTCTAATATAGCGACGTTCTCCTCAACCGCAATAGTGTGGTTTTTGCCAGTCCCGATAGATGGGTAAGGATTAACTCCTCATTGGTAATTTCTCTAGGTGGAATTGCAAAAACCATTTATTACCTGACTCTGAAGGCGAGTAGGAGTTGTTCTGTTATGATGATGTTGGCTTGACAGCAAGGATCCTGTAGACGGCCAGTAGCTGCCTTGTTATGATAAAGTTGTCATGGTGGTAAAGTTTCGGTAAACGGGCAGGATTTGTCATGATGTAATAAAATTGTCCAGATGGTAAAGTCCCGATAAAAGGGCAGGAGTTGTCATGATATAATTAATTTGTCTTGACGGCGGAGTCCGGGTAGGCAAAAAAGCATGTGTTTTGCAGCGCAGGGACGGTTGAAGGGACGGGCTGCAAAACTTTTGCTTGTGCGTCGGAAGTCCAGGTACAATGAGGCTCTGTCGCACTCTGCCTTACAGCTAACTCGTTTTTAAAGTTATAAAATCTAATTAAATCTCCCAAGGGTTGTCAGATATAAGAATGTTATAATTTTTTTCTACTCAATATCAATATCCTCAATCGGACTTCTTATTGCAAACAAATTCCGGCGACTTACATGCGTATAGATCTCCGTGGTTCGTGTACTCTTGTTTCCCAATAATTCCTGTATATACCTGATGTCTAACCCTCCCTCATGCAAATGGGTGGTGTTCCTGCTCAGTATATTCGGAAGTCAGTGTTCACGTCATGGCCTTTAATAATATCATGCCAACACCTCGTCAGTCACAAAAGCATCTTGTTATTAATACGCTGAAATACATGTTGAGATAATGCTCTTTGTCTGACTTTTCCCTTTCACAATTCATTACAGTGTTCAACCAGTCTGATCAGATTGGACAGTTTATCAAACTTAATCCGGTTTTGTTTAATAAATTGTTTCAGATCCCCTTCCTTACCGGGGAATATTTTAAGGAACTGCTTTTCATTTATAAAACTGTACATGTTGTTATCTTTTCTGATCCAATAAGCTGGATTTGCTTTTACAATATAATCTGCAGGCAACTTCAGATTATAATAACCGCTTGAAAGTTGAACTGATGTCATCTGTTTAGTATTGGAAACCTGTGATGTACCGCCGTAACCTGCCGGAGTTCCGGGAGGCAATAAATCCCCTTTATGCTGGACAAACAGGGAGATTGGCGCCACCAGCAATACTTCATAAAACACCTTACCTACCGGCACAAACTTACTGTTTTGCACGAAAACAGTATCCATCATTTCGGTATTCACCATATCATACAGATTGCCATCCTTCTCATATACCATCTTTTCTGATACGGTATTATAATTCAGAATAGCAGTTTGACTGCTGCCATTTTTCATTTTTACTTTACCCGTTGTAAAATCGGGAAAAAGGAATTGTGGTGAAGATCCGTCAGAAGTGGTTTGGGACTTGAGAGGTAAAGAAAGAATTAAAATCAGAATCATCACTTTGATTCTGCTGGTATTAATCCGGAAAATAAAGTGTGCCATATTAAATCTATTTTGCAACATTCTTATAAACTCTTACATAATCGACATACATCGTATCAGGAAACAAAGTAGTAGCATCGGGGTTTTTTGGCCATGCTCCGCCAATTGCCAGATTCAGAATAATATAATGTGGCTTATGGAATTCGGCTGTACTGTTAATACTGTCTTTGATACTTACTTCCCAGTATTTATTACCATCGAGAAAACACTTCACAGCCTCTTTGTTCCACTCAACCGTATAATTATGGTATTGAGTAACATCACATGGAGTTGTTCCTCCCGAAGAAACATGCTTCTCGTTATACCAATGCAGAGTCCCATGCATAATATCCTCATTATTAATATGCTCCATAATATCAATCTCTCCGCATCTGGGCCAGCCGACCTGGTGAATGTTTTGTCCCAGCATCCAGAATGCCGGCCACATACCCTGTCCTTTTGGCAGCTTGATCCGGGCATCAATCTTCCCATAGGTCCAGCTGTGCTTGCCATCGGTAACCAGACTTGCCGATGTGTAATTTGCAGTTTTATAAGATTCTTTTTTCCCGATTATCAGGAGATTGCCATTCTCAACTTTTGAATTATCAAGACGCTGTTTTGTATAGTACTGAAGTTCATTGTTCCTGATAAAACCGACTTCATTTCCCCACTTTGAAGTATCGGGCAATCCGGTATAATTGAATTCATCAGACCATACAAGACTCCAGTCTGGTTCATTTTTCTGAGCAGAGCAGGATAGCAGGATCAGGATAAAGATTATTAAATTCATCATAATATATTTGTTTTTAGTGGTATGATGAACCCCGAAGGGCTCGCCGAAGGCAAACTCGTCCCGACACTTCGGGACTCGGTTCATATTCTTGATTATTTTTGTAAAGTTACTACTAAAGTTATTATTCAACATAAGAATTAAGGTTTTCCCATTTCACTTTCCATTTACCGTTATGCGGGAACTGGTCTGAAACACACATTTTTGCAACAGCAGTCAGAAGGCCCCCATTGCCGGGTAGATAAATCGACAGTCTGGCATCCTGATAATTATGCCCGTTCATTAAATACCGGTTCTTGGGGGCATCCATTAGTAAGAAATCCATGGCAAGTTCTGCTCTCCCGATCGAAGCTGCTGACATTGCCAGCATAGGAAAATCCCAGCCCCATGTCGTTTTCCAGTTCCATTTTTTCATTATTGTGTCAAGAGAATTGCCAAGAATCTCAGGATCAACCAGTTTTGTTTCAGGTAATACTCCAAAAATACCCGAGACTATCGGATGATCGCTCATATACCTCGGGTTCTGATATGAATCTTTTGTATCTTCAGAACATAGGTATAAACCATCTTGTACCGGGAGTTCCGATATTTTTTCAGTAATATCAGTCCATCTGGGAACAGGTTCAAGATTAAGCCGCTTTTTCCAATCCTGCGCAGTCTTCAACCCCCAGTACCAGTAAACAAGTTCAAAGGGAGGATTAACGGAAGTCTCCAGTTTTAAGCTCTCCTGAGCAGGAATTAAAACCGGTCCTAATGTATAGCGGTTTCTTGTACTGTCAAACCAGGCATAAGAGGCCATAAAATCAGCTGTTGCAAAGACCAGATCCCTGTATTTATTAAGTATTTCTTCTTTGTTTACAGCGTTTTTATATAGCAATTCAGCAAAAAAGATGACATGTGGCTGCTGCCAGATCAGGTATGTTCCAACTGTGCTTGGGCTCTCCCTCCCATCGGGACCAACCATCTTGGGCCACCTGATACCATCATAGCCCTGATGCTCTGCAGTCTTTTTAGCATTTTCGAATATATTGAAGTAATAGGTCATCTGTTTTTCAAGGACTTCTTCCTTCTGCCACAAAGCAAAATGAACTACATGCCACCAATGCATCTCAAGGTGGAACTTGCCAAACCAGCTGTTGTATGTCAGGCCGGTTTCAGCAGGTGGCAGTGAGCCGCTGCACTGGATTTTTGTAAGGTATCGGGAAAGGATAATACGCCTTTCAAGTTCAGTTGCCCTTGGATCAGTGCATTCCGAGAAATCTACAGCACCACCGGTTGACCAGAATTGTTCCCAGCTCTTTTTACTGGCCTTTTCAGTTTCATTAAAACCTTGAATTCTGCCGTTCCCCATTGTTTTTAAGAACTGACATGAGAATGACCAGACAGAATCGGTCTGCTGAGGCTCGAGATAGTACATATGCTGAGTAACCTCTTTTAATTCAGCATTATTGCGCCAGACTATAACATTATACTTATCACTATCCTGACTCCTGCTGAAAATTGTCAGATTGTTTGTGTCAGCCAGGATTCGGGTAGTATGTTTATCGGGAGAATTAAAATCATACCCGTTTGGAGAAGAGACTCCAAGAGGAAAGTTGATCTTAATTTTAAGCCGGTTCTTACCGATTAAGCCTGAAATTACCTTAACTGAAATCATATCATAATCAGGGTGGCAAACCGTCTTCAGATGGACTGGTTCTCCTTCAATAATAAACCTGCTATCGATCTCCCCGGTCCACAGGTTGAGCTTCTGAACAGGATCTCTGACATCGGAAATTGATATTTCTGTCCCATCTTCTTTTAATATCTGTAACCCTATCATTCCAAGATGAATACGATGTGGATTACTTCTCAGCCAATCGGACGCCTCAGCCTTCCTGACATCTTCATTTGCTCTGAACTGCCGGATATAATCTACTTTTCTTCCATGAACGTCATAAGTTTTATAAACATCCCCCAACTGAAAATTTTCAGGATTTTCTCCGGTATGCCACCCCCAGTCAGACATTGTTCCAAGGGAAATACCTTTAGAGTAAAACTCCGGAAAAGTCTGTAATCCTGTAATATCCACTGTAAAGGCAAATTCACCATTTCCTACAGATAATGAATTCAGGCTGTCTATCAGTGAGTTTTCAATATTATGACGTGTAACAAGGGCAAACCTGTCGATTTTGCTTTTATCGCTGCAACTGCATAAATATATGATAGTTAACAATAGTAATAAATACCGTAATGTATTCCTCATATTGATTAACAGATTAATAAAGAAGTATTAATAATAATGTCACTAATTGGTTTTTTATTGTGCTCCGTATACTTTGTTCTGTAAATATACATAAGATTAAAGTGTTATATACCAGGTCTGGTTTTTTCAATTATTTTTGATAGCCTGAAAAGGTTCTTAAAATTACAGAATATCAGAAAAAGTGAAATGATGGATGCAGAAATAACGATAATCGGCGCAGGTGTTGTCGGACTTGCCATTGCTGAAAAGGTATCAGAGGAACACAAGAATGTTTTCCTGATTGAAAAACATCCGTCATTCGGGCAGGAGACCAGCAGCCGGAACAGTGAAGTAATACACGCCGGGATCTATTATACTAAAGATAGTCTTAAGGCCAGACTTTGTGTTGAGGGGAAGAGACTTCTTTATGACTTTTGCAGAAAATATGATGTGCCATTTAATAATTGCGGTAAGCTGATTGTGGCAACTTCTGAAGAGGAGATTGCTGTTATCGAAGGTATCAGGCAGACAGCGATTAAAAACGGTGTTGATGATCTGGTGGTGCTTGAGAGGGAACAGATAGCTGAAATGGAACCAAACATCTTCGCTTTAAAAGCACTCTTTTCACCCTCCACAGGAATCGTTGACTCCCATTCCCTTATGAAACAATATGAAACCAATACAATTAATAATGGTGGTCAGGTTGTTTACGGAAGTGAAGTGACAGGGATAAAACGGATTAAGAACGGATACGAGATCACCCTTCCCGATGCAGATAAAATGAATTACAGTTTCACTTCAAGGATCGTTATCAATTCCGCGGGGCTTACATCAGACAAAGTATCTGAGATGGTTGGAATATATGATGATACCCTGAAAATACTTTTCTGCAAAGGGGAATATTTCAGGGTCAATCCTCCAAAAAACCGGCTGATAAAAAGGCTGATTTACCCGGTTCCTCATTATAACATGGAAGGTATAGGGATTCATGTTACAATCGATATGGGTGGAGGCGTTAAGCTGGGACCTGATGTAAAATATCTTGAATCAAATATTTATGATTATAAATTGACTGCTTCAAAGCAGGAGGAATTCTTTAAATCTGCAAAAAAGTTCCTTCCTTTCCTTGAGCTTGATGACATTGCCCCCGAAATGGCGGGTATCCGTCCCAAGATACAGAAGCCCGGGGAACCGCTCAGAGATTTTTATATCATGGAAGAAAGCAAAAGAGGGTATCCGGGATTTATTAATCTGATTGGCATGGAATCGCCCGGATTAACATCTTCAATAGCGATCGCAAAATACGTGAATGGCTTGATTAATGATTCAACACGCACCGAATAATAACAACTGATATTCTTCCGCTGTTACAAACACTATGACTTGCTTCTGAGAAGTTTTTGGAGATCAGCCATTTCATCCCTGAATCTTGCAGCTTCAACAAAATCCAGTTCAGCAGCAGCTTTTTCCATACTTTTTCTCGACTTTTCGATTGCCTTTTCAAGAGCTTCCCTGTTCATGTACTTAACAACAGGATCAGCAGCAATATCTGGTCGTTCCGGTTCAATATAGGCTCTGGCAGCTATTCCCTTTTTGCTCAATCCGCTAAGGGCTGATCCGGTTTTCCTTGTTATCTGAGTAGGTGTAATACCCATCTCTTCGTTGTATTTCAACTGCTTACCTCTTCGTCTGTTAGTTTCATCAATAGTCTGCTGCATGCTCCGGGTTATTGTATCGGCATACATTATAACCTTACCATTCAGATTACGTGCTGCCCTTCCTGCAGTTTGGGTAAGTGACCGGGATGATCTGAGAAATCCTTCCTTATCGGCATCAAGAATGGCTACCAGTGATACTTCAGGTAGATCAAGTCCTTCCCGGAGCAGGTTAACTCCAACCAGAACATCAATGGAACCTGTACGAAGCTCTTCCATTATATCAATACGATCGAGGGTGTCTATATCAGAATGAATGTAACTGCATTTTATATCAAACCTTATCAGGTATGAAGAGAGCTCTTCAGCCATTCTTTTAGTGATAGTTGTTACGAGGGTCCTCTCCCCTGCTTTGGCACGTGCCCTGATCTCAGCCATCAGATCATCTATCTGGTTCAGGCTTGGACGCACCTCAATCGGCGGATCAAGCAGTCCTGTCGGTCTGATTACCTGGTCAACAATGACACCTTCACTCTTTTCCAGTTCATAATCAGCCGGTGTGGCACTTACAAAAATTGTCTGACCGGTAATTGATTCGAATTCTTCGATCCTCATAGGTCTGTTGTCGAGCGCTGCCGGTAGTCTGAATCCATATTCAACAAGTGTCTGTTTTCTTGAATGGTCGCCTCCGAACATAGCCCTTATCTGAGGAACACTGACATGACTTTCATCGATTACTGTAATGAAATTATCAGGAAAATAGTCGAGCAGACAGAAAGGTCTGGTTCCTGGATTTCTTCCGTCAAAATAACGCGAATAATTCTCAATGCCGCTGCAATAGCCAAGTTCCTTTATCATCTCGAGATCGTACAAAACCCTCTGTTCGAGTCTTTTTGCCTCTTCCTTTTTACCAATATCATTAAAGTGAGTAACCTGGCGAACCATGTCATCCTGTATATCGCTGACGGCCAGGTTAATTCTCTCCCTTGTGGTAACAAATATATTTGCAGGATATATTATGTATTCACTCAGCACGTCAAGCCTGTGACCATCAACAGGATCAAAAGTATTTAATTCTTCAATCTGGTCACCGAAGAATACCACCCTTATAGCAATGTCGGCATAGGCAGGAAAGATATCAACGGTATCTCCACGAACTCTGAAAGTACCATGTTTAAATTCCAGTTCGTTGCGTGAATAGAGGCTATCGACAAGCTTCCTCAGGAAAACATTCCTTCCGATATTCTGTCCTGTCCTGACATGAACCGTATTTGAATGAAAATCATCTGGGTTTCCGATACCATAAATGCAGGAAACAGAGGATACAACAATGACATCGTGCCGGCCGGAGAGCAGCGATGAAGTAGCGCTCAGCCGCAGCTTTTCTATTTCCTCGTTAATTGAAAGATCTTTTTCGATGTAAGTATCTGATACAGGAAGATATGCTTCAGGTTGATAATAATCGTAATATGAGACGAAATATTCAACCCTGTTTTCGGGAAAGAACTGCTTGAACTCTCCATAAAGCTGAGCAGCAAGAGTTTTATTGTGGCTTAATACAAGAACAGGCCGGTTGACTTTCCCGATTACATTGGCGATTGTAAAGGTCTTACCTGAACCTGTTACGCCAAGGAGTGTCTGGAATGGTACTCCCTTCTCAAGTCCCTCCACAAGTTGCTTTATAGCTCCCGGCTGATCTCCGGTTGGCTTAAAATCGGATATAAGTTTAAAGTCCATTCAAGGTCTTTTCATGGTTAACTAAAGTGAGTCTTAACCACCCCGTCCCGACTATGCGTCAGGGGGGAGGTGGTGGAATAATAATCCACAATGTTTATTACAAACCTACTTAATTTGTGCCATTTACCAAAAGAAAAGGCGCTCCATGAAAGAGCGCCTTTTGTTTCCGGAATTCCGGAATATCTATCCTAAATAACCCTTCAATAACCTGCTTCGCGAGGTATGTCTTAACCTTCTGATAGCTTTTTCCTTGATCTGACGGACCCTTTCACGGGTAAGACCAAATTTTTCACCTATCTCCTCAAGAGTCATCTCCTGGCAACCAATTCCGAAGAAAAATCTTATTATATCTCTTTCTCTTTCAGTAAGAGTAGCGAGCGCTCTGTAGATCTCTTTTGAAAGAGATTCATCCATCAACAGTTTGTCGGCAACAGGTGAATCAGAGTTTGTAAGAACATCAAGTAAACTGTTATCCTCACCTTCAATAAACGGAGCATCAACAGATACATGGCGGCCAGATACTTTCAAAGTGTCGGTCACCTTCTCCTTTGGTAATTCAAGTACATCAGCCAGCTCTTCCGGTGAAGGAGTACGTTCGTTCTCCTGCTCAAATTTCGAGAAAGCCTTGTTTATCTTGTTAAGTGAACCAACCTGGTTCAATGGTAACCTTACTATCCTTGATTGTTCAGCAAGAGCCTGAAGAATTGACTGCCTGATCCACCATACAGCGTAGGAAATAAACTTGAATCCACGGGTTTCATCGAATTTCTCTGCTGCCTTAATAAGACCCAGATTGCCTTCATTGATAAGATCAGGAAGGCTAAGTCCTTGATTCTGATACTGTTTTGCAACAGATACAACGAAACGTAAGTTTGCTTTGGTGAGTTTCTCAAGAGCAGCTCTGTCGCCTTTCTTTATCCTCTGAGCCAATTCAACTTCTTCCTCTACCGATATCAACTCCTCCTTACCAATCTCCTGCAAATATTTGTCGAGTGATGCACTCTCCCTGTTGGTTATGGACTTGGTAATCTTTAGTTGTCTCATTCTGCCTCCCCAAAAATTTTTTGCAAAGATATTGCTTTATTATGTAATAACAAAAATTATTCACTATTGTTATGAAAAGGGGATTTATTTTATAAATTCCCTGAAAAACAGCAACTTATATAAAATGATATATTAGTTCCCGAATTGATAATTTAAGATTCCTCCGTCAGGTTGGATTCCTCCAATTGATTTAAGGTTACTTTCATTGTTAGAAAATTGTCTTACATCAGAAGGGCTTTTCACTTTTTTACCATTAATACTCAAGATAATATAACCTCGTGGCATTCCAATATTTTTAAATTTTCCCGCATTCAATTCTAACACTTTCACACCATAATCAACATTCAATGATCTCTTATCTGAAGAGCTAAGTGATTCAAGTTTAGCACCAAAAACGACTTCTCCTCCCATTCCGGCTGTGACAACACTTGTATTTCCTGCTTCATTCTTCAAAACGACTGGCACAGTCGTCTCTTTACCATTTCTTATATAGGTGACGGAAGCTTTATCGCCAGGACGGTGCTTTCCGACCTGCACCTGCAATTCTGCCATGGTATTAACAGGTGCACCATCGAATTGAACTATTACATCGTTTTCCTTCAGACCCGCATCTTCTGCAGCACCATCAGGTATAATCGATTTGACAAGTACCCCTTTTACTTCCTTTAGATTCTGTTTTTCAGCTTCATCGGAAGTAACAGGAGCAATATTAACACCAATTCTTGCTCTTTGCACAGTACCATATTGCTTAAGATCATCAACAACCTTTCTAACAATGCTTACAGGAACTGCAAATGAATAACCTGCATATTCTCCGCTCTGGGAGATAATTGCAGAAGTAATTCCGACGAGCAATCCTTTTGTATTGACGAGTGCACCGCCACTGTTACCCGGATTAAGAGCGGCATCGGTCTGGATAAAAGACTCAATAGGATTATCACCTTCAATAATCCCGAAACTCCTTCCTTTTGCGCTGACAATACCTGCTGTAACTGTCGAAGTAAGATTAAAAGGATTACCTACAGCCAATACCCATTCACCGATCTTCAACTGATCAGAATCACCATATTTAATATAAGGAAGGTTTTCTGCTTTAATTTTCAAAAGTGCAATATCGGTATTGGGATCGCGTGCAACAACCTGTGCCTCAAATACCCTGTTATCATTAAGTTTTACCTCAACGTTCTCTGCATTTTCAACAACATGATTATTGGTAATGATATATCCATCGCTTGATATAATAACCCCTGATCCATAGCCGCTTACTTCCCGTGGTCTTGAATAACGATCACCATAAAACCATTCCATTATCGGATTATCAGCTTGCCCACCCATCATTGCTTTTGTATGAACATGGACTACACCATGAACTGTCTGTTCTGCAGCATAAGTAAAATCAATCTGTCCCTCCTGCATTTGCATTGATGTCAGAAACGCTTTTGCATCCTGAACTTCAACCTTTGAACTATCTCTCGAAACAGCCACTGAAGGCTTTTCAACTATTTTTGTATAGGCAAACAAAGCAATTAATGCCCCTGACATTGCCATAAATAGTGCGCCTAATAAATACTTTCCTTTCATAACTTTACTTTTTTAATTAAACTGTCCTTTCTCGCTTGCTTTGATATTCAATTTTTATGCTTTCACAAAAGATTAATATCTTTATAACCGATTTATTTTAATTTTTTTTTACAAAGATCATGCATTTTTCAGATGATCTTCAATAATTTACAAACATTTAACAACACTTTAACACCTATGACAATAATATTTAACAAATACCAGGGAGCCGGTAACGACTTTATAATTATAAACAATCGGGAAGGCATTTTTAATCCGGGTGATTCCAACCTTATTAATAAATTATGCGATCGTAGATTTGGTATTGGCGCTGACGGGTTGATTCTCATTTCCGGGAGCCCTAAATATGATTTTGAGATGAAGTATTTCAACTCCGATGGCTTTGAGGGTACCATGTGCGGGAATGGCGGCAGGTGTTCATCTGACTTTGCAATTCGGGCAGGGATAGCGGGTAAGAAGCTTACCTTCAAGGCTGTTGACGGTGTGCACAAAGCAGTATCTGAGGAAGGTATCATTCGCCTGCAAATGAACGATGTAAAGGTCCCCCAGCTTATTAATGGCAGCTATTTCATCAATACCGGATCACCACATTACGTCATTTTCAAAAAGGATGTAAAAGATATTGATGTCAATACAGAAGGCAAAAAAATCAGGGGGTCAGCGGAATTTGCACCCGGAGGAACCAATGTAAATTTCGTTGAGATTGAAAAAAACGGGATTTATGTAAGAACCTTTGAGAGAGGGGTTGAAGAGGAAACCCTGTCGTGTGGTACTGGTGTCACAGCATCTGCCATTGCTTCAGTGCTTTCAGGACATTTTGACACCAAAACTGTCAGTGTGAAGACCAAGGGGGGCAATCTATCGGTTTCATTCAATATCTCAGGAAAAAGCATCTCCGATATCTGGCTTTCTGGTCCTGCTACATTTGTGTTTGAAGGTGAAATTGCAATTTAATTATTCTAAAAAATATGAAAAAGGTTATTCTGAATCTTACATTAATTCTGGCTCTGTTCGCAGTGTCATCAGACTATTCGTTTGGACAGCCGGGAACAACCGAATTGATGAATGCAATTAATAAGGTCAACTCAAATTTTGAAGACCTTGGTCACAGGTTCGATATTCTTGAAAAAAAGATAGATGATGTTCAGTGGTACAACAAGGTCGGTGATATTGCATATATTGATAAGGTATATATTACCGGTCCCGCAGTGGCAAAAGAGAAAAATCCTACTGGTCAGGGAGCCGGTAACCCGGTTAAATTCTGGAATTACATTTTCATCCCGAAAGATGCTGATCCTTCAAAGAAATATCCTCTTCTGGTCTTTCCGCATGGTGGGGTACATGCGAACTTCGATACTTATTACACACATATAATCAGGGAGATGGTGTCCCAGGGGTATATTGTTACGGCTGCCGAATACCGCGGATCGACCGGTTATGGAGCAGGTATGTATAATAATATTGATTACGGCGGACTTGAAGTTCAGGATGTTGATGCCAGTCGTCAGTATATGATTGATAATTACTCAATTGTGGACAAAGAAAGGGTCGGAATAATAGGCTGGAGCCATGGGGGGTATATTGCTCTCTTCAATATTTTTGAATATCCTCAGAATTACAAAGTTGCATTTACAGGGGTTCCTGTCAGCGATCTGATAGCCCGCATGGGATATAAAGATCAGGAGTATCGGGATCTCTTTTCTGAACAGCCTCCTATCGGCAAACCTGCCGATCAGAATGTTGCTGAATACCGTAAAAGATCACCTGCATGGCAGACAGAAAAATATCAGAACACACCTCTCCTGATCCATACCAATACCAATGATGAGGATGTCAATGTCCTTGAGGTAGAACATCTCATCAAGTCGCTTAAGGCAGATGGCAAGAAGAATTTTGAATATGAGATCTTTAATAATATGCCGGGAGGACATTCCTTCGACAGGATGGATTATTTGGAGGCAAAAGAGATCAGGATGAAAATATACGACCATTTAAATAAATACCTGACACCACCGAAGCCGTTTAAATCTCTTAAAGATCTCCAGAAGGCAGGGTATGGGTTTAATTAGGGCAACAGGCGACTGGCGACAGGCGGATAATAAATACGAGCTACGAGCTACGAGCTAATATGAAATGCTGAAAGAAAAACTTTACGGAAAGACGTTAAATGAGCTGATAGCAGTTACCAAACGTATCGGGTTGCCCGGTTTTGCTGCAAAACAGATTGCTGACTGGCTCTATAAGAAGGAGATACAGTCGATTGAGGAGATGACAAACCTCTCAAAAAAGACACGTGAGCGGCTAGCCAATGATTATGAAATCGGCCTTTATGCCCCCGAAAATTTTTCTGAAAGTACGGACGGAACTAAGAAGTACCTTTATAAAGTACTGAATGATAAATACATAGAAACTACATATATTCCTGATAATGAACGTGCTACAATTTGTATCTCATCACAGGCCGGATGTAAAATGGGTTGCATATTCTGCATGACAGGGAAACAGGGTCTTCAGGGAAACCTCTCATCGAATGAAATACTTAATCAGTTCAGGAGTCTGCCTGAGTTCAGGAACTTAACCAATATAGTCTTTATGGGCATGGGTGAACCCCTGGACAATATCTCTGAAGTTCTGAAGAGTCTTGATATTCTTACCAATGAATGGGGATATGGCTGGAGTCCGACCAGGATTACAGTCAGTACAGTCGGACTGATAACCGGGATAAAAGAATTTCTTGAAAAAAGCCGGTGCCATCTTGCTGTCAGTCTGCACTCTCCATTTGATGAAGAGAGAAGGAAACTGATGCCGATTCAGCGGACAAACACTGTTGAAGAGGTGCTT
Organism: Bacteroidia bacterium; assembly: GCA_026391475.1. Lineage (GTDB taxonomy): Bacteria > Bacteroidota > Bacteroidia > Bacteroidales > VadinHA17 > LD21. The sequence goes on along the minus strand of JAPLED010000041.1, from coordinate 22,786 downwards.
GATATAATCCGCAAATTTGACTTTAACAGCCAGAGAAGAGTATCTTTTGAATATATCCTTTTTAAAGGGATGAACGATACACCGCGACATATTAAAGAGCTTGCCAGGATACTTAACGGGATCAAATGCAGGATAAATATAATACGTTTTCACCCTATACCCGGATCACAATTCCAGAGCCCTAATCTTGGAACCACCATCAACTTTAAAGAGGCGCTTAATGCCAAAGGGATACTGACAACTATCAGGGCCAGCAGGGGTGTGGATATACAGGCTGCATGTGGTTTATTATCAACGCTCGAACAAAACAAATCAGAGTAGAAATGTTGAGAACATTTTTTATCATTTCATTAACATCTTTAACTCTTTGCTTATTTTCACAAGAGAGATCATTTGAGACATTCCTTTCAGACTCTGCAATGATGCATGCTTCTGTTTCTCTATGTGTTGCAGATGCAGATAACGGAGAGATAGTGATGGAATACAATTCCGGAAAAAGCCTTATCCCGGCTTCAATTATGAAGCTTATCACTTCGGCTGCTGCACTTGAATTGTTAGGCTCTCAATATACTTTCAAAACTATTATCGGTTATACAGGATCGTTTAATAAACGTTCTGGCAGGTTAACCGGGAATATCGTCATTCAGGGAGGCGGTGATCCGGCATTGGGATCTCAGTATTTTTCAGATCATTATCAGGATTTTCTAAGCATTTGGGTAACGGAAATTAAGAAACTGGGAATCAAAAAAATAGACGGAAGAGTTATAACCGATGATTCTTATTATGACTTTTTGCCTGTTCCCGCCAAATGGCTCTGGGAAGATGCCGGCAATTATTATGGTGCAGGAGCGTATGGGTTATCAGTTTTTGACAACACTTACGAAATTCATTTAAAGACATCCTCTGATAGTACGCAAGTGGTTATTAATGAGATTGTCCCAAACGAATGCAGGAATGAATTCTCAAACTGGCTGGTTGCTGCCGGAACCTCTGATGAAGGTTATGTTTTTGCCGCACCTTACAGTACAAATGGCTGGCTTGCAGGAACCGTTCCCGCCAACAGGGAAGATTTTGTACTGAAAGCCTCAATTGCTGACCCGCCCCTTCTTATCGCAAAAATGATGAATGAAAAACTTGAAGCTGCAGGTATAACTGTTTCAGAAAATCCTGCAACAATAAGATTAGAACAAAAAAGTTTGTCTGAGGAAGTTGTCCGGATTACTGAAACCATCTCTCCTCCACTTGCTGATATTATTGAAGTACTCAACCATGAAAGTGTTAATCTGTATGCAGAACATTTAATAAAAGAGTTGGGAAAAGTATATAAAAACATTGGATCTACTGCTGCAGGAGTTGAGGTTGTTAAGGGTTTTCTTCAGGATGCCGGCATTAAAACAGATGGAATGTTTATTGAAGATGGCAGCGGCCTCTCCCCTCTTAATGCCATTAATACAGGAGAATTGGTCAATTTGTTGATTTATATGAAGAACAGAGGAAAGTACTTCCCGGAATATTATTCGTCTTTACCTGAAGCAGGAAAAGAAGGAACTCTTAAAAACTATTTCATGGATCCGGTTTTTGATTCAAGACTCAGGGCAAAAAGCGGCTCAATGACCAGGGTGAGAAGCTATGCAGGATATTTTACAACAGTATCAGGCAAACAAATGATCATCAGTATAATTATAAACAATTATACCGGTCCTTCAAAGAATATTATTTCCGGAATCGAGGAGATTATCAAAGAAATAATATTGAATAAATGATGAACTGATACTACCTTTCAAACATTGATCTATCTTAGCAGACTTTTTAAGTAAAAAAGCTTATATGAATAATAAGGTATCGGTAAGGAAGTGCAAAGAATATGAAGTCCACGAAGTTTATAACCTCATTTCTGATATATACAAAAAAACTGAGGGTCCTGATGTTCAGGGAAAAAGAGTTCTTGTAAAACCTAACATTCTTACTGATGATGATCCTGCTAAATGCATCAGCACTCATCCTGATGTTGTGGAAGCCATGATCCGGTTTCTCCAGTCAAAGGGAGCTACTGTTCTGGTCGGTGATTCCCCTGCAGTTCATACACAGAAGTTCAAAGGAGAGAAATCGGGTATTTACAAGGTATGTGTTGCAACAGGGGCGAAATGGGTTGATTTCACTGTGAACCCGGTTGAGAAAAAACTAAGGAAAGGGAAGATCAGGATTGCAGCTGTTGTTGACCAGGTTGATCTGATCATTTCACTTCCGAAATTCAAGAACCACGAACTGGTATATTTCACAGGAGCTATAAAAAACACTCTTGGCCTGGTACCCGGTTTTAATAAAGCGAAACAGCATGCCTTACATCAGAATAGAAACGGGTTTGGCGAATTTCTGGTTGATCTTATTGAAACTGTTACTCCCGACTATTTTCTAATGGATGCTATAATGGGAATGGAGGGTCCGGGTCCGGGCAGTGGATTGCCGATAAAAATCGGATTATTACTTGGATCAACAAATCCTCTTGCATTGGATATGATAGCCAGTCGGATAGCGGGCTATAATCCGATGGTGGTACCAACATCAAAGACAGCGTTATTCAGGAAGAACTGGCTTCAGTCAGAAGATGATATAAATTATGACGGTCCGGAAATCAGCACCATTATAAAACAAGGCTTCATCAAAATACCTATTTCAAGCAATAATAATATTGCTATGCAATTTGTTATGAGGAGAATTAAATTCCTGAAAAAGATTGAAAGAAGGCCTGTCTTTATCCATGAAAATTGCACAGGATGCCAGAAATGTGTTAATATCTGCCCCGTTCAGGCTATTCAACCGCTTCCATCCAAAAAGACCCATATAGTTCTGACAGACAGTAAATGCATCAGATGTTTCTGCTGCAGTGAAGTTTGTACAGACGATGCAGTAGAGATCAGAAGGAAAGTCTTTGGTGTCTAAACATCAATTTTAGCATACTTTGCATGAGTTTCGATAAACTCCCTGCGTGGCGGAACTTCATCACCCATCAGCATTGAGAATATGTGATCAGCCTCAGCAGCACTTTCAATGGTAACTTGCCTCAGAGTCCGTGTTTCCGGATTCATTGTTGTTGACCAGAGTTGTTCTGCATTCATCTCACCAAGACCTTTGTATCTCTGAATACCTACCGATGATTCTTTCCCCTGTCCCATCTCTGCAACTGCTGCCGCACGTTCCTCTTCTGTCCAGCAATAACGCTCCGATTTACCCTTTTTAATCAGGTAAAGTGGTGGGGTAGCTATGTAAATGTTCCCACCTTTAATGAGATCTATCATATATCTGAAAAAGAAGGTCATAATGAGAGTCGTGATATGAGAACCATCGACATCGGCATCAGTCATGATAATGATTTTATGGTAGCGCAAACCAGCAATATTAAGAGCCTTGCTATCCTCATCAGTGCCTATATTGACTCCAAGTGCGGTAAATATATTTTTTATCTCTTCACTCTCATAGATCCTGTGTTGCATAGCCTTTTCAACATTCAATATCTTACCTCTGAGGGGTAAAATTGCCTGGAAACGGCGATCGCGTCCCTGTTTTGCTGTTCCACCTGCCGAATCACCTTCAACAAGGTATAACTCACACTGGGCAGGATCCCTGTCGGCACAATCGGCCAGTTTGCCAGGAAGTCCGGAACCGGAAAGTACATTCTTACGCTGGACAAGCTCCCTGGCTTTACGTGCAGCATGTCGGGCAGTTGCAGCAAGGATTACCTTCTGAACGATGATCCTGGCATCTTTGGGATTCTCTTCGAGGTAGTTGGTCAGCATGGCGCTGACAGCCTGATCGACCGCACCCATAACCTCTGAGTTTCCCAGTTTTGTTTTAGTCTGACCTTCAAACTGTGGTTCAGCAACTTTTACAGAGATGATAGCAGTAAGTCCTTCACGAAAATCATCACCATTAATATCGAATTTTAGTTTTGAGGTAGCTCCTGAATCGTCAGCATATTTCTTAAGTGTACGTGTCAAGCCTCTTCTGAACCCCGCAAGATGTGTACCCCCTTCAATAGTATTAATATTATTCACATAGGAATGGACGTTCTCTGAGAATGAGTTATTATACTGAAGGGCAATCTCAACAGGAATATCTGTCTTATCGAATGTAATATAAATAGATTTTTCAATAAGTCTTTCCCTGTTTGCGTCAAGATATTCAACAAATTCCTTAAGTCCCTCCTCAGATTGGAACTCTTCGTAACGCGGTATCCCGCCATTACCATTCTCAACGAGCTCTCTCATATCTTTAATTGTGAGAAGTATTCCTTTGTTAAGAAAAGCCAGTTCACGAAGACGTGCTGCAAGAATCTCAAAGTTGAATTCAGTTGTCTGGAATATGGTTCCGTCTGGTATAAAGGTCACAGAAGTTCCAGACTTATCTGACTTACCTATAACTTCTACCGGAGTAACCGGTTTTCCCTTTTCATATACCTGTTTGAATACATTACCCTCCCTCATGATAACAGCTGAGAGATGTGCTGAGAGGGCATTTACGACCGATACACCAACACCATGAAGACCACCAGAAACCTTGTAAGAATCCTTATCAAATTTTCCGCCTGCATGAAGGACTGTCATTACAACTTCGAGGGCCGATTTCTGTTCCTTCTCCATCATTCCGGTAGGTATGCCTCTTCCGTCATCAGTCACTGTTACGGAGCCATCTTCATGAATAATAACCTCTATTTTAGAACAATACCCTGTAAGAGCCTCATCAATAGAATTATCAATAACCTCATATACAAGATGATGCAACCCTTTTACGCCAATGTCACCAATGTACATTGCAGGTCTTTTCCTGACAGCCTCAAGACCTTCCAGCACCTGAATATTCTCCGCTGAGTAATCAATACTGTCCTGCAATTTTTTTGCGTTCTCACTCATTATTCCTATAATATTAAGTCATAAATTTAAAAACCAAACATATTAAAACAGACCAATAATTTAATAAGGATACCTATCCGGTTTTACTCCTCTGACGGATATCAAACTTGTTTTTTTGGTAATGAAATCAGGATACCTGTTTCATCGTTGCAAGCCATCGGAACCAACTTCACTTTTCCTGTTATAAATTATTGATAATATGATTATTAATCATCCCTGCAAATATAAGGATTTAAAACCTTTTTTTTTCTATAAATTGATAAAAATAATGCACAATTTTCACAAAGAAATTAACACTGGAAAAGAGGAAGACAAAACCACCCCGTCCCCGCTGAAGCGGGTACACCCCTCCTTTTCAAAGGAGGGGAAAGTTTTTGGTATTTCATACTAGTTTCTCCTCCTTTTTAAAGGAGGAGTACCCCGAAGGGGGGAGGTGGTTTTCTTAAATTCTTTTTCCAAAAAATGAATGCTGCATACCCTAAACCTTTTTAGAGACTGTACGTAAATCCCAGCATACAAAGGAACCTCTGTGACGGGTAATAGGCCCATTCGTAGTAGCGATCGTATGAAATGTTATTGAATTTAGCCCAGAATGACAGTATTTTAGAATATCGGTATTCGGCGCTGAGATTAAGATTAAAATGAACGGGCATATCGAAAAAGTGAGGTGTCGTCGGAGTACTACTACTTAAGATATTAAGATCCATTACATACAATTTACGTTTCCCTTTTCCTGTTAATTCAGCACCAATAATTATTTTGTCTCTCAGGTTGTATTTAACGCCAAGCCGGGCATCCCATGCCGGCTTATTCCAGGCATAATCGTTTTCTGCAAGTGTGTATTTATCCCAGTTCGCGCTCCCATAATACGAGATTTTGTCACTTATCAAACCGCCTATTTCACCATGAATATTAAGAAGTTCCACGTCGTCAGGCAATGGAATAAAATGATTTCCAACCTCTGGCGTTAACATTCCGAAAGGGAAAATTATATTGGAATAAAAAAGCATGTCGTTAATAAGAGAATATGAAGCAGAAACCAGATAGTTGCCCCCTATTCCGTTGTTTCCCTTCAGACCTGCAGAAACAATAAGGACATGATCGGTATTTGGTAGGGTGAACAGACTTCCGTCGGGGACTAAAAACGGATTTTCGTTAATGATTTTCAAGGGATCATTCTTCTCAAGCTTCCCAGACAATCCGGCATAAAAGCTGACGTATGACGGGACTATACTGAAACTGAAATTGACATCGGGATAAATATGAAATTCAGGTGATGCAGTCATATTCTTATCGAGCAATGCCTGGAACCCTAGTTTAAAACTCCACTGTTCGGTACTCTTCTTTATGAAAGGGCTGATTGAGGCAATGTATTTCGGGCTGGTTAAGAGAATGTCAGAAAGCCTGTAAAAGTCATAGCCTATGCCGGATCCGACATAAAATCCTTTATATGATTTAGCCATGATCCCGTCGATTCCTACATTATGCTGGAAGAGGTTTTTAGCATTATAGAAGTAATTATAAGAAATGTCGAAATCATAAGAGAAGCTTGTGGAATCCAATGTTAATGAGGATAATGAAGCTTTTGCACCTATATTATTATAACCCAGTCTGATATCTTTTTTTGCAGGAGAATAGTCTGTTATGCTTGTGTCGTAACCGTAAGCATACCTGATCTTCTGACTGAAATCCACTGAACTTTCAAAGAGGTTTTTTCTAAAGAATTTTCGTCCAAAAAGAGATGCATCGTTATCCATATAGCCTGCAAAAACCTTCTTGCCATTCTGGAGTTCAACCTTCCCGTTGGTTGAGAAATGCCGGCCATAGAAACCGATTGTACCTTTCTTTGACCGCTCATTAGTTATACTTATTTCAGCCAGGGGAGTGATGTAATTTCCCATACCAATATTCACATAGCTTTTGTAAAGTTTAGGTAATGGATCGGGAAGTAAAGCAACTGCTTTTATGGGAGTGATCGTATATGCCGGAAGGAAAGGTTCCGTTTTTATATCATAACGGAATTCGGGTCTGACTTTCATAGTGTCGTTCATATCAGGCAGAAAGCTTCTTTTTTTAACCTCCGGGAGAGATGGCTTATAAGGATTGTACAGGGTAACCTCTCTCTTAAGCCCGGTTTCCTGTTTCGTTACCTGCGCACTGACCGGTAATAAACAGAATAATATGAAGGCTGGTATAATAAGGTTTCTTTTTATCATGTCAAATCAATTTCTTATTCATATTTTCAATTGTTATTCACTATCTGGTTATCTGTCGTTTACAACCGCATATTATTTGTTTTCGCTAAGGGAATCCAGTTTGGCTTTTACTTCATCAAGTATTCCATCGTTGTCAATAGAGTAATAATCTTTAAGGCTCTGAAGTGTTGCCCGTGCCTGAAGAGTATCGCCTTTTTTTATACTGATATCTGCAAGAAGCAGGAACATTCTTGCCATCCAGTACTGGTGCGGGGTATTCTGGTCGATGAACTCTGAAATAATCTTTTCTGACTCAGCTGTCATATCTTTCTTATACAGCAATTCAGCAACCCTGAATTTGGACTCTGCTCCTTCAACACTGGTGACCTCTGTGGCAACTTTCCGGAAATCTTTGAGAGCTTCATCAAAATTATTAAGACTGTAATTTGCTTTAGCGCTCATAAAGGTAGCCTCTCTTATCAACTCCTCGGGAATATTTACAGAACTGTTGATTTTCCCGGCTGCAATAATTGTCTTCTGGGCATCACCTGCCTGGTATGACGACCTCAACTGCCCTTTAAGAGCGATAAGCCTGTTCCCGTCATTTCCGGCCACTTTCTCAAGTCTCTCATAATAATCGAGGGACGCACTATAATCCTCTTTATCAAAAAGTATTGCAGAAGCTGCAATCAGCGATTGTTCAAGAAATTGATTATTGGGCGCAGCTGAAACCTGAATGTACAGTTTCAGAGCTTCATCGTTGTTACCAGCTGATTTCAGGCACTCTGCCAGGTAATACTGTGCATTCTGCCTGAAACTGCCATTCGGAAACTCATTAAGGTAACTTTTAAACACTTCTGTTGCTTTATCATATTTGGCAGTCATATAAAGGTTTTCGCCAGATGTATACAAAAGTGAATCCTTTTGAGCCAGGTTTACGTCACCATAACCATCAAGTGTTTTTATATATGCAAAATAAGCTTCCACATCATTTATATCGACATAAATGGTTCTCAGACCGGTGATTGCATACCTTGCTTCAGGTGTTGATTTGAAGTTCTCAATCACTTTTTTATACTGGGATATTGCTTTGTCATTTTCCCCGAGGTTATAATAAAGAAGACCAAGCTGAACGATGGCACGAGGAACAAACGGGCTGGTCGGATAATTTGAGATGACAGTATTGAAATCTGCTTCTCCTTTTTTATAATCTTCCAGGACAATGTAAGCTCTGCCTCTCTCAAAAATGGCATTCGGGACAAAGGATGAAGAAGGATATTTCAGCGTAAGTGAAGTGAGTACATCAACTTTACCTTTACCTTCATTCATAAGTCCCAGGGAAAATCCCTTCTGAAACATGGCATAATCAGCATCCATTTTCCCGTATTCAATAACTTTATCATAATAGCTGATTGCCATCGGATAATTGGTCGCAATGTAATAACAATCAGCAATCCTGTTCCTGGCATCTGCCATCACCTCCGGCTTTACATTTGCCACCTCAGATTCAAAAGCTTTCAAATGGTTCAAAGCATTTGTATAATCTTTCAGATTAAAGAGTGCATAACCAAGGTTATACCTTACCATGTTGTACTCACTTAAAAGCATCGAACCAGGTATTCCCATAAACAACTCATAATCAGCTTTTGCCTTATCGTAATAAGCAAGCCTGTAATATGCTTCACCTCTCCAGTAGATAGACCTTGCCCTGATTGACCTGTTATACTTTTCATATTTAAGCGATTTATCAAACATATCGATTGAAGCTTCGATCTCCAGGTTTTTAAACAATTCCAATCCTCTGAAAAACGCAACTCTCTGATATGCTTCCTCCAGTCTGGTATCCTTATTTAGTATCTTATCGAGTGAAGAGAGAGCCGCTTTGTAGTTTTTTATCTGCAAAAATGTAGTTACAAGGTAATCGTATGCCTCCTGAATCCTCTCCGATCCGGGGTATAGGTTTATATATTCCTGAAAAGCCGTAATTGTCTCTCCGAAAGGAGAATATGATGTTTCATATGTCAGTTTTGCATAGTTAAACAATGACTCCTCCTTAATTTTTTTATCATAATTCAATTTTGAAGCTTCACCAAATGCAAATTGCGCACGCTTTTTATCACCCTTCTGCAGATAGCAATCACCAAGAAGATTCCAGATATTCTGACTTAAGAGGTCGCTCCTCGGTCCTATTTCAAGAAATAATTTAATGGCTTTGTCAATCTTTCCTGTTTTGTAATAACAATAACCGAGCTGATATTTATCCTCCCTTTCGCTGGCTTTGGCCACCGATGAATATTTTTCAAGATAAGGTAATGCTTCATTGTAATTTCCCTTGTTATAATAAGCATCCCCAATGAACCTGTACAGTTCAATAGACCTCTCTTCCCCGGCCGATTTAAGAAGGTCGGGGGCAATGGAAAGAATGCCATTATAATCTTTTTGCATATATAAAATCTGAACAATATAGAATGGGACTACGCCTCCGAATGTTTCATCATCTTTCAGACGCATGAATCCTTCCATGGCTTTCTGATACATTTTTTGCTCGTAAGCTATCTGGGAAAAATAGTAAACAGCAGGCGGAGTATATTCGGTATCAATATCTTTAATTTCCGAAAACATCAGAAGTGCCCCGCTTTTATCCCCTTTGATATAAAGCGAATATCCCAGTCTGAAAAAATATTCTGCAAGTTTATCTGCCTCCAATTCCTTCCTGTTCACAGATTCATACCAGGTTACTGCTTTCCTGTAATTTTTGTTCTGGTAGAAATAGTCACCTAAAGCTAATCTCGCTTCATTTATTCTTGGGCTTTCCGGATGTGTCGATATGAACATGATCATCCTGTATTCAGCATCAGTGTTAAAAAGTTTCAATGCGGCGATTGCACTAAGATATTCAGCGTCAGCAACCATAATGAGGTTGGACTTATCATCACTTTTGATGAATGAATCAAAGAGACGGATAGCTGCAGGGTATTTCTCTTTATTGAATAATTCCATACCCCTGTTAAATTCAGAACCAATCTCTTTGCCGGTAAACGGGACCTGCGATGAGACCTGAATTATGAAAATCAAAAGAAAACTGAATATTAAAATGAGTTTATTTCTGTTCATAACTTATTTTTTTTTGCCCGGTACAATCAGACACTGTTTGCGTCTTAAAATTTACGAAAGCGCATAACATGTTAATTGTAAGCCACATATAACATTAACCTGATTTCTCTAATTAAACGTAAAATTACAACTATTAAACGCCGGCTACCGGCCTTTATTACTGATTTTATCAACATACAAATGTTAATTATCAATTCTTTCCTTATTTTGCACTTAAAATAACCGGTAAATGCAGGAAAATCTTCCACTGGATGTAATTATTGAGTTGACAAACTGTACTATATGGCAGCAGGATCATCTTGTGCTTTCCAATGTTAATCTTAGTGTCGGAAAAGGTGAATTTATTTACCTTGTGGGCAGGGTCGGCAGCGGAAAATCGAGTCTGATAAAAACTCTCAACGCTCAAATCCCTCTCAAAGAGGGTATAGGTCTCGTGGCTGGTTATAACCTGACGAAACTAAAAAAAAGGGAGATCCCCTACCTTCGCAGAAAGATCGGGATTGTTTTCCAGGATTTTCAATTGCTCATAGACAGGTCGGTAAATGAGAATCTCGAATTCGTTTTAAAAGCGACAGGGTGGAAAAACAAGAAAGAAATAGATATCCGTATTAATGAAGTACTTGAAAAAGTGGGTCTTGGACTGAAAGGTTATAAGATGCCTCATCAGTTATCAGGAGGCGAACAGCAGCGTGTTGTTATTGGCAGGGCCCTGCTTAATGATCCTGAAATTATTCTGGCCGATGAACCAACCGGCAATCTTGACCCCGAGACATCAGAAGGTATTTTAAAGCTGCTGACTGATATCAGTAAGACAGGCAGAGCGGTGGTTGTGGCCACACATAATTATACACTCCTGAAAAAATTCTCTGCAAGGACAATTAAATGTGACGACGGAAAGCTTGTTGAAGTGAAGGATGAGGAAGAAATGGAGCTGTTGCAATAAAAGGCACAACGCTAAACACTTCAAACCGCACACATCATATAAACTGATTAATAATTATTATTTACTATCCACCATGATGGGAAGGTTTTTCCCGTTAGTCATAAAAATCAGTTTGGCATTGGGAGAGGCAGAGATTGCTTTAATCATTTCATACTGTAACAGTCTGTCACTAAGTCCTGTGCTTAATATTTTCTGATAATCGGCAATACCCTGTGCTTCAACTCTTTTTCGTTCAGCTTCCTGTCTCTCCTTCTGCAGAACAAATGTCATCTTCTGTGCATCTTGTTCGGCATTAATTTTTGATTCAATAGAAGCTTTTACTGATGCAGGAAGTGTAAGATTCCTTACTAAAAGTTGTTCCAACAACAGCCCCCGTTCTTTGAAATTTGTTTCAATAGTTGCAAATATCCTGGACTGAAATTCATCTCTTTTGGTGGAGTACAATGCAACTGCATCATAATAAACAGCGTTATCCCTGATCTTTGTCCTGCAAATCGGACGAACAAGAACATTCCGGTAATCTATTCCAACCTCTTTAAGAATCCGCGGTGCCTCCGATGGTATAACTTTATACAAAACGGTAAGGTCAACGATTACCTCCAGTCCATCTGCCGATAAAACACGTATGGCATCATCTCCCATCTTTGAACCCTCATCTGTTACTCCCGACATGGTATAATTCTCTGTTCTGACGTCGAACATAACAACCTTAACCAATGGATTAATGACGTTTAGTCCGCTTTCAAGGATGTTATTATTCACTTTGCCAAACAGCTTTTGCACACCTACCTGTCCGGGTTCAACCTGAACAACGGATGAAATAGAAATTCCTATCAGAATTACTATTATTCCGGCTGTTTTAATCAATGTTTGATAAGCCCGCATTGCAGGATCAGATTTAGCAGCAACAAATCCGATTACTAAAATTACAAGTCCTACTATTATTATTGTCATAATTTAATTGTTTTTAAATGGTTAGTAAATCAATTTAAAGTAAGACCCGAAGGTAATCAGAAAAACGATAATAAACTACTCCCTCCAGAAGACTCATATTCGACACATGACCGGCCCCTTGCTGCCAAGACCTATGAATCCGACACGGACAGTGTCTGATTATGGTTTCATAATAATTGTCACGGGGCCAAGCAGACCTGAATCGTTCATTTTTTGTCCGGGAAATACACGGAGGGTTGAATTAAGAACTTTTTTACCAGGAGCAGTTTTCATATCTCCCATCAACCTGTTTGTCCACTGGTTGGTGACTTTTATTTCAAGACGATTTTCTCCTTTTTTCAGAACTTTGGTAATATCAACCTGATAGGGTGCTTTCCAGAAAGTTCCCAGTGGAGTTCCATTTAGTGTTACTTCTGCTATGTCCCCGACTTTCCCCATATCCAGCATAAACTCAGACCCGGATTGAAACCATTTCTTTGGAGCATCAAATGTTGTTACATAATCCGCCGTACCTGAAAAATATTTTACGCCTTCATCGGTGCTGAGGGTCCATGACTCCAGTTTATTGATCTGTATCTTTTCAGGAGCTCCCATATCGGGGGGGAAAATAATTTCCCACGGTCCGGGTAGTGAAGCTAGTAAATGAGAAGATTCAGTAGGAATTGTTCTGGAAGCTGACAAGGCCTTTTGACGAAAAACTACAAAGACAGACTGACGTTCTGATAAATTCAAAGGTACTATCGTTTTATTGTTTTCAAACCTGTAACCTGCCGGTTCAATTGATCCTGATCCCGGATCCCAGACTTCGGCTTCACGGCCGCTGACCCGAAACCTCAGATCAATATTGAGGAGGCTGTCTGTGCCATTAGCGATAAAATAGATATCTGCATCACCAATACTACGATGGATCCATGATAGCTTTGTATCGAGAGGTGTACTGTATTCAACATCTCTGGAAACACCTGATAAAGAAAGAATTCCGGAGAGAGGCATACCCCATATCACTTTACCTTTACCGAATGAACGCTGTGTACGGCTGATACCATCCAGGTCGCCCCATAAGTCGAAGACCAGGGCCTGTAACCGGCTTTCTGAATCAGGATAACCGGTAAGTCCGGGTGTTTTAACGGGTTTCCGACCCATAACAGTTGCCCCCCCGGCAACCAGATCATGGATCTTTTTCAGAACTAGTAACGTCATCTGATCTGTATTTGGGAGCACCAAAACTGCGTAACTCATACCATCGGATAAAATGAGTCTACCGTTTGAATCTACAGACATTCTATTGATAAGTACATCAGCATTAATATAATCATAATCATACCCTTCCGGAGGAGCCGGATCAAGACCGCTGCCCCAGATGGGCATTGTGGAAGGAGCCCCCTCATTCAGAAGGTAGGCAATATCTGCTACAAACCTGCCCTGTTGCAGCATAAACGAATTGCGTGCCAGGTATGTCATAAAGGGAGCAGCCTGTTCAGCCCAGGTTATGTTGCGGTTAATATGGGTACCAACCATTGTATTGCCTGGCTTAGTATCGAGAGGTTGGTGAGCTGACGTATGAAAGACAATCCGATTTACACCCTGCGCGAACCAGTAATCTCCAATTTTTTTCAGGGAATAGGGAGATTCAAAATTACCGCCTGTGAATGACTCTGCAGCTACAAGTGTTTTGCCATAAACATGTGAAGCTGATGCGGCTCCGCGTATATCCTGGTAATACATCAGTTCAGGATGAAGTGCCTTGAACCAGAATTCGCCCATCGGGATATCGACATATTTTTTACTGAGTAATGCATCTTCCAGAATCTCAAGAGATACACCTGATACTTCTCCATAGGTTCCTATTCCACTTTTTCTCATGTAATCAGTAACGACAGAAAAATGGTTTTCCGCAAACATATCGGCAAGTGTCCTGCGGAAATCCCAAAGGAATCTGTCACTGATATCTGAGTTTTCCACAACCCGCCCTGCAAGGACAGGCAGGAAAGGTGTCGGATCATATCCCCTTCGTATACTGAACTCAGTCAGCATTTTATCTGTCCAGTTCTGCATGCCCGCTTCCCAGCTATCGAGTAGCATATACCGTAAACCTGTACCATACAGTGGCCCCAATGCTCCTGCAATGGGATCGGTGTATCCTTTTATATATGCCAGTGTATGTTCACGGCTTAACTTGTCTACTTCATAACCAAGACCTGATGGTACGGCGGGACGGTTTTTCGAACCTGTAAGCGAATAGCCGAAACGCATTATTGTCCAATTCCCTTCCGGAATAGCCCAGTTCAGTGTCCCGTCAGCACCCATCTTTGAGGTGATGTCGATAATTCCGGTCGGATTAATTGTTGAACCCGGTGCAACCTCCGGACTTGATGTTGGTCCATAATCGAAAAGGTGGAAGAAACCTGCTTTATCTTCCCACCTATTTACCCTTCCTCCGGTATGAAGCATAATTTCGCTGAAATTGTAAACAGAGTCAGGTTTAGGTTTACTCTCCGACATTACCTCAGCAGGTTTCCATGGGGCGCCGGTTATCTCTAACCTGTAGTATTTTGCCACTGTTTCAGGGAAAGCAACTGTTTCCACCTTCCCGGCACGATAAAGTTGAGGCCCGGGAAACATTGCGATTGTTCTGAAGTTTTGTCCGTCGTTGCTTACCTGAAGTGTTCCAAAGGGGATCCCATTGCGGCTGGCAAGTGTAATAGCCTGTGCTTTAAATGGCTGATCGAAAGAGAATTGTATCCATGCACTTTTTGTCTCTTTTGAAGCTTTGACGGATAATGATGTATTGAGGTCGTTATCAAGCAGGCTCACTGCATTGATATTTCCGGTACTTGTAGTCACCAGGGGCTGAAATCTCTCAGATTCAAGTTCATAAGCTGGAGTAGGGAATGCCAGCACAATGCAATCTTTATAAAATGAGGGTTCCTTTCCATTGCTCTGAGCTGATCTTGATAAATTCCCAAATGGACCTTCGACAGATGGTGGCATGGGAAGAGTACCGTTAAAATTCTTTGGTCCCTTAACGTTGATTTCGCTCCAAACGAGTTTCTTCATAGCCTGTTCGGGCTTTACCCACGGACCTCCTGTGAGGCTCCACCCGGCTGAGCTGAATATTACCATCTCCAGATTTAAACGTTGAGCTTCTGCGGCAGCATGTCTGACAGCATCGAGCCACTCCGGTGATCCAAACAAGATCTTATCTTTCACTGTTTGCCCCTGACCGGAGGCGACATCGGCAAGTTGAAAACCACCTATACCAACACGTTTCATCCATTCAAGGTCTTTGGTAATACCTTCTTTTGTAATATTGCTGTTTGTCCAGTGCCACCATGTTCTTGGTTTTGCTGATTCCGGTGGATTTTTGAATCCTTCTTCAAGAGATCTTAAATCGTTTTGAGCAGATAATAATTGCGGAATTATCAGCAGTAATGAAAAGAACAGAGTTTTTGATATTCTTGTTAACAGATTTTTTATGTATTGCTTTTTCATTCTAGTTTTCTTAGAAATGCATTTTCATAAATTTCAGGAATATTTCATAATCAGCCGGCAGGGCGCCATGGCCGCCTGAATGCATGTAATATCCCAGGGTATTCAGTATAGGTTGTCCAGCCGGTGGCATAACATCAGTTCCCAATCCTTCCTTCCCCAATAGTCTGTATACCGGTTCAGCTGCAACGGCAGCCAGAAACTCTCCTTTCGGATCGGACCAGTAATCTGTATCGCCTGTCTGCAACAAGAGTGGCCGTGGTGCCATTAAGGATACAAGCAAATTGGCATCCACAGGAAAGTCATTCGGATTATCGCCGTATTTACCATAGTTACCGCAAAACTGATAAAAGTATCTTGTTGAATCAGACATGTGCTTTATTGTCTCTCCGTAATTACGTCTTGCAATAGCTGCCCCTCCCTCTCCTGAACAACTTGCAATTACCATCCCGAAACGGGTATCATGAGCGCCTGTCCATAAGACCGTTTTTCCCAGCCGTGATACTCCAAATAAAGCAACCCGCTTTGAATCAATCTGGTTATCTGTTTCTAAATAATCCATTGCACGGCTCAATCCCCATGCCCAGGCTGAAATAGCGCCCCATTCATCGGGTGCAGGTGATGACACACCTGGTTTCAGATAGTAACCCCTGATCCCGTATTTAATTCCGGAAGCAAAATCAGGTTCTATATCACCATAATATATTGTTGCAACTCCGATTCCCTGTGAAATAAACTGATCTACATTTAATCTGCCGAATTGCCCTCCCTTTGGTGCGGGAACTTTTTTCCCATCCCTGCCCCAGACAAATCCTTTTTTCACACCCGGATCTGCTGTAACACTTGAATTAGGGGAAAAGCTGACATTCAGAAACAGTGGAACAGGTTTGCCTGAGTTTGCCGGAAGGTAAATCAGAATATCCATCCTGTAGTTTGAAGTATCTTTTGTAAAATAGACAGTTACCTGTTTACGGACGGCCCTTCCTTCAAAAACCGGGGTCCCTTTATCGAAAACATTAAATGTCATATCTTTAGGTGCTCCCGGAGTGCGTCCATACTCATTTTCTTCAATCAGACGTACAATCTCGGGCCGGCGTTTTTTATACCATGTATTTGCATTTTTTACGGTTTTTCCATTAAGTAAAACCAATGGATCAGGAAGAGTATATGTTCCCACAAGTCCTTCATCATAGTTTACAGGAATTCCGGCAACTACTTTAGCCGGAAGGTTCTGACATAAAGCAACTGAGTAACACATAGTTGCTGTTAATAAAATAACAGAGGATTTCAAAAAATTCATTTTCATAATATATTAATTTTTAATAGTATGATATAGAGGTCGTCTCAAAAGAACACAACCTCCCCCCTTCAGGGTACTCCTCCTCTGAAGAGGAGGAGAAAGTTATAATACTGTATATCAAAACTTTCCCCTCCTTTTTAAAGGAGGGGTGTCATCCGCTAGTTGGCGGATGACGGGGTGGTTGATAATCCTTTTGAGACAGCTTTTTCATTTTGGAAGATTTTGACATTAAATAAACCGGATAAAAGATACGACAAATTTTCGGGCAGCTCAAAAACTATTTTTTTGGTTTGCCTGCGCACCACCATTTATAAAATTCCGTTACATTATAAATGTTTTAGGATCTCAAACTGCTTCAGAGAATTTTGGAAAATAGCAACTGTTTTGAAGCTTGCTGCAATGGCTTGCCTTTAGCAATACTGTTTGAGCTCTGTCCTTTAGCGTAGGCTAAAATAAGCTTCCTTGTAATTCCTTTTTTGGATAAAATACTCCAATAATTACAAATGGATTATTTGTTCCACCCGGTAGATGGCTCAGAGTCACTCAAAAAGCTTGACGAACTTATTTACTTTATTGTACGTGTTAAAAGCAGGTTTTTATTTAAGTGCTTTCTCTTTTAGATTTTCTAAGAACTCTTTAGGATTCAAGATTGGAAGAGGAAATTCATTTATTTTTTTCCCCATTGTGTTTTTTATCATCATCCCCCGAGTTGTACCAATAACTACACTTAAAAGAGAAAGTAGAAATTCATCCTTTACATTGATTTTTTCGTTTTCTAATGTAACAACTTGATCAATATTTATAACATTGAAAACAATCTGATTTTCATATTTTAAAACTTCCTCATCTTTAAATAGATACTGTATTAAAGTGCAAATTGCAAATTCATCAGTGTCTTTAAGAATTTGAAAATTGAATCCAATCTCGATCTTAATATCTTTTTCAATGACCTCCTTTGAAAGATCATTTACTAAGTCTGTGCAAGAAAATGAAATCTCTTTGACTCTAGATAACTTGTATTGAACTTCCTTAACTTTGGTCATGGGTTAGGATAGATATGGAGTGGGTTTTTGGTATTTCTGTTTGATTTCAAGATCTTGAATATCCCCAACTAGAATGTCCTGTCCCTGAATAATATGTGAATACTTTTTCTCAACAACTAATAGAATAGGCTGTTTTTCCTTATATTTTTCTTTACTAATTACTTTAATAATTGGGAATCCCAAGATATCTTCGATTCGTATAAGTGTCTTAAGAGTAAAGTTATGGGTTCCTGACATCCATTTGCTTACTTCTGATTCCTTTTTATCAAGTAGGAAAGCAAGGTCTTTCTGACTGAGATTTTTCATTTTAAGTATCTCATGGATTCTGTCAACTATGTCAAATGATCTAGTTACATAGACGTCGATTTCTTTCGGAATCGATCTTCTTCTTTCTTCAAATCTAGGGTTCTTTTTCATGATTAAATTTCGAACTCAAGTTTTCCAAGTAATTGTTTTCCTTTGATTTGGATTGATCCTTGTCTTTCTTTGTTTTTAATTAAACAATCAATTGATTGGATTTGTTCGACTATATTATTAAGCTCAGGATCTTTATTATACGCTTTTGTTTTCTTTATTCCACCATTTCCTAGAATTAGAATGTCATCGGATAGTCTTATTACATATAATCTTAAATTACTATTTTCTATTGGGAGCGCGAATACATTGTCCTTATATTTTCCTTCAATCCTGAAATACCGTTCCAATGCCCCCCTTTTACCTATATTGTCAAGCCATTTAATTATTATATCTACATCTCTATCAAATTCGCAGCCTTCCGGAAATTTATCAAGAAACTTTTCAATTTCTGTGGTTTCGTTTTTGAACCGAATAGTGTAAATATTAACATTGGGATGTTCTTCAAAAAGTTCTATTTCTAGTCTTTTCTTCACTTATAAGTTAAGTTACAAAATTAATTACTTCTACCGAATCTCCAAATAATAATCGAACATAATGAAAATAAAATGACCATTCTTTCAATTTATTTAATAATTATTAACATGTAAGTTCTGATATTTGTTGAAATCATTTATGTATAAGTCGATGTAATTCAGTTTAAAAGAATATGAAGTCGTCGAGACGTGTGGATTGAATCTCGATCCGACTTACTCAAAACTAAGATATAAATTTATTACTTACTCTATGCGTTATATTTAGGCCATTTAAGTCAAAGTCTCTATCTATCAGTCGCTTATTGGCTTAAATATAACGGCACGGCAGTTGAGGGAGTTTGCGTTACCTGGCGCAATCCAACGGTTGATTGTCCCGGTTGCGAGCATGGAGTTGTCCCGGTGGGCCGCCGGGTATGGCGCGGTATTTGCAAAGTAGCGTGCGGCTGGTTTTGCGATCGCGGTATATGACGAAAGTTTATAGATAATTAGGTTGTTTAAGCGTTTTGTATCCTGTCAAGGTTAGGTGCTGCAAATACCGTGACAAGCAAATTACACCATTGACCTTATTAGTGGTTGTGCTTTTAATTTAGTTATTATGGAATTTGTCAATTATTACAACTTTTTTATAATTATAGGGAGGCAGTATAATTACTTTTTTGAAGGAATAGGTTTCTATAGAGAGTGATCTTAACTGGCTAATATCTAGATCATCAAGGCCAAAACCCATATGATCAATCAATAACAACCACCATTCATTATATTTTTTCTGATAAGGTTCGATTTTTATTACTTTTTCTTTAATAATAATATTCAAATTTTGGAAAATCTCGCCAACAATAACCCCGCCTGAATCATGATCGCTTTGTATTCCAATCTCATAAATATGAGACAATTTCCTTTTTGTAGGCCAGATTCTTATTTTTAAGTTGTCTCGAATATTATATTCCCGTTTCTCTTTAATAGATTGGATATGGTCATGCAGGATAATGTCAATATCTGAAATTAGCTTTTTGTCAACTTTTAATGGTCTACCAAAACTAATAGTTAAAAATGCGGATGAATTTATTTCAGGGGCTTCAATAGACTTTATAAGATTCTTAATTCGAGGGATTAGTTTAAATTCTAATTGTTCTAGCGGGATAATATTTTTTTGCCGTCTGAAATGTTGATTTAGTCTTCGGACTTCAACAGCTATTGAGTCATTCAAAAGAAAATCAGGGGGAATATTACCATCTGGTTCATGTTGTATTTTATCAAAGCCAACTGAAATGAAATAGTCATTCGCGATTTTTTCTTCTCTTTTCATTATCTTAAATACTTAATTAGTACTGCGTTGCATGACCACTAACTTGTTTATATAGTTAAAATTAGCTGCTTATACTCCTCAATATATAGCTGTCCTCGTTCATAGTTTTCAACACCCTCCACAATCTGAATCTCTTCTTCAGTCAACCCATACAACCCATATACCAGCCGATTAATCTCCATTTTACAACGTATTGATTTTTATGTAAATAATCCCAGAGGGATTGAATGTGAATAGAATATACGATCAAACAATCTTTTACAACCACATCGTGGTTGAATAATTTCAAACAAAATATTTCTCGTCGAATTCAATTCCATGTTCATCAAGCAATTCAATAAATTCATCCCTGGATGTTTTAACCTGATGATGTATTTCCTGGTTTTTTACATATTCTATCAGTTTATCTTTATCCCTGAAAGAATAGGTAAATGCCCCATAACCGTCCTGCCACCCATTGAAAGCCGGAAAGAGTTTACTTTTTTTGATATGGTCACTGCCTGCCAGCTTGATGTCTTTAATCAATGATGCCAAAGAAATGGATGGGTGAAGGTGAGTAACAATATGTAAATGATCATAAACACCATTGATACGGTATAAATGACATTTTTTATTTTGCAGGATTCCTGCTATGTATCTGAATAATTCCTGCCGGTTAGAGGGAGCAAGTGTTTCTTCACGTTTAAAAGTGCTGAAGACGATTTGATAGAGGATTTGTGTGTATGTGCTCATTATCATATATTTATTGAACCCTTTCAGGGTTCTGGTTCTCAGTCTTTCTGATCCACCGGTTGCACCGGCGGTTAATCATATTGAATCCCTATCGGGATTGATCAACACGTTGTATCGGTCACTCTACCTGGTTGCTGCAATCCCGGAGCTAGTCCACCGGTTGCACCAGTGGTTATTCACATTGAACCGGTTTCACCGGTTGAAAATCACATTAAACCCCTGTCGGGGTTAGTTGACCTTCCACAATCCGAATCTCCTCCTCCGTTAACCCATATAACTCATAAACCAGCCGGTCAATCTTCATTTTACAATATATTAATTTTTATGTTAATAATCCCAAAGGGATTGAATGTGAATAGAATATACGATTAATCAATCTTTTACAACCACAACGTGGTTGAATATTATTAAACCCCTATCGGGGTTAGCTCTCAGACTGTGCCGTAGGCTATTCACATTAAACCCCTGTCGGGGTTAGTTGATCCTTCCACAATCCGAATCTCCTCCTCAGTCAATCCATACAACTCATACACCAGCCGGTCAATCTCTGATTCCAGAGCACTGGTGTCGGCGGCGGGTTCTATTTTTTTGGTTGTGATTATTAAGGTTACAAGTTTTGAAAGAACAAGGGATTCTTGTTCAGTTGCATTGTAAATAGGTAGTTCCCTGACAGATTTTGGATAAGTGTGGGAGGTTTCACCTTGAAGACTCTCTGTAGAAAATCTATTTTTAAAATAAAACGTTGAAACGTTGTTAAGAAGCTGAGATAAAAGAAATTCCAGAGAGTAGTTTTTAATATGGATTTTATATCCGAACATTTCACTTACATTAAACTTTTCTTTTAACTTCGGATAAGGTAAAGCAATTACACATCCATCATCTGTATATTTATAACTATCATCAATTGAAGCTGCTACTCTATGTTTTCTATCAGAGATTTTTCTAATAACTATTTTTTCATTTTCAAAAAGCTCGGAAAATCTCGCGCCATACATATCGGTTTGCCGATAATCTAGCCATAATCCTCTATAGCCAATATGCCATCTATGTATATCTTTCCCTTCAATGAATTGTTTAGCATTTCCAATTTGTGATTTTGAAACAACATCCTCCTTCGAAAAATAGTCCTTTTGTTTACTTGATACTTGGGCACCGTAATTTACGTAACATAAATTCCCAACTTTAAGAGATAAACTGTCAATCTTTGCAAGTAATTTATAAATGTTGTCGTTGGCATTGACATTAAAGCGTCTATCAGAAGATTTTAACCATTCAACTTTAGAGATAAGTTGCTTAAAAGTGACGCGCTGGTGAATGGAATCTGTCTCATTTATAATAACTTCATTATTACTGCAATCTTTTTTATCCATATCAATAATTATGGTTCTTCTTGCAACTTCATCAAAAACATTACTGTCCTCAAATAAAGTAAGGGACTTAATATTCACAGTCTTGAGTAGATGGTCTCTTATAGGGGAAGCGTATTTTTCTCTTAAAAAAGGATTTGGAATAATGTAAGTAAGGCTTGAACCTTCTTTACCAATCTTTAACGCATGTAAAATAAATCCGATATAAAGGTCCCAGTGTCCTTTTAGAAGCAAAGATTTTGGGTCATAGTTTTGTTTGATAAATATTCTTTGGGTTTCATCATTTCCAAACATTTCCCAGGCGCTTATATATGGTGGGTTCCCAATAACCACATCAAACCCTACAAAATCACCATCATTATTCAGCACTTCCGGAAACTCAAATCGCCATTCAAAAGCATTTTCGTAAATCCTGTTGCTCTTGATCTCCGTAATTTGAGATTCAAGATTTTGAATCTCTGCTGTTAACTTTTTGACCTTTTTATTCCATTCTTCTTTTTGTGTTTTAGTCAGCTCGAAAAGACTCGACTGGCCGGTGAGACTTAA
>JAPLED010000130.1 GCA_026391475.1 Bacteroidia bacterium | reverse complement strand
ACAGTGTGCTCTCTTTCTTTACTGTACTACCGGTTACAGAAGTAAGCGGGTTGCTGTATTTTTCCATGACAAAGGTTTCAGTAAACTCTATTCCCTTGATGGTGGGATTGTGCGTTGGAAAAAAGAGGGGTTCCCGGTGGTGAGGAAAAGGATCAGGAAAAGGTAAAAACGGCACACGACACAGGATACACGACACAAGGAAGAAAAAAATGGATTTCCCGTGCGTCGTGCGTCGTACACCGTGTGTCGTTAGTCGTGCGTCGTGTTTCTTGCGTCGTTTAATTGTTGTTTCACGATCTTCGCAATATATTTCCCGAGTATATCAAATTCAAGATTGACAACCGTTCCTTTTTTGATCTGGTGAAAATTGGTCACCTCCCAGGTAAAGGGAATTATAGCAACCTCAAATGAAGTTGCTTTTGAATTAACTACAGTCAGGCTCACTCCGTTTACAGATATGGATCCTTTTTCTACAGTAATATAATCGTCCTGAACAGGTTCGTACTCAAAGGAATAATACCAGCTTCCTCCTGCCTCCTTAACATTGGTACATACTGCGGTCTGATCAACATGTCCCTGTACCATGTGCCCGTCGAGACGACCATCAAGCCGGGTGCTGCGCTCCAGATTGACCTTGTCGCCGGACTTAAGCAATCCCAGATTTGTCTTATCCAGTGTCTCTTTTATTGCAGTTACGGTGTATGTCGCTTTATCTTTCCTTACAACAGTCAGACATACCCCGTTGTGTGAAATACTCTGATCGATCTTAAGTTCATCGACAAATGAACATTTCATTGTTATGTGAAGGTTATCTTTCTCTTTATCAAGTTTTACAACCGGAGCTGATTCTTCAATGATACCTGAAAACATAGGTTACTTATTTAATATTCTGTAAATGCAAAAATAGAGATTTTTAGTTTAAGTTTTGAATTATAAAGGGGCGTTGCCCCTAACCCCAGTTACTTTTTTATAAATGGCAGTGCGAGGGCAAACCGGAAATGGTGCGAACTTCAGCCCGGCCGGTAGCGCCCCAAATTGTAAAGAAAAGAACATTATGGCCAGATCAATTTCTTTCCAAACCCAAACCTATTGTCAGTCATTTTGATAAAGGTGAGTTTGACAACCCAAAGATGCGTATCCATCAGTACAGCCGGAGGAAATCTTTTGAGGTAGGCATTCCTGGCCTTTGACAACATTCCCCCCTCAGGTTCTGAAACGATCCCCTGGAACTGAATTCCGCGGATCTTACCGATCAACATTGTTTCAAGAACAACCGAACCGGCAACCAGCGGATTCTTTGCAAACTCCTTCCCGTGACGGGTATCGCTGTCTGTTGTGAAAACAAGCGCGCCTTCTTCTTCAAGATAAACATAGAAACAATTTGCACACCATGGTTCATTTTCCACCGTGGTGGCAATTGTAAGAACATGATGTTTCCTGAAAAACCGTATAACCTTGTTGTCAATCATTTTCCATCCATCTGAAACTGTTGCTGTCAAAACCGGCAAGATCGATGATACGGTTAACCACAGTCATCACAAGATCATCTATAGTTTTAGGGTTGCTGTAGAAAGAGGGTGTTGCCGGACAGATTATTGCTCCTGCCAGGGTAAGGGTTTTCATATTATTAATATGTATCAGGCTGTATGGTGTCTCTCTCGGAACTATTATCAGCCTCCTTCTCTCTTTCAACATCACATCGGCAGTGCGGGCAATCAGATCCTCGGAAGTCCCATTTGCGATACGTCCCATTATACCCATCGATGCCGGGCATATTATCATTGTGTCGTATAGTGACGACCCTGACGCGAACGGAGCATAAAATGTTTTATTATTATATTCCTTCGCAGGTGGGATCGGGGAATATTTCTGTCCGGTTTCAGCCTCCCATATATCTTTAGCTGTTTCTGAAAAAATCACAGCAACCTCTTCTGGGGGATTTTTCAATTGCTGTAATTTCTCCAGGAGCTTCAGTGCATAAATTGAACCACTGGCTCCTGTTACAGCAAGTACTATTTTTCTATTTCGTGAAACCATATCTTTTAAACAATTGTTCAGTCAAAATGATAATTCCTTTTGATGCTTTTTCTTTTATTACCTCCACTTTCCTGTTAACCGGTGCAGTAACATCCTTAGGATCAATGACCCACAGGGAAGCTTTCTGCGGAGCATAGTTGATAATTCCTGCTGCGGGGTAGACATTCAATGACGATCCTATCACAACAAAAATATCTGCTTCTCCGGCAAGACACATAGCGTCATCCATCATTGGTACATCTTCGCCAAACCAGACAATATGAGGCCGGAGCTGGCTTCCTTTTTCACAGTTATCGCCGGGATTAATATCTTTATAGCCTATTTCATATACCAGGGAAGGATCCACTGTACTTCTTGCCTTTGTAAGTTCCCCGTGAAGATGTAATATTTTAGTGCTGCCGGCCCGCTCATGCAGGTCATCAATATTTTGTGTAATGATCTGAATATCAAAATATTTTTCCAGTTGAGCTAACCCGATATGCCCTTCATTAGGCTTACAGCCGGCAAGTTGTCTTCTTCGCTCGTTATAAAATCTCAGAACCAGGTCCCTGTTTTTCCACCAGGCCATTGGTGTTGCAACCTCTGTTACATCATACTCTTCCCAGAGCCCACCGGAATCCCTGAAAGTCCGGATCCCGCTCTCGGAACTCATGCCGGCACCGGTAAGTATAATGAGTCTTTTCACTTTTTATGTTGATTATTGAAAAGCAACATAAAGATAGTTATTTATTACTGCAATGTTTTACCCGTTACGCCCTTATGCCATTAAACCTCTTTTAACCCACCCCTAACCCCTCCAGGGAGGGGATCTTTGAAGAAGAACCCACCCCCGGCCCCCCTCACTTCGTTCGGGGCAGGTTCTCCAGGGAGGGGATTTTATCTAAGTAGCATTTCTTCAATTTTCAAATTTTCAAATTCTTCCACCCGCTCTCTCTTCCCTTCTTCATATTATTCCTAATTTTGTTATCTTTGCCCATATTTTTTCAATAGCAACAATTATAACAACTAGCTGATACAATGGGGAAATGGTTTCCTGAATATAAAGGTCTTGATCTTTCGCAAATAAATAAAGATATCCTGAAAGTATGGGATAAAAATGATACTTTTCATAAAAGTATCCGTGAGGTAAACGGAAAAGGGGAGTTTATTTTTTATGAAGGTCCGCCTTCGGCAAACGGCATCCCCGGCATTCATCACGTTATGGCCCGTACGATCAAGGATGCGATCTGCCGTTTTAAAACACAATGCGGATACGAGGTTAAACGTAAGGCAGGATGGGATACCCACGGACTGCCTGTTGAACTTGGCGTTGAAAAAGCTCTTGGCATCACAAAGGAAGATATCGGCACAAAAATATCGATTGAAGATTACAACAAGGTCTGCCGCACTGATGTAATGAAATACACCGACTTGTGGGAAGACCTTACACGTAAAATGGGCTACTGGATAAACATGGACCACCCGTATGTGACCTACGATAACCGCTATATCGAAACACTCTGGTGGCTGCTGAAACAACTACATACCAAAGGATACCTTTACCAGGGTTACACAATACAACCATATTCACCGGCTGCAGGAACCGGATTAAGCTCCCACGAACTTAATCTTCCGGGTTGCTATCACGATATAAAGGATACAACCTGCATCGCCCTCTTTAAACTGATCCGGGATAAGAAATCCGGATTTCTGTATAATAACACCGAAACTTCCGATATACACATGATGGCCTGGACTACAACACCATGGACACTACCATCAAACACTGCCCTCGCTGTTGGAAAAGAGATAACATATATAAAGGTACTGAGTTTCAATCCCTATTCGGGCGATCCGGTAACAGTTATTATTGCCAGAGACCTCCTAAATGCATTGTTCCCTGAATCGAATGCAGGGCTTGATTTTTCGGAATATAAACCCGGCGACAAAAAGATACCATTCAGGGTTCTCGGAGAATTCACCGGTGGAGAATTGCAGGGTATTAACTATGAACAGCTTATCGACTGGATTAAGCCGGCAGAAGGTGCTTTCCGCGTTTTAACCGGCGATTTTGTCACAACTGAAGATGGCACGGGTATCGTTCATATTGCTCCCACCTTTGGCGCCGACGACTATCGTATAGCAACAGAAAACGGGATACCTCCTCTGATTGTTAAGAGAAAAGACGGCTCCTTCAGCCCGATGGTCGATAAAAGGGGCTATATGGTACCAATTGCCGATCTTGATGAGTCTTTTGTAAAACAAAGTGTTAATATAAACACATACACAGGTTTTGAGGCCCGGCCGGTGAAAAATGAATACGATGATAATCTCTCTCCGGATACAGAAACACTAGATGTCAAAATTGCTGTTATGCTTAAACAGCAGGGCAAGGTTTTCAGAATTGAGAAACAGATACACAGCTATCCCCATTGCTGGAGAACCGACAAACCGGTGCTCTATTACCCGCTCGATGCCTGGTTTATCCGTACAACCGCCTTTCGCGATCGCATGATCGAGCTTAATAACACGATAAACTGGAAACCGCAATCTACCGGTACCGGCAGGTTTGGCAAATGGCTCGAAAACCTGGTTGACTGGAACCTTTCCCGCTCACGCTTCTGGGGAACACCTCTTCCAATCTGGGCTACGGAAGACCGGAAAGAAGAAAAATGTATCGGCTCTGCAGCAGAACTGAAAGCTGAGATTGAAAAATCGATCAACGCCGGATTCATGAAGAATAATCCCCTCGGAAAATTTTCTGAAGGAAATAATTCATCGGAAAACTATGAGACGTTCGACCTGCACCGCCCGTTTGTTGATGATATATTCCTTGTCAGCGACACCGGAAGGAAAATGTTCCGCGAGCCCGATCTGATAGATGTTTGGTTCGATTCGGGTGCAATGCCTTATGCCCAGGCACACTATCCTTTTGAGAATAAGGATAATTTCCATGAGATGTTCCCAGCCGACTATATTGCAGAGGGTGTCGACCAGACAAGAGGCTGGTTCTTTACACTTCATGCTATAGCCACCATGATCTCCGACTCGGTCGCTTTTAAAAATATAATCTCGAACGGACTGGTGCTCGATAAAAACGGGAACAAAATGTCGAAGCGTCTGGGGAATGCCGTCGATCCGTTTTCCGCTATCGATGAGTATGGCTCCGACCCGTTGCGATGGTATATGATAACCAACGCGCAACCATGGGATAACCTTAAATTCAATATTTCAGGAGTAGATGAGGTTAAACGCAAGTTCTTCGGAACTTTATATAATACCTATTCTTTCTTTGCCCTTTATGCCAACGTCGATAATTTCAGGTATGCCGAAAAAGAGATCCCTGTAAATGAAAGGCCCGAGATAGATCGTTGGATTATCTCACTGCTTAACTCACTTGTGAAAGAGGTTGGAAGATGTTATGATGATTATGATCTGACACGCGCAGGGCGTGCAATACAGGAGTTTGTCACGGAAAACCTCAGCAACTGGTATGTGCGCCTTAACCGGAAACGCTACTGGGGCGGGGAATATGATAAAGATAAACTTGCCGCTTACCAGACATTATTTGTCTGCCTCGAGACCATAAGCCGGCTTGCCGCTCCGATAGCACCATTCTATATGGACCGTCTGTTCATCGACCTTAATGATGCCACCGGCCGGCATAAAGAAAACTCGGTTCACCTGGTTCTCTTTCCTATATATGATGAGTCGCTTATCGACAAAGCTCTCGAGGAGAGAATGGACATCGCTCAGAAAATTTCTTCAATGATACTGGGGTTACGCAGGAAAGTAAGCATCAAAGTCCGCCAGCCGTTGGCCAGGATAATGGTTCCCGTTCCTGATAAATATTTCAAAGAGAAGTTTGAAGCGGTTAAAGACCTGGTACTTGCAGAGGTCAATGTTAAAGAGGTTGAATATATTGATGATACGGCATCTATTCTTGTTAAGAAGATAAAACCCAACTTTAAAACACTCGGTCCGCGTTACGGGAAACTGATGAAAGAGATCAGTAATGCCATCTCTGCACTTACACCTCAGGAGATTGTTTCTTTTGAGAACACCGGAAATCATCCTTTTTCAATCAATAGTCAACAAATCGTTCTTACAACCGGGGATGTTGAGATAATATCCGAAGATATTCCCGGCTGGCAGGTTGCCAACGATGGCAAACTCACTGTCGCTCTTGATATTACTGTATCCGACGACCTGAGGTATGAAGGCATCGCCCGCGAGTTTGTCAACAGGATACAGAACATCCGTAAGGAGACCGGCTTCGATGTCACCGACAAGATTACAGTGCTTATAGAAGACCATGATTTCATCCGTGAAGCAGTAACCAGGCATGCTGCATATATCCGTTCACAGACACTTGCCACAACAGTGAATCTCGTTAATAGCTTCACAGGGAATAATATACGTGAAGTGGATATTGATGATACGGTTATCAGGATCTCTGTTATCAAGAATAACTGAAATAAATAGTTAGATAACTCCGATTATTTAAAGAGAGGGAGACGGGGAAACGGGGTGATGGGGTGATTAAATACTCCATTTATCTGGATGATTCATCATGTTTATAATTTTACCAATGATATTGTCATAATCATTAAATAGTTTTACTTGAAGGGTCTTGGATATATATCCGCATTCGAGAGAATAATCCAGCCAGACTTGTGTTTCTGCAGCTTCACCTTCTGAATCAGATAACTTAGAAATAAAGGCCTTTTCATATCTTCTTTTTCTGAAAGCTTCCGCAAGGTTAGCTGATACCGAACGTGAACTATTTCTGATTTGTGATGTCAAAGCATATATTTCTTCTTTTGGAAAAGTTTTTGAAAGTTGGAAAATTTCCATAGAAGCCTTGAATGCTAATTGATATACTTCAAGTTCCTTATGAGACCTTAGAATTTTCATGATAATTTGTTTTAGCAGCGACAATAACAAATATAATTAAAATCCAACAAATATACATTCCCCCAGTCTCCCCCTCTCCCAGTCTTTTTCTATATAACTGAATCTGTTTCACTATATTTGTATACTATATTTCCACCATGAAACGAATATTAGTCACCGGCGGTGCCGGATTTATCGGATCACACTTATGTGAACGTTTACTTAATATGGGGCATGAGGTGATCTGTCTCGACAACTATTTCACAGGGTCAAAGATGAATATTGTCCAGCTGCTTAATAACCCGTATTTTGAGCTGATCCGGCACGATGTTACGATGCCGCTCTTTGTTGAGACGGATGAAATCTATAACCTCGCTTGTCCGGCCTCGCCGGTACATTACCAATACAATGGCATCAAAACGATCAAGACATCGGTGATGGGCGCCATCAATACACTTGGCCTCGCAAAAAGAACAAAATCTAAGATCCTTCAGGCCTCTACAAGCGAGATATATGGCGATCCCAAAGTACATCCGCAGCACGAAGGTTACTGGGGAAATGTCAACACACTCGGTCCCCGGGCTTGTTATGATGAGGGAAAGAGATGCGCCGAAACCCTGTTCATGAACTACCACGATCAGAATAAGGTGCGTATTAAAATTGCAAGGATATTTAATACATACGGACCAAAGATGAATTCCAACGACGGCAGGGTTGTTTCCAACTTTATCGTCCAGGCTCTGAAGGGTGAAGATATAACCATCTACGGCGACGGTTCCCATACCCGTAGTTTTCAGTATATTGACGACCTCATCGATGGCCTCATAAGATTGATGGATACACCCGACAGCTTTATAGGACCAGTGAATCTCGGAAATCCCGTTGAGGTAACAATAAGTACTCTTGCCGGAATGATAATAAAAATTACCGGATCAAAATCAAAGATCGTTTATCTTCCTCTTCCGATGGATGACCCGAAGCAACGTAAGCCCGATATATCTCTTGCAATAAGAGAGTTAGGCTGGTCACCAAAGGTTGATACGGAAACAGGACTGGTAAAGACTGTGGAGTATTTCAGGAAGGTGTTATGATCGACCGCCCCACCATAGAACGTATCCTAGATGCTGCTCAGATAGTTGATGTAGTGCAGGAGTTCGTTCCTCTGAAGAAGAGGGGCGCTAACTTCCTGGGATTGTGCCCTTTTCATAATGAAAAAACACCATCATTTACTGTATCGCCATCGAAGGAGATATTTAAATGCTTTGGTTGCGGGAAGGTTGGAAACTCGGTCAATTTTGTCATGGAGCATGAGCACCTCTCCTACCCGGAGGCTCTTAAATACCTGGCAAAAAAATATCATATAGAGGTTATTGAAAAAGAGCTCACACGGGAGGAGATTGATAAACAGAATGAAAGAGAAAGCCTGCTTGTTGTCACAGCCTATGCAGCCCGGCAGTTCACCGAGAATCTTTTTCAAACCGACGAGGGAATATCTGTCGGCCTTGCTTATTTCAAAGAGAGGGGTTTCCGGCAGGACACACTGAAAAAATTTGAGGTGGGTTACAGTTTTGAAAAGCGTGATGGCTTTTCCAAAAAGGCCCTGGAAGACGGATACAAACAGGATTTTCTTGTCAAGACAGGTCTGTCAATTCAACATGAGGATCGCATCTTCGACAGGTTCAGCAGCAGAGTGATGTTCCCTATTCACTCACTATCGGGACAGGTACTCGGCTTCGGGGGCAGGATCCTGAAAACGGATCCTAAAAGTGCAAAATACCTTAACTCTCCGGAATCGGAGATATACCATAAGAGCAGGATCCTTTACGGAATTTAC
This sequence comes from Bacteroidia bacterium, assembly GCA_026391475.1. Taxonomy (GTDB): domain Bacteria; phylum Bacteroidota; class Bacteroidia; order Bacteroidales; family VadinHA17; genus LD21. The sequence continues at coordinate 8,654 of JAPLED010000130.1, read as the reverse complement.
CAGGCACGGAAATCAATATCGCAGGAAGATAGGTGTTATCTCGTTGAGGGCTACACCGATGTGATGTCGCTCCACGAAGCAGGCATCGAAAATGTGGTCGCATCATCCGGTACCTCTCTTACCCAGGAGCAGGTTCGACTGATTAAAAGATTTACCCATAACATTACAATCCTTTATGATGGCGATGCTGCAGGAATAAAAGCATCTATCCGCGGTATAGACCTGGTGCTTGAAGAAGGCATGAATGTTAAGATTGTGCTGCTGCCCGATAGTGAGGATCCCGACTCCTATTCGAAGAAGGTCAGTAATGAGGAGTTCCTGAAATTCCTGAAAGAGCACGAAACGGATTTTATACGATTCAAGACACAACTCCTTCTTTCGGAGGCTAACAATGACCCTGTAAGAAAAGCCGATCTCATCCGTGATGTTGTAAAGTCGATTGCTGTCATCCCTGAAGCAATAACCAGAACAGTATATATAAAGGAGTGCAGCACTGTGCTTGAGGTAAGCGAGCCAATCCTTTATCATGAGGTTAATAAGCTGCGGCAACAAAAGAGTTTCCAGGACAGGAATAAATATCCCGGTCCGGAAGATCTTCCGGTTCCTCCGCCGGTAATTATTAAGCCGTTACAGCGCGAGACTGTTAGCTACTTTTCTGAAAAGGAGATAATACGGTTGCTGCTGAAATTTGGCGGGGAGGAATTTGAACGGACTATTAATAAGGAAGACGGCAAGGAAGAGGTACTGACTGTATCTGATTATATTGTCAGGGAAATTATCTCGGACGATCTCCTTTTTGATGACAGGGTATGTGCGAAGATCTTTGCCGATTTCCGGTTTCATGCTGAACAGGGACTTATTACGGGAGATAAGCAATTTGTCAAGCATGAAGATCCTGAGATATCAAGCCTGTCGGCCGACCTGCTTGCCGACTCGCACGAATTGAGCAGGATATGGAAAGATAAACAGGCCTATGTCGAGACCGAGGAGATGAAACTTAAGGAGATCGTTGGTGATGCTGTTCTTAAGTTCAAAAGCGATAAGATCATGATAAAAAGAAAAGAGATCATGGTACTTCTTGAGGAAGCAGTAAAGGTCAATGATACCGAAAAGGTGGTGTTGCTACAGAAGAGGTATGCCAACCTGAGTGTTGCCCTGGGGTTAATATCCAGGAAGCTGGGGAATAGGATACTATTATAAGATCAAATGTCCCGATACTTCTGAATAATTGCGCTGTAATCAAAGATAAAAATGAAAAAGTTTCTTACAGTTTGTTTTCTGTCATCATTTACAATAATTTCCTGGTCACAGAAGAACCAAAATAACAGTATCTCAGCTGGAAAAACAGGAAAGGAACAAATTCTGCCCCCGAAACCGATTGATCCTCAAATAATTCAGGACCAGGACGATATGACCTGGGAAGATTATCATCCTATCCCCGGAAAAAACTGGGCCGAACCGTCGCTTGTTCCGGAACGTAAATTCAAAATGGCTTTAGTTGCCGTTGATTTTCCAGATCAGCCTTTCGTGATAACTCTACTCAAAAAATCGGATCTTTTCGGAAATCCTCAGATAGATCCGGTTAAGAGGGAAGATGTTCCAATGTTTTATTCAGAATTCTGGCTCCGCCCTTCGGCAGTTAACCATGGCCAAACAATCAATGGCTATTGGATGGAACAGTCGCGCGGCAAGTTTGGCATTACAGCGCTCGATGCTTATGGCCCTTACCGTATGCCAAAAAACCATTGGGAATATGGTCTGAATGAATACAATCAGAATAATTCAACACCTGATGGATCCAGGGCCGGCACCAGGATGGAACCTGATGTTGATGCTCTCTGGAAAGAGGCAGAAGGAGATATTAAAAATCAGTACGACGCCATCTTGCGCATATATGCAGGTTATGACGAGACGGGGGTCTGGCAGGAATTTGGGGAGATGAAATTCCAGTCAAAAGATGATATCCCGGCAGAATGGGGCAATCCCGATACTTCAAAACCGCGATGGGTGCCGACCCGATACGTTCCATGGACATCATGGAAAGCAGGACAGATGCAATGGGGACTATCATCAATCAGACAAGGAGAAAACTCTGGAACAATAACTCATGAACTTGGTCATTTTGCATTCGATATCGGAGACAATAATAACAACCCGTATATCCAACCTTACAGAAGAGTAGGTTCTGGTCCATGGGATATGATGGACAGAGGTTCATTTAATGGTCCAGGCGGACCTCACATGCGATGGGTTGTACCTGCAACAATGGGTGCTTCCATGCCGGCCGGATTGATGCTCAGAAACAGAATGGTAAATGGTTTCATCCCTGAGAACCAGGTATTAACCATCAGCCGTGACGGATTGGCAAAATCGGGGCCGGTAGTTGCAACTATTACTGCCAGGGTTGTTGAACCGCTGCCAGGCACATTTGCCGGTGTAATTGTAAGGCTCGATGGTGCAGAGCCACACGACCGGACTCCTGCAGATGATCCATCAGTAAATCCGCTTTCTTCGGGCATCCCCAATTTTGATTTTTATTCACTTGAAACAGTACAAAGAATTGGATATGATTCATTCTGCACCGACAATGGAGTACTTCTGGCAAAGAATAAGGATAAGGAAAGCCGCAATGGAGGGGCCAACGGATTCAACTGTTTTAACTGGGTTATAGATGCACATCCTGAAGATATAAACAAAGTTGACTATAAAAAGCCCGATGGCAGTGCGATAATGCGGACAATAGCTGATTATCGCCAGTTGAATGATGCACTGTTTCATGCGGGGAATAATTCAGGCAGTCTGTTTGAATGGGAAGATGTTCCCAATAGATTACATTTTTATATTATTAACTTTCAAAAAAATGCGGATGGAATACTATCCTATAAAATCGGAATAAGGTCACTTGATGGATCGGGTCCGCAAAAGCGTGGAATGGATATTGTTTCTCCTTCATCATTCAGAATGAAGAATCAGGCAGAGTATTGTACCTACACAATTACGAACACAGGGGAAATGGCAGAAACAGATCCGGCTTTGCATAATAAGGATATATCAGCCAGCCTTAATTATGATATCTTCCGTTTGACAATAAATGTTGAAGGAGAAGGCTGGGAAGCTCAACTATTGAATAGCCTGACATCAATGAAGCCCGGCGATTCTGAAAAAATACCTGTGTATATTTCACACGAAAAAGTGCATTCAAACTCTGCCAAAGTGAAACTAACAGCCCGGTCAGAAAATGATCCTTCAAAAATAGTCTCCTCTTTCTTTATTATTAAGGCGGGAGGAAAAGATTGATAGTTCTGAAACCAAAAAAGGAACAACGATGGAGAAGACAGTTAAAATATTGGTTTTTAATAACGAGATAGAGGCAAAACTTCTCGATGAGATTTTAAACGAAAAAGAAATTCCTCACATGATAAGGTCATATCATGATTCTGCTCTTAATGGTCTATGGCAGACCCAGTCGGTATGGGGCCATCTTGAAGCAGCCGAAGAACAGAAGGAGGAGATTCTCAGTATTTTTAATGAGATGTCAAAAGAATTATAGCCATCCTTTTAAATCAAATATTACCGTTAATCTGGTTCCCAATCATTTAATTTGCGGTGTCTGTTTGATTCCTTTTTTTCAGTTTTAAGGATAATAAAATAATTAGAAACCCCGATTATTACCATCCCTAAAAGAAACAGCGGATAAGCAATCTTCCAGTTAGAGGGGCCTGTCATCATCGACCATTCCGACATACCGCCGATACTTGCAATCAAAGTCAGAGGCATAAAAATGGTGGCAATCAGGGTAAGTCGTCTTACAGAAGAATTAGTATCGTTAGACATTTTAGTCATCAGATTGTTAAGAAGTGAAGTGTATAACTCCATCAAACTTGTTTCAATCTCCCTGTATGTTTCTGTCAGTTCAAAGAATTTAGCCAGATGATCATAAATATCGCGATAATGTACTATTGCTTTTTCAGTGACAAAAGGACAATCCATCCTGCAAATTTTAACAAGAATTTCCCTCTCGTGGAACAAACTTTTCCTCAGGTTCAACAGATATTTTCTCAGACGGAGAAGTTGCATAGGTTGAAATTTTTCAACATTACTAAGTAAGGATTCTTCTGCTTCTTCAAGTTCTTCTTCCATGTCATCGAATGCTTTGTACTTCTGATCAACCAGATGATCCAGCACAATATGCATTAAAAAATCCGGTCCGGATTTAGCATTTATGTGACCGTTTTCAATAATCCCTGCAATATTATTCAAAGGCTTTCTTGTTCCTGAATTATGCCCACTGACAGTTATCAGAAAATTTTTTCCTATAAAAAGATTTATCTCATCTATAAAAAGTGCCTTTTCGGCATAACTGAAAGCATTAAAAATAATAAAAGTATTATTCGTGAAATACTCAATCTTCGGAACCTGTTGCACATCAAAGCAATCTTCGACAGACAATGGATGAATCCCAATTGTATCGATAAGGGAAGAGAGTTCTTCTTTTGAGGGTTGATAAAAATTGAACCAGACAAAACCGCCTTCACTTGATGCAGCAATAGCCTCCTCAAGCGTTCCGACGCCATAAAATGATCCCGTCGCAGTAAAATGATAGTATTTTGATTCTGACATATCCCTGGTTTTTGGAAAGTGTGTAAATAAATTCAGTTTAAAACCGAATCCAAATTACTACAAAAAGTTGAAAGTGCCTAATAGAGAAACGATCAAAGAAACCCTGATACCAGCTATCGATTCTAAATACCCCTTTATGGAACAGGTTAACCTTATTCTCTGTAAATAAAGAAATAATGGCCTTCCCGGAACATCTTCCATGGTAAATACATTACATTGAAAAAATCTTCTGTAAATTTGGACATGAAAATGCCGGTTACAGAAAAAATTAATAAAGCACTGTTTATCCTGAATCCAAATTCAGGAGTGCTTCCTGTTAACTACATTGTATCAAAAGATATGGATCGCCGTAAAAGTAAATTATCATTCGTTAAATCCCTGGTTAAAGAAGACACCGTGTCTCTTATTAAGCAAAACTTTGATAAGTATGATGTTTTTATTGCTGCCGGGGGAGACGGGACAGTTCACACTGTGGCTTCAGAACTGGTTGGAAGCAAAAAGATTCTGGGAGTTTTGCCTCTGGGTTCCGGTAATGGTTTTGCAAAGGAATTCGGATTTAATATGAACATAAGATCACTCCTCTCAAACATAGAGAAAGGTGAAAGTATAGATATCGATGTGATTGAGATAAATGAAAAGTTATGCCTTAATGTGGCCGGTATTGGTCTCGATAGCTTTGTTGCACATTCTTTTAATAACCTGAAGCTCCGGGGTTTTCTGCCTTACGTGTGGGTGACGCTGAAGACTTTTTTGCGGCTTCGTCCGTTTCATGTAACCATCAAATGCGGCGGTGAAGAAATTGTCTCTGAGAAATTATTTGTTCTGACCATTGCAAACACAAGACAATTCGGGAATAATGCATTCATTGCACCTGATGCACGGCCAAATGATGGAATCATAGATATTGTCTTGATTAAACCATTCCCGAAGATTTTAGGCCCGCTTTTTATAATCAGACTCTTCACAAAAAAAATAAATAAGTCTAAATATGTCAGGCACATTAAAACAGATAAGGAGATAATTATACAGACTGATGAAACCAGATTCCATATCGACGGTGAACCTTTGAAAATTTCCGGGGAGGTAGTTGTAAGGATCAAAAAAGAAGTTTTGAAAGTTCTGAAAACAGCCGGCAATAAATTCATCTTCAATTCATGAAAATAAGTGACCGGAATTTTTATGGCGTAGTTACAACCGAATGAAGTGAGCTCATAAACCAATGAAATTGAACCGTAAAATAATGAGAATACTGATTCTGGGGGAGATAATTCTGATTGGCTTTGCTATTAATCTTCAGGCCCAGACCCTGAACGAAATTGAATCTCAACGTGTTTCTCTGCCCAATGGATGGAAGTTAACACCTGTGGGGAAAATGTTACCTCTTGGCGATTTACCTCTTAATATTGCTTTGTCACCCTCGAAAAAACTGGCAGCCATTACGAATAATGGACAAAGCGATCAAACCATTCAGCTTGTGGATATTGAACGGGAAGTAATTCTCGACTCAATAACCATCGGAAAATCGTGGCTGGGATTAACCTTTTCGGGAGATGGTAAGTATTTGTATGCTTCCGGCGGAAATGATAATATTATTATACGGTATGCAATCTGGAATAATCACATTTCAATATATGATACAATCAGGATAGGAAAACCGTGGCCTGTAAAAATCTCTGTAGCAGGGTTGGCGCTTGACGATGCAAAGAACAGACTATATGTTGTTACAAAAGAAAACAACTCCCTCTATGTTATTGATATCCAATCTAAAAAAGTAGTTTCACAACATCCCTTGGGCGGTGAAGGGTATACATGTCTTTTATCCCCCGACCATAAACTCCTTTACATTTCATGTTGGGGCGGTGATAAAATTGTACTATTTGATACCAATCAGCAGAAAATCACTGGTTCAATTCCTGTTGGTGATAACCCCAACGATTTATGCCTTACCAGAAACGGGCAGTACTTGTTTGTTGCAAATGCCAATGATAACAACGTATCGGTAATTGACACCCGGCAAATGAAAGTAATTGAAACACTCAATTCGGCGTTATATCCCGATGCACTTGCCGGTTCAACCACTAACGGTGTGGCATTGAGCAACGATGAAAAGTCCCTTTACATTGCTAATGCAGATAATAATTGCCTTGCGGTATTTGATATAAGTACGCCCGGATCAAGTAAAAGTAAAGGATTTATACCAACCGCCTGGTATCCTACATGCGTGAGAATTGCAAAGAACAAAATCCTTGTGAGTAACGGAAAAGGATTGACTTCGCGCGCAAATCCTTATGGCCCGAATCCAAATCGAAAAGGAGAAGAAGTTGTCTATCAGGAAGGAGGCAAGGAACAAAAGATTAAAGTTCAGTATATCGGCGGCCTGTTTAAGGGAACCCTGAGTATTCTTAATATTCCGGATGACAAGCAAATGGCCCTCTATTCACAGGCTGTTTATAATAACACCCCTTACAACAAGAATAAGGAGTTGATATCCGAAGGTGTGGAAGGTAATCCTATCCCTCAGAAAGTTGGCGATGCATCTCCTATAAAACATATATTTTACATAATTAAAGAAAACCGTACATATGACCAGGTTCTGGGCGATATGACTGAAGGGAACGGGGATCGAAATCTTGTGCTTTTTGGTGAAAACATAACCCCGAATCAGCATGCTATTGCCCGCGAATTTGTTTTGCTTGATAATTTCTATGTTAACGGAGAGGTTAGTGCTGATGGTCATAACTGGACTATGGGTGCCTATGCTACAGATTTTCTCGAGAAAACATGGCCGACAAGTTACGGCGGAAGAGGAGGATCCTACTATGGCGAAGGGAAGAGGGAAATTGCAAATAATAAAAATGGATTTCTGTGGGATAATTGCCAACGCCTTGGTGTGAGTTATCGTTCCTATGCTGAATTTGTTGATGGAAATAAACCAAGCATCCCTGTTTTAAAAAACCACTTCTGCAAATCTTTTACAGGCTGGGATCTCTCAGTCCGTGATACTGTCCGTTTTCATCAGTGGAAGCATGATTTTGATTCGCTCCTGGCAGCAGACGCTCTGCCTCAGTTAAATACGATCCGCTTTGGCAACGATCATACAGAAGGCCTGAACCTTAGAAAACCAACACCTTTTGCACATGTTGCCGATAATGATCTGGCAGTAGGTATGTTTGTAGATTATCTGAGTCATAGTTCAGTCTGGAACAGCAGCCTTATAATTATAGTTGAAGATGATGCTCAAAATGGCTCCGATCATGTTGATGCTCACCGCAGTACAGCTTATCTTGCCGGAGGTTACGTAAAAAATGGCTTTGTTGACCATACTGCTTATACAACAACATCCCTTCTTCGTACCATGGAGCTGATCCGGCTGAGAATAAATGGCAACAGAAAAGCGAGCAGTTTGATTTTACAAAAGAAGACATGGTTAGTGACGCTGAATTCAACGAAGTAATATGGAAGGCTGTAAAAGGACTTGATTCTCCTTGTCCACCTGCTGTTCGTGCTGCGTTCTTTATGCCTGATAATAACAAAGATAAAGATTGAAGCCGGTTTTGTGATCCTCTTCCAGTCCTGAATAATTAAGAAAAAGGTGCGGACCAAAGATCCGCACCATCATTAGAACTAAACGGAAGTTTAACACCATTACGTTCTTCCTTATTTTTATAGAATTTTCTAACTTTACTGCAATTTAAATTCTACCGGCACCATCATCTGAACATCAACCGGTTTGCCACCCTGGCTTCCCGGTTTCCAGTCGGGCATGTTACTAATAACCCTTTTGGCTTCAGCATCAAGGAGAGGATGCACTGACCTGTTCACCTGTACGTTTTTTACTTTTCCTTTACTACTTACCATAAAATCTACATAAACCGTCCCTGTAATATTCCCTATTACAGCTTCTGCAGGATACTTCACATTTTGAGATATCCAGGCCGCCATGGCATCTTTCTCCCCACCGGGAAATTTGGGCATTTCTTCAATAACTACAAACATTGGAACTTTGGTATTTTCAGTTACTTTAACATCAGAAT
>JAPLED010000001.1 GCA_026391475.1 Bacteroidia bacterium | reverse complement strand
GATATTCCTGCTTCCAGTACCCGCAGAGAAGATCTGCTTCTGAATAAGAATATTCTTCAGAAGATATGGGTTTTGCGTAATTTCCTGACCGATATGAACTCAGTTGAAGCTATGGAATTCCTTCGCGACAGGTTACTTCAGTCCAAGTCGAATGAAGAGTTTCTGATTTCAATGAATGGGGGGTAACGAACGAACATATTTTTAATCAAATATATAAATCACAATGGGAACAAAAAAATTTATAACATGCGACGGGAATCAGGCCGCAGCGCATGTTGCATATATGTTTAGCGAGGTTGCTTGCATATATCCAATCACACCTTCATCCACGATGGCAGAATTTATTGATGAATGGGCCGCTAACGGATTAAAAAACATTTTCGGGGAACAGGTTAAAGTTATTGAGATGCAGTCAGAAGCAGGCGCTGCAGGTGCTGTTCACGGTGCCCTTCAGGCAGGAGCTTTATGCACTACATATACATGTTCACAGGGATTACTTCTTATGATTCCTAATATGTATAAAATAGCCGGGGAACTTCTTCCCGGGGTTTTCCATGTCAGTGCCCGCGCAGTGGCTGCACATGCATTGTCAATATTCGGTGATCATAGCGATATATATGCAACACGTCAGACCGGATTTGCAATGCTGGCAAGTGGCAGTGTTCAGGAGATTATGGACCTGGCAGGTGTTGCCCATCTGTCTGCTATTAAATCACGCATTCCTTTCATGCATTTCTTTGACGGATTCAGGTCTTCTGCAGAAGTACAGAAGATAGAGTATCTCGATATGGAAGATCTTAAGAAACTTATCGACTGGGATGCATTAACCAGATTCCGTACAAATGCTCTCAATCCGGAACACCCTGTTACCAGAGGAACTGCTCAGAACCCTGATATTTTCTTCCAGGCAAAAGAGGCCTCCAACATATTCTATGAGCCTCTCGCAGATATAGTCGCCTCCTACATGAAAGATATAACAAAACTTACCAGCAGGGAATATAAACCATTTACATATTACGGATCTCCCGAAGCTGAGAATATTATTGTTGCAATGGGTTCCATAACTGAAACCATAAAAGAGACAATTGATTACCTCTCGGAAAAAGGTGAAAAAATAGGACTGTTAAATGTTCATCTTTATCGTCCTTTCTCCTCAAAGTACTTTTTTGATGTATTACCTTCTAAAGTTAAACGCATTAGTGTACTTGACAGAACAAAAGAGCCGGGTGCCGGTGGAGAGCCTCTCTATCTTGATATAAAAGGTATGTTCTATGACAGTGACCAGAAACCTGTCATACTTGGTGGTATTTTCGGTCTCAGTTCAAAAGATACAACTCCTTCTATGATGATGTCGGTTTTTGAGAACATGAAACTTAAGGAACCTAAAAATCATTTCACTGTCGGTATCGTTGATGATGTAACTTTCAAATCTTTGCCAGTCCTCCCTGAGATAAATGTTTGCTGCACAGGAACATATTCAGCTAAATTCTATGGTCTTGGTTCTGATGGAACTGTTGGAGCAAATAAAAACTCAATAAAGATCATCGGTGATTCAACTGATAAGTATTGCCAGGCTTATTTTGCTTATGATTCTAAAAAATCAGGAGGTATAACGGTATCACATCTGCGTTTTGGTGACAAACCGATACGTTCTCCCTATCTTGTCAATACACCCGATTTTGTTGCTTGTCATGTTCCTGCATATCTCGAAAAATATGATATGCTGAAAGGGCTTTTAAGACGCGGGACTTTTCTGCTCAATTCAATATGGGATGTTGAAGAGACAAAGCATCGTCTTCCTGATCATATGAAGAAATATCTTGCTGATAATAAAATCAATTTTTATATTATTAATGCCACTTTAATCGCAGAAGAACTCGGTCTTGGGAACCGTACTAATACTATCATGCAGGCAGCATTCTTTAAGGTAGCTAATGTTATCCCATATGAAAAAGCTGTGAGTGAAATGAAACATGCTATCGAAAAATCCTACGGCAGAAAGGGTGAAGATGTTGTTAATATGAATTATGCAGCTGTTGATAAAGGTGGTGAGGTTACTAAAATTGAAATTCCTGCCGGGTGGGCAAACATAAAAATTGAGAAAAAAGCCGATACCCGTGAAATTCCTGCATTCATCCGCGATGTAATGGAACCTATCAACAGGATGAAGGGCGATGATCTTCCGGTAAGTGCATTCAGCGGAAGGGAAGACGGTACTTTCCCTGCCGGTACTTCTGCTTATGAGAAACGCGGTATTGCTGTCTTTTCTCCTGAATGGCAACCAAATGAATGTATTCAGTGTAACCAGTGTTCATATGTATGTCCTCATGCTGCAATACGTCCTTTCCTATTAACTGATGAAGAGGTTGCTAATGCTCCGGAAGGAACTAAAGTTATTCAGGGTGTAGGAGGTCCACTTAAAGCATATAAATTCAGGATTCAGTTAAGTGTATATGATTGTACAGGCTGCGGGAACTGCGCTGACGTTTGTCCTTCCAAAAACAAAGCCCTCATTATGAAGCCTTTCGAGACTCAATTGGGCGAGGCAGAACGCTGGACTTATATGCATGAAAAAGTAGGTTACAAAGATACGGTTGCTGATAAGCTTGTAAATGTCAAAAACAGTCAGTTTGCACAACCACTGTTTGAATTCTCAGGTGCATGTGCCGGTTGCGGAGAGACACCATATATTAAAGCAGTTACACAGCTATTTGGTGACAGGATGATGGTAGCAAATGCAACAGGTTGTTCATCAATTTATGGTGGCTCAGCTCCTTCCACACCTTATACTATAAATAAAAAGGGACAAGGTCCAGCCTGGGCTAATTCGCTCTTTGAAGACAATGCCGAATATGGTCTTGGGTTGTTTGTTGGTGCAACAAAATTAAGAGACCGGATTACATTGAGAATAACCGAAAGTATGTCGAATGGATCACTAAACGGTGAAACAAAGGTTGCTTTCGAAGAATGGCTTAAAGCGAAGAATAACGGAGAAGCATCAAAAGTAGCTTCTGAAAAGGTAGTAGCCGCTTGCAGTAAAGACAAATCAGCAGTTGCAAAAGAAATCCTCAGCCTTAAACAATATCTTGTTAAGAAATCACATTGGATCTTCGGTGGAGATGGGTGGGCTTATGATATAGGTTATGGTGGACTTGATCATGTTATAGCTTCAGGTGAAGATGTAAACATTCTTGTTCTCGATACCGAAGTATATTCCAATACCGGAGGTCAGGCATCAAAATCGACACCTGCCGGAGCCGTTGCAAAATTTGCTGCATCAGGTAAAAAGATCCGTAAGAAAGATCTTGGTCAGATGGCAATGAGTTATGGCTATGTATATGTTGCACAGGTTGCTATGGGATCAAGCAATGCTCAGTACCTGAAAGCAATCAGAGAGGCAGAAGCTTTCCCTGGACCATCACTTATTATAGCTTATTCCCCATGTATAAATCACGGACTTAAAGCTGGCATGGGAAAAACTCAGTCACAAACCAAGGCTGCTGTTGAAGCAGGATACTGGCATAATTACAGGTATAATCCTTTGCTCGAAGCTGAAGGCAAAAATCCATTCACACTCGATTCAAAAGAGCCTGATTGGACCAAATTCCAGGATTTTCTCAAGTCAGAAGTACGTTATACTTCTTTAATACAATCATTCCCCAAGGAAGCCGAGATACTCTTTAAAGCTGCCGAAGAGAATGCCAAATGGAGGTACAAATCATATCAGCGACTAGCTTCATTAATATACGAAAAAACTGTTTAACAGTAATCTATAAAAAAAGCCATCACGAAGGTGGCTTTTTTTTTTGACTCACGACTCACGGCTCATGACACACGGAAGAAAAACGAGATGATACTTTTTAGAATGTGCCGTGCGTCGTGTGCCGTGCGTCTATTTTTAAATAATATTCGTATTTTTGCTCCCTATAAAAAATTATGGGCAGGATACTTGCTATAGATTATGGTACGAAAAGAATAGGTCTGGCTGTTACAGATCCATTACAAATATTTGCCTCACCCTTAAATACAGTAAGCCCAAACGAGTTTGATAACTTTATTTCAGGTTATCTTAAAACCGAGGAGGTGGAGGCTCTTGTTATCGGATATCCTGTGCAGATGAACAACCAGCCAAGTGAATCTGTTAAATATATAAATCCGTTCATTAAGAAACTTAAAAAAGCTTTTCCTGAAAAGCATATCCACCTGGTTGATGAGCGATTCACATCGCAGATGGCTTTAAGGACAATGATTGACGGAGGGGTGAAAAAGAGAGACAGACAGGATAAATCGATGGTTGATAAAATAAGTGCTTCGATCATTCTTCAGTCTTTTCTTGATAACAGATCAAACAGAACAGAAAATAATAAATTGAAATGATATATCCCATTGTTGTATACGGACATCAGATATTAAGAAAGGTTGCGAAGGAGATTGATAAAGATTATACCGGGCTGAATCAAATAATAAATGATCTTTTTGAAACCATGTACTACTCTGAAGGTCTGGGCCTTGCGGCACCACAGATCGGGAAGTCAATAAGAATGTTTGTGATCGACGGCAAACCGGTAGCTGATGAAGAGCCTGAACTGGGTGATTTCAAAAAAGTGTTCATCAATGCTCATATCACAGAAAAGAGTGGCGACTTTCTACCAATGACTGAAGGTTGTTTAAGCATTCCAAATTTAAGAGAAGAGGTTAACCGGGAGTCACATATCCGGATCAAATATTATGATGAGAACTTGGAGTGTCATGATGAGGTCTTTGATGGATATAAGGCCAGAATAATCCAGCATGAATATGATCACCTCGACGGCATACTGTTCACCGATAAAGTAAGTCCTCTCAGAAAAAGGCTTCTCAAAAGTAAACTTGCAGCCATAAGTAAAGGTAAGTTTGAGGTTGATTATAAAACAATTCTCCCCGGACAAAAGATAAAAAGTGCCTAAAGTGCCTGGAGTGCCTAAAGTACTTCGCAACAATGAATAATTGTCCGAAATCCATAACTTTAGTTCACTTTAGTCACTTTAGTTCACTTTAGGCACTCTGTCTTAATGCTTAGAAAGATAACTTGCCACCCCTTCAGCAGATGCATTCATGGCATCATCTCCTTCCTTCCAGTTCGCAGGACAAACCTCCCCAAACTCTTCAAAGTGAGCAAGTGCATCAACCATACGGAGTGCCTCGTCCACATTGCGTCCCAAAGGAAGGTCATTGACCAGCTGGTGACGAACGACACCTTTCTTGTCGATCAGGAATAGACCCCGGTAGGCAACCGGTTCGCCCACAAAGGATGATTCTCCTTCTTCGTTTACCTGGTATTCACCGGCAAGAACACCATAGTTCTCAGCAATCGTTTTGGACAAATCAGCTACCAGCGGGAATTTCACTCCTTTGATACCTCCATTGTTCTTTTCGGTATTCAACCAGGCCCAATGAGAGAACTGAGAATCAACAGAGCAACCAACCACAGCGACATTGCGCTTTTCAAATTCAGCTAATTTCGCCTGAAATGCCAAAATCTCAGTAGGACAAACAAAAGTGAAATCCAGGGGATAGAAAAAGAATACAACATATTTCTGACCAACAAATTGGTCAAGTGAAAAATTTTCAACGATATCATTGCCGTTTACAACAGCTACAGCCTTGAATGA
>JAPLED010000036.1 GCA_026391475.1 Bacteroidia bacterium | reverse complement strand
GATTCAACCTGAAAACGGGAAAATCGTCATCAACAGGAGAGCAAAAATACAGACGATGCAGAACGCCCTGATTGCTCTCAATAACAGGCATATACTGCATTCAGCAAAAATTGATATTGAATCGACCAAACGATATACAGGCAGCGCCATTTACGATTATGTTGATGAAAACAATGAGATACAGCAGATTAATTTTCCGGAACTTACAGTTGACACCATGACCACCAGCGCCAGAGGTTACATACCTGTCACTCAGAAATTCAAGCTCAATCCTGCATTTTCATATACCGGCGGTGTTTTGCTCACTTCAAAGAATGATCTGCTCACATATACAGGATCAGCAGGTATTATGCATAACTGCAGTACAATCAAGAGTTATACAATCAAATTCAAATCTAAAATCGATCCAAAAAATGTTATGATCCCTGTAAGTGATAAACCAAGGGATATGAATGATAATCTTGTTTTTTCCGGTTCGTATATCAACACAGATCCTATTCATATTTATCCTGCATTTCTTTCGGTACAAAAATCATGGTCCGATGTTGCTCTGGTAAATTCAACAGGCTACCTCTACTATGAAAAAGCTAAAGGCAGATATTTAATCACCTCCCTTGAAAAGCTTGCCGACCAGAGTCTTCCCGGAAATATGATTGCTTTTGATAAGAACTTCTGTATATTGTCGGGAGAAGGAAATATCAATTTCGGTGCAAAATTTGACCTTGTTAAATTTTCAAGCGCAGGAAAGGTAATCCATACTCTTGATTCAGGAAAAGTTGACATTGAGGCAATACTGGCTCTCGACTTCCACTTCTCTCCCGAAGCCCTTAAGGTAATGGCAGATGAGATCAGGATGATGCCAACGCTTAAACCGGTAAATCTGAACACCGACCTGAATAACAAGGGGATGAAAGATCTTATGGGAGTAACCGCTGCCTCACAGATAAAAGAGGAAATGGACCTGTTTGGAACTTCAGGAAGCCTTCCAAAAGAATTCAATTACGAACTACTTCTTAACGATGTGAAACTTTACTGGAATGAAGCTACGTCATCATTCAGATCGAGCGGAAAAATCGGTATCGGATTCATAGGGCAACAACCTATCAACATTTATGTGGATGGTTATATTGAAATTCAGCGCAGAAGATCAGGCGACATGATCGATGTTTATCTGAAGGCAGATGAATCAACATGGTATTATTTTTCATATATAAGAGGCGTAATGATGGCGCAGGCAGGAAACAACAGTTTTAACACAATTATTGCAAATACGAAACTGAACTACAGGAAACATCCCGATTCATCAGTAAGGGTACCTTATACATATATGATTGCTGTTGAAGGCAGGCTTAGCCGTTTCCTCAGAAGAATGACCAGTGATAATGCCGGGGAAGAACCTGTTACAAGATAACTGCCTTGCCTCTTTCACCAAGTTCGATAAGTTCCAAATCGTGGATTTTTTTCCCGTCTATCTGAAACCTGATAGCTGTCATATATTTATGAAACCCGATATATCCAGCTGCTCCCGGATTTACATATAAAAATCCGGTCTTTTTATCGTACATGACTTTTGCTATATGCGAGTGTCCACAAATAAAAATATCCAAAGGATTTTCATATATGGCAGGTTTTACTCTATGATCGTAATGACCGGGTGTTCCGCCGATATGAGTCATCCAGACCCTTACTTCTTCGGCATTAAAAACCAGATGCTCCTTATATACCGTTCTGACAAGTGCATCGTCCATATTGCCATAAACTGCTTTCAAAGGTCTGAAAACTGCAAGAGAATCGGCTGTTTCGATATTACCGATGTCCCCTGCATGCCAGATCTCATCACAGGCTGCAAAATGGTCAAATAGCCTGGGATGGATCCATCCGTGCGTATCTGAGATAAGGCCAATCTTCATACTCCCAAAGTAACACAAAGGATTTCAAAAAGTAATGCAAAGGTTAACTCAAATTCTCTATTTTTGTACAAACAACTGACATATGCAGATATTTTATGCTCCGGATATAACCAGTGATACCTACACCCTAAACGAGAATGAGTCGAAACATTGTATCAGGGTTTTAAGGATGACAAAGGGAACCTGTGTCAGATTAATAGATGGAAAAGGCAATCTGTATGAGGGGATCATAAGTAACCCTGACTCAAAAAAATGTGCTATAGACATTACAGGAATAATTAAAGATTTCGAAAAGCGAAATTACTGTCTCCACATAGCAATCTCCCCTTTAAAGAATCTGGAACGTTTTGAATGGTTTGTTGAAAAGAGTATTGAAATTGGTATTGATGAGATCACCCCGCTGATCTGCAGGAACACGGAAAAGCAGGGCATAAAGACTGAAAGAGTAAATAACCTGATTATCTCCGCAATGAAACAATCGATTAAAGCAACAAAAACGGTATTGAACGAACCTTGCCTTTTCAATGATTTTCTCAACAGGGATTTTAAAGGAAACCGCTTGATTGCCCATTGTAATGAAACATTTAATAGAAGTAAGATATCTGAAGTATATTCAAAAAATGAAAATGTGTTAATTCTGATCGGACCGGAAGGCGATTTCAGTGATGAGGAGATTGATTCTGCTATTGAAAAGAATTTCATTTCTGTTCATCTGGGTCACAGCCGGCTGAGAACAGAAACGGCAGGCGTTGCGGCCTGCCATTCTATTTACTTTATCAACCAGTAAAATCGGGCATTATCTGGCCAGATTGTTAAATACCTCTCCAATGTTTTTTTGAGAAGTTTTAAACAATTCGGTGTATTTGCATCTCTGGCAGGAAACGAAAGTAAATCTCCTGTTGTGTAATACGAATGAAAAACTGGCCGCCATTCTTGTCCAGAAACTGCCGATGGTCCAGATTTCACCGGTTTCATATTGTTTATTGCCACACTTCGGACAGGTGTATTTCATTATCTCGTTCATAATTCCTCCTTTTCAATATTTTCTGATCTTGTTTTCCATCTGCCTGATTTTCGAAGAGCATGGTCGAGTATATACTCAATCGTAAAACAAATGGTTTCTTTTCACTCATACTAGGAATGTAATGTACCGGCATTTACAACCGGTGAGGCATCCTTATCGCTTACCAGCACTACCATCAGATTACTTACCATAGCTGCTTTCCTCTCATCATCAAGATCAACAATCTTCTTGTCAGAAAGCTGTTCAAGAGCCATCTGAACCATCGAAACTGCACCTTCAACTATCTTAAACCTGGCGGCCACAATAGCTGTTGCCTGCTGCCGTCTTAACATGGCATTGGCAATCTCCTCAGCGTATGCAATGTAATTTATTCTGGCCTCAATTACATGTATACCTGCAATTGTAAGTCTCTCTCTTATCTCTCTTTCGAGCTCTTGATTAACCTCTTCTCCTCCGCTCCTGAGAGCTACTACAGCCTCATGGTCTTCAAAATTATCATAAGGGTACAGGCCTGCAAGTTTCCTGAGAGCAGCATCACTCTGAACTAAAACAAAATGCTGATAATCATCTACTTCAAAAGCAGCCTGATAAGTATTTGCTACTTTCCAGACAAGCACAAAACCAATTTTTATCGGATTACCTATTTTGTCATTTACCTTAATAGGATCACTGTCAAAGTTTCGTGCCCTTAGAGAGATATTCCGCTTTATGAAAAATGGATTTACCCAGAAAAACCCATTTTCCTTGATTGTTCCTTTATATGCTCCGAACAGTACCATAACGCAAGATTCATTAGGATTAACAACTGTGAAGCCTTTTGTCAGGAAAACAAACAACAATGCAGATATTACACCTGGCCAGATCAATTGAAAAGCAAATCCGGCAATCGATCCGCCAAGAGCCAAAATGGCTATCAGCAGAACTACATAACCCGAAATGGGTTTGAAAGTCAATTCCTGTTTCATAGTATATGATATTAATTTAATATCACAAAGATATTATTTTAAATTTATATTTCCAAAAAAAACACAGGAAATTTTCCTGTGTTCATTAAGATTTTTAATCCTGCTTCCTGATCTTCTCAATCAGTCTTTTAGTCAACCTCTTCCCCGGAACAGCTTTTATCTGCCGGAGAAGGTCAATCACATCACAGAATTCAGAGTTTATACCCCATGCATCTTCAATAAGATCTACATCTTTAACTTTGATATTGTGATATGAAATAAAAGGAGTAGAAGTTAATCCCATAGGCTTCATGTTTTCATTTTCTTTGAAAACGTCCTGGAATGTTTATTATTGTATTAATAATTATTTATTACACCTTTACGCCCTTGTGCCCTTGTTCAGTTAATTGTCAGGCTGATCTTTTTCTCCACCATAATTTTTCTCATATTTATAAGGGCATATCTCATACGGCCGAGAGCAGTATTTATGCTTACACCGGTTATATCGGCAATCTCTTTAAAGCTCAGGTCTGCGTAATGCCTAAGGATTACCACCTCCCTCTGGTCATCGGGCAGGCTGCTTATCATATTCCTGACATCTTTATGTATTTGCCGCTTTATCATATCATCCTCAACGCTATCTTCAGCAAATCTTTTTGAATTGAAAAGATCAGATTCATAGTTGTCGTTCGATATGGTATTCATCTGCTTAATCCTGCGGAAATGGTCAATAATCAGATTATGAGCTATACGCATTACCCAGGAGAGAAATTTTCCGTTATCGGAGTATTTACCTGCTTTAACAGATTGAAAAACTTTAAGGAAGGTATCCTGAAAGATATCTTCAGCGAGAGCCTGATCGCGAATATATAGGCTTATATAAGCGAAAACTTTGTTTTTATGTCGGTGGATTAGCTGTTCAAAGCACGACTGTTCACCTTTTATGAACCTCATAATCAGCTCATAATCGGAAATCATTTTTTTCATAACTCACTCTTTTAATTAAACAGAGTAGAGATATTCTATAGGCAGTCCTCCTTTGTCAGGTTGTTATTCGTAATACAAAGGAAACAATTTATTTTAAATTGAAAGTATTACTTTTGGGTTTTAACTGAATTTTAACACTATAGAAAGGATCAGACATGCAGGGGAGTATTGAAATCAAGGGTGCCAGGGTACACAATCTGAAAAATGTCAGTCTGAATATTCCCAGAAACAAACTTGTGGTAATCACCGGCGTTTCAGGTTCAGGGAAATCATCTCTTGCTTTCGACACAATTTATGCAGAAGGTCAGAGAAGATATGTCGAAAGCCTCTCCTCCTATGCACGTCAATTCCTGGGCAGAATGAATAAACCTGAGGTTGATTTCATAAACGGGATCCCTCCTGCCATCGCTATTGAACAGAAAGTAAACTCCCGGAATCCACGTTCCACTGTAGGCACATCGACAGAAATATATGACTATCTACGGCTTCTGTTCGCAAGAATCGGTCGAACCTATTCGCCTGTGTCGGGTAAAGAAGTTAAAAAACACAGCGCTGATGATATAGTTGATTACCTGGCATCTCTGCCTGAGGGAACAAAGGTGGTTATTACCTCATCCGGTGAGATACCCGAAAACATAAAAGTATCAGAATATTTTTCGTTCCTGAATAAACAGGGGTTCAACCGTATCGAGTCTGATGGGGAGCTTATTAAAATTGATGAACTAAAAACTTTTGATGGATATGAACCCGGGCAGCAGGTAAATATTGTAATCGACAGGCTTGTTATAAGTCATTCTGCAGATAATTTCAGCAGGGCTGCTGACTCTGCACAAACGGCATTTCAGACCGGGAAAGGTTATTGCCAGGTAGTTATCCCTGATGATAACGGAATAAAAAGGGAAAATTTCTCAAACAAATTTGAAGAGGATGGCATCGGGTTTGAAGAACCTTCAGAATACTTGTTTAGTTTCAATAATCCCATAGGTGCCTGTCCTGTTTGTGAAGGCTATAGCAAGATTATAGGTATTGATGAAAAACTTGTTATCCCGAACCAGAACCTTTCGGTTTATGAAGATGCGATAGTTTGCTGGAAAGGTGAAACGATGAAAAAATGGAAAGAGAGACTGATTGCCAGTGCAGAATTATTCGATTTTCCGATACATAAACCAATTTACCAGCTGACAGAAGAGCAGAAGGAGCTACTCTGGAAAGGAAATAAATATTTCTATGGGATAGACCGGTTCTTCCATCATCTTGAAGAGAAGAAATTTAAGATCCAATATAGGGTGCTGTTAAGCCGCTACCGGGGAAAAACGATCTGCCCGGAATGTAAAGGTTCGAGGCTAAGAAAAGAGGCAGGTTATGTAAAGATTGCCGGTTATTCAATTCAGGATCTTGTTTCAATCCCTGTCGGAAAGCTAATTGAGCAATTTTCTGAAATAAAGTTAAATGCTGAAGATACTGCAATTGCTGAAAGGCTTATAAAGGAGATTACTGTCCGGTTGAAATTTCTTATTGATGTCGGACTTCCTTATCTCACTCTCGACAGGCTATCTTCTACATTGTCAGGCGGAGAATCACAGAGAATTAATCTATCAACATCGCTTGGGAGTAATCTGGTAGGCTCTATGTATATTCTCGATGAGCCAAGTATAGGTCTTCATCCCCGTGACACTAATCTTTTGATAAAAGTACTGAAAGAGCTCAGAGACCTCGGGAATACGGTTCTTGTTGTAGAGCATGAAGAGGAAATAATAAGAGCTGCAGATGAAATAATTGATATGGGACCGGAAGCTGGCAGGCTCGGTGGAGAAGTGGTTTATCAGGGAGGCCTTGATCTGACCACTGCAAATAAATCTCTTACAGCCGGTTACCTGAGTGGACGGTTAGTAGTCCCTGTCCCGCGCATAAGAAGAAAATGGAACAGCTTTATTGAGATCAAAGGTGCCAGGCAAAACAATCTTAAAGGTATTGATGTGAAATTTCCGCTTCATACTATAACAGCTGTTACCGGAGTAAGCGGATCAGGCAAATCGAGCCTTGTTTCAGATATTTTACACAAAGTTCTGTCGAACAGGATTAATGGGAATAACTTAAAACCAGGTCAGTTCAGGGATATTACCGGAGACATTTCCGGGTTAACCGGCATTGAGATGGTTGATCAGAATCCGATAGGTAAGTCGAGCCGGTCAAATCCGGTCACTTATCTCAAAGCATATGATGAAATACGCAAGCTTTATTCCGAACAACAAGCTTCGGTCCAGAATAATTATAAAGCGTCTCATTTTTCATTTAACATAGAAGGCGGACGATGTGAGGAGTGTCAGGGTGAAGGGATAATAAGAGTTGAAATGCAGTTTATGGCCGATGTGGAGCTGACCTGCGAAAACTGCAAGGGGATGAGATTCCGCAAGGATGTTCTTGAGGTAAAATATCATGGAAAGAACATTTATGATATGCTTGAGATGACTATAGATGAAGCAATTGATTTTTTCAACTCACATCCGGGAAAGAGTGAAAAGAGAATCATCGAAAAACTGAAACCTCTTTCTGATGTGGGACTGGGCTATATAAAAATGGGGCAGCCGTCAAGTACTCTGTCAGGAGGTGAAAGCCAGAGAGTTAAACTGGCCTATTTCCTGAGCCAGGAACGCGGTAACGGACATATATTATTCATCTTTGACGAACCAACCACAGGCTTGCATTTTCATGACATAAACAAACTTCTTAAATCAATAAATGCCCTGGTCGATCATGGTCATTCTGTGATACTTATTGAGCATAACATTGAGGTGATAAAGAGTTCTGACTGGGTCATCGACCTTGGACCGGAAGGCGGTGAAGACGGGGGCCGGATTGTTTTTGAGGGAAGACCGGAAGAACTGGCAAAATGCAAAGAATCTTATACCGGTAAATATCTTTCGGCAAAACTGATATAAACATAATTGAAACGCACCGACCTTGTTATGGTTAGTGATTTTTTGTTTGAGTCTTTAGTCCAGAAATCGTCATGTTTAAGAAGTCAAGGCTCTTGGAATAATCCAGGCAATCATATTCAAGTCCCAGCTTTTTAATGTTCTTATAATAATCACTAAGATTTTTATAATAGTTTTTTTCCAACTTAACAGATACAATTTCCTTACCCAACTTTTCAATAAGAAACCATTTCTCCAGAAGTCTTGCAGTTCTCCCGTTACCATCTTGAAATGGATGAATTTTAACAAAAACTAAATGAATATAAGCTGCATAATAGAAAATCTCGGCAAGAGATAGATTTTCATTTAAAAGGATTGAAATATCTAAAAACAGTTTCTCTGTTTCTGCCTTAACTATCTTTGGTTCAGCAGCAACATATTCAATTCGGTCATCACTATTTAAAACGAACATTGGATTATTCCTAACCAAGCCTCTCTGATTTTTTGGGAGGAGATTTCTACTGAGTATGGAATGTGCTTTTAAAATATTCTCAAAACTAAGCTCGTTCTCCAGAGTAAATTCATATGCCAGTAATAAGTCATCCGATTTTTTAGTATAGTCAGGCTTGTACTTAACATTCAGAAATTTGTGTTTATAGTAAGAGTCAAAGTCGATGTTTTCACCTTCGATTTTTGAAGAATACACAGATGAAACTGAATTATAAAACTGAAAATAGTCGACCGGGACAGAGTCTCCTTCAATTGAAGTAATGGTTTCTTCAATGTCAAAATCTATCGAGCTTAGATAATCATTTATCAGACTATTTGATAATATTTTAAGCTTGCTCTCCGTCATCAATTTTTATTCAAAGATAGTCAATATTGTTTTTATAGAAACTGTGACACTGCAAAAACCCCTGTAAGCGGAGCAGGCAATAATAGCTTGATCAACCGAACGATCCGAGCTCACCGAAGGTAATTAACTATAGCGCCGACAGTGTTATGGTTAGTTGTTATTTTAAATCTTTATGTTGTCCTCTTCGTTAGCACGAAAAATCCAGTTTTTTAAGTAGTCATTCTGGTCATTTGTCATAGTAGAATAGCCTCTCCAAGAATTTTTTTAACAATGTGTCCAGGAAGATTCTTCTTTTTTTCTACCTCTGATTTACTCTGAATCAAAATATCAGAACGAATCCCGATTGCAAGTAATGATTTACGAATCTTGGTTCTTATGGGTAATTTGTCTTTCGGCAGAAGTTCAGCATTAGTGATAAGGAGAATATCATAGTCACTATCAGAAGAAGCATTTTTTCGAGCACGGGATCCAAAAAGAAGCACTTCAGCATCAGGTAAATACTCACGAGATGTTTGTTTAATTATTTCGATTATATCATTGTTTCTTTTCATGTAAATACTCGTATTACCAACAAAGATATGTTTTTTTCCAGATTAAGGTTATGGTTATCGTTAGTTACCGTCACCGATTTATCGGGGCTATCATGGTTTTTAGTAGTCCTGGTAGATGGGTTGGAGGTTTCATGTCACGGTGAACTATATAAGTGACACTGCAAAAACCCCTTCAAGCGGAGCAGGCAATTATAGCTTGAGCAACCGAACAAAGTGAGCTTGGCGAAGCCAACCGAGGAGACCACTTTGTGGGATCCGAGTCATCATCAATAAGTGAGATATTTTCTGTAATATAATGTCTGAGCTCGAATGCACTCATGATATTTTATTTTTTTTCAATTCGCGATTCGCGAATCACGAATTAACGATTCAAATATAAATCTATACTGAAAAAAGTTTCATTGAATTTAACTCTATTGCTGATAAACGTCCATAGCCAACATAATCAGAATATACACATCCGGTATCAATATTTATTACCTGATAATTATTCTGAATTCTTCCTCTGCAAGAAGATTCTGAGATAGGTGAGTGTCCGTGAATAATAGTTTTATCTCTTAAAATTGAATTAGAATATTTTCCTCTGCAAGTCCATATCATGTGATATTTATCTTCGAATGGATTAATTATTTCATCATTAAATCCGGCATGCACAAAAAGAAAGTTCTTATATGAATAATAAAATGGTAATGCTTTGAAAAAATCTATATAAAATTTGGGGAGGTCCTTCAATGAATTGATTTTAAAACTCTCCATTGTTTTGGAACCGCCATTCTGAATCCACAATGAAAAGTGTTCTTCATTACCTATTGCATTAAGCAACATTGATTCATGGTTGCCAATCAGAGGGATAATATCAAAACCTTTTTGCTGTAGTTCAATTATATAATCAATAACTTCCTTGCTTTGCTTTCCTCTGTCAATATAATCTCCAAGCAAAACGAGTTTATCACCATTGTTGATCTCAATTTTGTCTTCAACTAATTCCCGGAATGAATCAAAACAGCCGTGTATATCTCCAATTGCAAAGAGTCTTTCGTTCATAAATCTGAAACATTAGTACTAATATGTGCCCTGCAGGTAAGCCAATCTTTATTGTTTCCAAGAAAAATAAAGTATAGGCAAATTTAATTTTTCTTGCGATATGTTCAAATCAGGATTTACTCCAGAATGAGTTGTACAGTATAGTCCGGAATAATTATCGGAAGACACTGTGGATATCAAAGTTGTAAGCACCAGCAAGCTAGCGTTGGCACTCCGTCAATCTTTGGGAGTGCATTCTAGCTGCATCTCTATCGGTTGCACATCCACCGGTTACACCGGCGGTTATTCACATTAAACCGGTTGCACCGGTTTGTAATCATATTAAACCCCTGTTGGGGTTGGTACTCCAATAGCACCGCAAGTGGTGAGTCCTTCACCCTGCACTCTGAGCCCTATGCTCTATGCTTCCACAATCATTATCTCTTCCTCTGTCAAACCATACAACTCATAAACCAGCAGGCCAATCTCCATTTTACAACGCATTGATTTTTATGTTAATAATCCCGAAGGGATTGAATGTGAATAGAATATGCGATTGAATGATTTTTTACAACCACAATGTGGTTGAATAATTTCAAAGGAAATATTTTTCATCATATTCAATTCCATGTTCATCCAGCAGTTCAATATTTTCAGTCCTGAACGTTGTAATTTGTGAGAAATTAAATCTTCTTAAATTTCTTCCGGTGGTATATTGATCATTGGTTTAATATTAGCATAAAATGCTTCATAAGAAATCGCAATAGCTATAATTGCTTGCATCGAATATTCGAATTCTTTTTCTAAAGTATCTGCTTTTAATTTTTCAATAGAATTATTCCACACATGTACTCTCTTAAGATTCCAGATTTTGGCTTGTTCTAGATGATTTATAGACAGCGCCAACCATATTGGACAGACATCATAATGAACACTTAATTTTACATTAAATGCGACTTTCCCTTTCTCGTCAAATGAGATTTCAAAATCACCAGGTTGAAATCCAGGGGTTATTCCTTTTGAGATAAAAATACCAGTCATAAAATATAAATTAATGTAGTATTTGAAACGCTTATTTGGAGCTTGCTGTATTACATCTAAATCTTTGAAGATGACGCTTGTAATGGCAAGTAAGAGTTGAAAATGGGACTGAGGACTTATGATAGAGTATTAGTTTAATATCTCTAAAATATTGAATATCTCTCCAGATAATTCAATTTGAAAATTGTTTCCTTCAGTTTTTCCCATCATGGCTAAAGCCAGTGGTGCTCTGATAAAAACAGGTTGGATGCCATCGTGTCTTATTTTTAATTGTTGTTCATCTACAATTTTGATTGTGAATTCTTTCGAAGTCTTTAAATTCGATATTTTGACTTTAGAGTTTAACTTCACTTCATTTAACGAAATATAAACAGGAATAACGATGCTATCTAGTAAATTCTTATTTTTTATACTTTTAACTGACGATTCTGAATCATTTGAATCAATGTCACTTATAAACTTTAATATTTTGGATAATTCTCTTTTAGGATTTACCCACCAGTTTGTTGACCAAACTCTAATAAATTTAAGACCGTAATTTTCTAATTGTTTCTGTCGAAAAGTATCCCATAAATATGCCTCTGAACTTGAATGATAAGCTGCACCATCGCATTCTATTGCAATAATTGGTTTCTCTCTAAATTTGGATATAATTGCAATATCAATTCTAAAGCCACCGCACTTGTATTGCAGAACTACCCGGTTGGCAGGAAATCCGGAGCCTATTAAATAATCCACAACTTCCTGCTCAAAAGGTGATTCAGTCCCAATTATTGGTTCGCCTGATTTGACTCTAAGTGAAGATTTTTCTGCAAGAAGTGATAGAATATACTCGACAGATTCCCAATTTGAAGTTTCAATTGCTTTAGCATATGCCAGATATGCATACAAAATTCCCCTTCCAATATTTCCTAAATTCTGAATATATTCTTTGTAACCTGCGATCTTTTCCTCAGGGAAAGAGCTGCAAACATAAATCTTATATTTTGCTCTTGTAATTATTACATTTAATAATCTATGTCCCTTTATGCCAACATTAAGTGGCCCAAACTTTTCAGAAAAGTAACCATCCTTATTTTTCCCAAACGTTGTTGAAATAATTATTATATCTCTTTCATCACCTTGGATGTTTTCAAGGTTTTTGATAAACATTCCGTTCTCATAAAATGAATCAATTTTTGCTGAAAAGGCTTGATCTGCATTGGCTTCTCTATTTATTTCATCTATTATAAGGTTTCTTTGGTGTAAGTTAAAGGTTGCAATCCCAATGGAAGGGTAATTTCCATGCTCATCCTTAAGAATATTTGTCTTGAGTATATTAATGACTTGCTTGGCTTCTATTTCATTTACTTGATTATAATATATTCCGTTAACTTGAATGAACCTAATTGGTTTATAATCAATCATTTCCGGAAGAGGATTTAATTTTTTACCATAAAATGCTGCATTTGAAAAGTCAATGAGTAATGGATGACGTGAACGATAATGAATCTGCAAATCAGCATCAAGGTAGTTTAGTTCTGATGCATAGTCTAATAGTGATTCCTGATATGCAAGGTTGACTATTGCATCATCGAATTGTCTTTTGGTTTGTTCTTCTGTTATTTCATTATCCTCATCGGATTCTGAATCTATGTAAAATTCGTTAGATTGGAAATAAGATGAAGGGGGCATTTGATGTTCATCTCCTGATATTATTTTTATTTTCCCTCTAATGAGTGCACAAAAAGTATCTTCAATTCTTAACTGACTTGCTTCATCAAAAATTACAATATCAAAAAGGTTTTCTTTTAATGGAAAAATAGAGCTACAAACAGATGGGTTAACCATAACTACGGGAAAAATATCAGTAAATAGCTCAAAATCCTGAAAGATTATTTGCCTTAGAGTTTGTTTACGACCGGCACTATTCCTTTTAGAAAAAAGTTGTTTTGCATTGATTAAATTAGCGTTATTAAATCGATAGATTGATTCAATTCTTTTTGTTTGCCAATAAGCAAGAATTTTCTTAATAGTCTGTATCTTAAGAGTATCTGTGTTTTTTGAGATATTTTCCAGTAAGGATTCTACTCCACTAATCTTCTGACTATTATATTTATTAAGAACTTTGTTAAAGTACCAGCTATCAAATAAGGGCTCCCCAATTTTTATATCAGTTTGGATAATTGCATCAACTACCGCTATAGTTTTTGCATCAAGACTTGTGTAAAAAGCTTTCCATTCGATAAAGTCATGGATAGAATCTAACTCAGATTGAATCTCAGCCAACTTTTTGAGGACTAGGTTTAATGTCTCAACAATTGATATTACTGTTGCAGGAGCTATTAAATATCTAAAATTGAAAATATTCTTTGTCTTATGATTGGTCAATAAGTTGTTATAAGCAATTTGAAATTCCTTCTGAGTAATAGCAACCCTTTCAAATTTTTGTGTACAATTGATTTCGAAATTAGATACTTTTTCAGCAATGAAGGTATTTAATGAGGCGAACCAGGAATCTGCTGTTTCTTCAAATGATTGGATATTATTGAAAATTGTAACTAACCTCTCTGGATTATTATCACTTAAATTCGGGGGAACCAAATATTGATAGGTAATTATTTCGTTTTTAAGGTCCCTAAATAATTGAATGTATGCTCTCTTGTCAGATAAAATTTCTTTGTGGGGAGAGCTAAAAAATGAGAGCATTGATAGCAGGGAGTTTGATGGCCAAAAATTTCTTTCAAACAACCACTTGGCATTATGTTTTGTGTATATGTTAGTTAAGGATTGAATTTTGTTCTTTATATTTTTATAGTGATTAGTACAATCAACAGATAGTTCATTTTCATATCCAGAAAGAAGTTTTGCAGCGATTTCAGAAATATTCTGAAGGTTTTTAAGATTATCAATTAATGTATCTTTAAGATAGTCAGTGACAGAAGTAATGTCTAATTCCTTTACAGTTTCATAAACAACAAATTCAAGAGCACTCTTACTTGGATTATATTTATCGAAAAAATATGAAAGCTTCAATATACTCTTAGTCAATTCAGAATATTCCTGATAGTCAAGTGAAAATATGTCCTTGTTAATTCTCTTATCAAAATCAGCGGTATTGAGATTCTTACTGCTATGTAAAAATCGTCCGACTAAATTAGTCCAGTTATCGATGTTAAATATCTGCTCATTTAGACTGGAGTGGAATTTAAGGATTTCATTTCTTATTTCTTTTGTGTCATTTATTAATTTCACAAATTCTGGTTCATTAAATTTATAGTCTTTGTATCGATACATAGTTTTATTTATGTCATCGATGGTCTCACGAGCTGTATCAACAATAATTCGTCTATCTTTTGATGTATCTTCGATAAGTGCAATTAACTTTTCAACTCCTAAATTATTGAGATTCTTTGAGATCACTTCTAATGCAGTCCTTTTTTCACAAACGACCAAACATTTTGCATGATTTGCAAGGGCATTTGTTATTATTGCTGTCAGAGATTGGCTTTTACCGGTTCCTGGTGGGCCATGAATTATTATTTTATTTTTTTCAGAGAGACAATTTAATACACTCTGTTGAGAGGGATCGGTATCTATTGCAGGGAATGGATTTATTTTAAAATTTTCATTTATTAAATTTGATTCTTCAATATTTGTATCTCTTTCTATTACGAGATTGTAATCCTCAATTATGCTTTGCTTTTGATTAATAAATAAACCCAAAACACCAGCATTAACGATTTTTGGAATTCTATTTATTAAATCTTCCTGATCGGAAAAGGAATCACATCTTTGAAAGTTATTTAAACTATTCTGTATTTCGGATATTCCTAATTTAGAACCGAACTGATTAAGAAAGTCTGAAATAATTTCATTTATTTCGTTATTATCAAGAATAAAATCTTCAAGAAGTTCCTTCCTTATTTTTGACAATTTAACACCCTCATCTTTCTCTATATGAGATATTAGGACATCATTAAAATATATTGGAAAGTCTTCTTCTCTCTTTATTGTCCACTTATTGATATGTTTTCTATCTTCCTCAATCTCAAGCGCCCATATAATCAAAGGAGCCTTAATTATGTTTTTAGGATCCTTACTGTCTCTCTTATAAATTATGGGATATCCAAATCCGAATGGTTTTAAACCATGTTCTTGAAAAAAGTCATTATTTTGTTTACAAATGCTTTTCAATCTTCTAATTGAGACAGTTAACTTTTTAGCAGTTTTTTCGTCTATTTCGTTTAAGTCAAAATCATCTTCAAAACTTATGTCAATCTTGAAGGTTTTCTTAGTAAACAGCTTATTAAGGAAGGATTTAGAAAAAGCTTTTTCTATTAAATCAATATCTAGAAAGTCAATTCTTGTGGCAGATCTCCCGGGGAGCGCGTTTAAATGAATAGACTTTTTATTCCCTCTGGATAGTTTCTCTCGGAGAATCTCAAGAAATTTTTTGTTATTGATTAATTTGTCTTCCACTGGTTAGTTTAGAATTCTTAAAGTTACATAATCAAAATTAGATATCTATCGAGGATTGGTAAAAAAGCATCCCGAAGTGTCAGGACAAGTTGTGTTTTGCAACCTGAGAGATGGGCTGCCAAACTTTTGCTTGCGCGTTGGCTATAACGGTCTCTCGCCAAATATAATACTTCCGATCCTGACTATCGTGCTTCCTTCTTTTATGGCAATTTCATAATCGCCCGACATTCCCATAGAGATCTCCTTAAAATGTTGGTTCCCGGCGAAGTATCTGTTTTTAAGACTATTAAAACAATCAGCAAGATAACTGAATTCCTTACTGACCTGACCGGCATCAGAAGTAAAAGTTGCCATCCCCATTACGCCGCATATCCTTACATGCTTCATATTCATAAACTCCTGTGATTCAACCATTTCAAAGAGTTCTTTCATGCTGAATCCAAACTTTGTCTCTTCCGAGGCAATATGTATCTGCAACAGGCAATCAACTACCCTGTTAATTTTTGAAGCTTCCGAATTAATGATTTTTAATAGTTTGAAAGAATCGACGGACTGTATCATGCTGATAAATGGCACAATATATTTCACCTTATTGCTTTGAAGATGCCCGATGAGATGCCATTCTATATCACGAGGCAGAAGATCTACCTTGTTCAGCAGTTCCTGCACCCTGTTCTCTCCAAAATATCTCTGTCCGGAATTGTAAGCAGTAAGAATAGCACTGACCGGCTTTGTTTTCGATACTGCAATAAGCTTTACAGATGATGGTATTCGTTGTTTTAGTAAACTGATATTTGAAGCAATATCGGTCATCGGGGAATAATTATTAAAACACAAAAATAGTTAAAAGTGAAAACATTAACCGAAAAGTTCGCGAAGAATGAATAACCAGTTTACTCTTAATAAACTTTAGGGTTGCCAAAAAGTGGGACTAACCACCCCGTCATGGCCCTACGGGCATGACACCCCTCCTTTAAAAAGGAGGGGAAAGTATTGAAATACAGTATTATAACTTTCTCCTCCTCTTCAGAGGAGGAGTACCCTGACCGAAGCGTCAGGGGGAGGTGGTGGGCTTTTTAGACAACCCAAAACTAAAAAAATATCAATAATTTCAGCTTAACAGGTGAATTACCAAACCACTTCTGAGTTTGGGTTCAAACCATGTGGATTTTGGAGGCATAATATTACCTGAATCGGCGATGGTAATAAGCTGCTTCATTGATACCGGATAAAGTGCGAAAGCAACTTTCATCTCACCACTATCGACCCTCTTCTTAAGTTCTCCCAGCCCGCGTATTCCTCCGATAAAATCGATCCGTTTCGACCTGCGGAGATCCTGAATATCAAGTATGGGCATCAGTATCTGATTGGAAAGTATTGTTACGTCAAGAACGCCTATCGGGTCATTATCATTGTAAGTACCCTCTTTTGCGGTCAGGCTATACCATTTTCCATCAAGATACATTGAGAAGTTATGAAGCTTTTTCGGTTTATAGGTTCTGCTTCCCTTTTCATCAATAATAAATCCGTTGCCTAGTTTTTTAACCAGCTCCTGCGGGGTAAGACCGTTAAGGTCTCTTATGGTTCTGTTGTAATCAATGATCCTTAATTGATTATCAGGGAAATGGACTGCAAGAAAAAAATTGTATTCCTCAGTTCCATCATGGGAAGGGTTGTTTTTCCGCTTTTCTTTCCCGACAAGCGCCGCTGCAGCAGTCCTGTGGTGTCCGTCAGCAACATAGGTACAGGGAATCTTTTCGGCAAACAGTTTTTCTATAAGTTTGTTTGTTTCCGGTTTCTTTACTACCCAGAAATGGTGACCAAAACCATCCTCCGCAACAAAATCATATTCCGGTTTCTCA